>NZ_JADEXP010000613.1 GCF_015207065.1 Leptolyngbya cf. ectocarpi LEGE 11479 | reverse complement strand
TTAGCGATGTACTTCCAGGTGTGATGTGTCTCGTGTCACCAGGACTGGATAGCCGAGTGTACCAAGTGTATCCAGAAGCGCATAAGCCAAAAAATAAACCGGCGTAGCCGTTTCTCCAAGTTCATCACCAAGCAGGTAATCGCAATCATAGTTTCAGCGGTTTGGGCCAGTTTGGCCATGACCCGCCCGAGGCCAAACCGCCGTTTTGCTTGACCGAACTTACCTTCGACTTCCACGCGAATGCGTTCATCCTCACGGGCTTGTTGTCGCAGTTGAGTCTGTTCTTTTTCATCCAGGGACGGTCGTCCTAGCGGTGGACCACTTAGACGAATGCCGTGTTGTTTACACCAATCCAAGTTAGGCCGTGTTCGGTAAATCTGGTCGACATGAACCGACTCTGGATAGTGGCCCGTTCGCGTACGAAACCGCTCTATCTGGTCAATCAAATCGCCCGATTCATTGAAGTTGTCCCAACTCAGGTGGTCGAGAAATACAAATCCCGCTACACAACTAATGGCAATCTTGGCCCCAAATTCAACCGGGGTTCCGGCTTTACCCCGCACAATAGGACGAACATGGGGTTGAGAAATACTCACAATGCGGTCATCAATCCGACGGCTCTTTTGGTCGTACATGTGCTGCTGTTGGCGAAACACCTCATGAATGACCAACAGCGTCCGATACTCACGCGGATCTAGAGCCGCTAAGGAGGCTCCCACCGTGATGAGTCTATCAATGTGGGCCAGATTGCGCCGTAAAAAATTGAGTTGTTGTCGGATGCTTTTACGGATCAGTTTATGGGGCTTTTTACGCTTTTTGGCAAGGGTTAGATACGCTTTTCGCGCCTGGTTGCGATAGGTCCGTGGCTTTTTCTTCATACATCCGGCCACCTGTTGATATAGCTCATCAATCAGACGTTCACTGTGTTCTCTGGCCTCGTTGAGTAAATCAAGATCCGTCGGATAGCGAATATCCGCAGGCGCACAACTCGCATCCGCAATCAGTTTTCCGCGATGCTCTAGCACCGGTGGCTCGGGTGGATCTGAATCATCTTCATCTGACGGGGCCTTGTGACCTGGGTCTGAGTCGGTTGGTAAAGCTGCGGTGTCTGCCTCCATCGCCGATTGGACGACCGACTCGTTGACTTGCAAGACCAGGTCAATCCCAATCCGTTTTCGGAAATGCACCAACATCGACGCATCAAAGGGCGCGTCGTCACGATACTCATGTAACCCTAGAAAATATTGCAGATACGGGTTCTCTCGTATTTGTTCGACCGTCTCCCGGTCGCTGATGCCCAGTCGTTCTTTGATAATCAATGCACCTAGGGCCATCCGAAATCGCTTAGCCGGTGCTCCCTCGTCCTCGCTGAACTGCTGCGCATAAACCGATTCAAATTCATCCCATGGAACCATCTCCGCTAGTTTTACCCAACGGTTTTCGCTCGATAATTTACCCCTAAACGGCAGATAGAAATTCTCGAACGATAGCTGACCCGGTGATGATTGTCGGTACATTTCCCTGGTTAGGTGCAAGGGTTTTGAGCATTTTAGCTGATTTCCTTTGCACCTAATCAGGGCGTAATAGCCGGTAACCCTTATCAGGCTTACGTAG
>NZ_JADEXP010000064.1 GCF_015207065.1 Leptolyngbya cf. ectocarpi LEGE 11479 | reverse complement strand
GCGAGTGAATAGCCTGAAGACACTGCAGCCGACAGAACAAGCACTATTTTCGATTTTTTACGCAATTGACTCCCAGGTCAAGGCAAATATTTCTCGAATCTTGGCGGCATTCCGCACCCATAAGGTGGGGACACACCATTTTTCAGGGGTTTCAGGATATGGTCACGATGATTTGGGACGACAAACTTTAGATCGCGTTTTTGCCACTTTAGTGGAGGCAGAGGCCGCTGCGGTCCGGATTCAGTTTGTGTCGGGGACCCATGCCATTAGCTGTGCCCTATTTGGTGTATTACGACCGGGAGATGAGTTGCTGGCGGTGACCGGAGCCCCCTACGACACCCTGGAGGAGGTGATTGGCACTCGCGGGGAGGGGCAGGGGTCCCTCAAGGACTTTGGCATTAGCTATCGAGAACTGCCGTTGACAGCGGCCAACACCGTAGATTGGTCGGGGCTGGCCACGGCAGTTCGCCCCCAGACCAAAATGGTGCTGATCCAGCGCTCCTGTGGCTATAGCTGGCGAGCCAGTTTGACCCTTGATGACATTGCTCAGATTGTGACCGCAGTTAAGGCCCAAAACCCAGATACGGTGTGTTTTGTGGACAATTGCTATGGCGAGTTTGTAGAAACACGTGAACCCACGGCTGTGGGGGCAGATCTAATGGCCGGGTCGCTGATCAAAAATCCAGGCGGCACCATTGTCACCACGGGGGGCTATGTGGCGGGACGCGCCGATCTAGTAGAAGCGGCCACCTGTCGGCTGACATCACCCGGTATTGGCAGTTCTGGCGGGTCCACCTTGAATCAGAATCGACTCTTATTTCAGGGGCTATTTTTAGCTCCGCAAATGGTGGGTGAAGCCCTCAAGGGCAATTATTTACTGGCCCAAACATTTAGTCAGCTCGGCTATGACGTTAACCCAGCGGTAGAGGCCCCGCAGCGGGATGTGATTCAAGCCATTCGGCTAAAAGATCCTGATAAGCTGGTGGCATTTTGCCGAGCGATTCAGCAGCATTCGCCAGTTGAGGCCTATGTAGATCCGGTGCCCGCCGGCATGCCCGGCTATGAAAGTGAGCTGGTGATGGCGGGGGGGACGTTTATTGACGGCAGTACCTCAGAGCTGTCGGCGGATGGCCCCTTGCGCGCACCCTATGTGGTGTACTGCCAGGGGGGCACCCATTGGACCCATGTTGCGATCGCAGCCGAAGCTGCAGCCCAAGCCATCGGTCCGGCGTAGTAGGGGAATCAGGAATTACCGGTAGCTGACGCT
Source organism: Leptolyngbya cf. ectocarpi LEGE 11479 (assembly GCF_015207065.1). Lineage (GTDB taxonomy): Bacteria > Cyanobacteriota > Cyanobacteriia > Phormidesmidales > Phormidesmidaceae > Leptothoe > Leptothoe ectocarpi. The sequence continues at coordinate 21,449 of NZ_JADEXP010000064.1, read as the reverse complement.
AATTAAATTGTTAAAATAGCTACACACAACTCACCACCGCCCCTAATGATTACCGTTGCACTACCCAAGGGCTCACTGCTCAAAGACACGATCCGGATGCTGCAAGGGGCCGGGTTAGACTTTAGTGGATTTCTAGACAGCAGCAACCGACAGCTCCAAATTGTCGAGAGCAGTGGCCGCGCCCAGGGGCTGTTAGTCAGAGCCCAGGATGTGCCAGTCTATGTGGAATATGGCCAGGCCCAGCTTGGGATTGTGGGCTATGACGTGCTCTACGAAAAAGAGCCCAATGTCGCCCAGCTAGCTGATTTAGGTTTTGGTAGTTGTCGGTTCTCTGTGGCCACAAAAAAGGATGGCCCATACCGCTCGGCCCTTGATTTGCCCCCTCACTGCCGAGTTGCCTCTAAATTTGTCCACAGTGCCCGACGCTATTTTCAAAGCATTGACCTACCAGTTGAGATTATTCCGCTCTCCGGGTCCGTGGAGTTAGGGCCGATTACAGGCATGTCCGAGGCCATTGTTGATCTGGTTTCCACGGGGCGTACCCTCAAAGAAAACAACCTGATGGAGTTAGAGGTGTTGTTTGAGAGTACGGCGCGATTGGTGGCCCATCCGCTGAGCTATCGTCTGAATGTGGACAATCTCAGTGAATATGTGGACTTGATCCGGCAGCAGGTGCTGGTGGTCGCTTAACAAAATTGTTTTAGTGCAAATAGTGCAAACAAAAATCCACCCTAATGGCTTCCTCTTCAGTTAACGCTCCCAAACAGGGGTCTAGTTACGACTGGCAATTGTTCCAGCGTCTCTTGCCCTACATTCTGCGTGAGAAAGAGCATCTGGTTTTACCGTTGCTTCTGTTAGTCCCCTTGGCATTTGCCCAGGCATTTCAGCCGGTGCTGATCGGTCAGGCAATTTCGCTGATTGGCCAAGAGTCTGGGGCCTGGGACTTTTTGGCCAATCAGCCGCTGCAGGATGGGTTAAATATTTTGATCCTATTTTTGCTGCTGTGTATTGGAACGCGGCTAGCCCTGGATGGCTGGCAAAGTTTTCTGGTACAGAAAGTGGGTCAAGACATTACCCGCAACATTCGCAACGACCTGTTCCATCACGTTAGTTCTCTGTCGATGCGATTTTTTGATCGCACCCCCGTCGGCAAGCTAATTACCCGACTCACAAGTGATGTCAGTGCCCTAGGCGATGTGTTCTCCACTGGGGCCATTGGCATCTTTAGCGACATGTTTTCCATTGTGGTATCGGGCGTTACGATGCTGCTAATCGACTGGCGGTTGGGACTGTTGTTGATGTTTTTGCTGATACCGGTTACGGCCATCATCATCTACTTTCAGCAACAGTATCGCATTGCCAACTACCAGGCTCGTGAAGAGCTGTCGAGACTTAATTCAAACCTACAGGAGAACATTGCCGGCATTGAGGTGGTACAGCTGTTTCGCCGTGAGCAGTTTAATGCTGAGCTATTTCGTACTACTAACGAGCGCTACATTACTGCCGTAGATCGCACCATCTTTAACGATTCGGCAGTATCGGCGACGTTAGAGTGGATTTCACTGGTTGCGATCGCAAGCGTTCTCGGTGCCGGTGGCTGGCTGGTACTGGGGGAAAACATGGAGATCGGCACCCTGACCACATTTATTCTCTTTGCCCAGCGGTTGTTTGAACCCCTGCGTCAGTTTGCTGATAAGTTCACCGCCATTCAGGCTGGCTTTACCGCCGTCGAGCGATTGAACGATCTGCTGGATGAACCCATCGAAATTAAAGATATCGATGATCCGGCAGTGCTGCCCGAACCCACCGATGAGCGGGGCAATGTCCTACCCGGTGAGATTCGATTTAACCATGTGTCCTTTGGCTATAAACCCGATGAATATGTCCTGCGGGATCTCGACTTCACCATTCGTCCTGGCGAAAAAGTGGCCCTGGTGGGACCCACGGGTGCCGGTAAAAGCTCTATCATTCGTTTGCTCTGTCGTCTGTATGAGGTCAGCGACGGTCAGATCTTGCTCGATGGGGTGGATATTCGCGATCTGGCCCAGGGCGATTTGCGTCAGCGGATGGCGATTATCTTGCAAGATGGGTTTCTCTTCTCAGGGGATGTGAGTAGCAACATTACCCTCGGAGAAGAGTACACCCCCGCCCAGATTCGCCATGCGGCAGAGGCGACCAATGTGGCGAGCTTTATCGAGCAGCTGCCCCAGGGTTATGACACCATCCTACGGGAGCGGGGCACCAATCTCTCCGGTGGCGAGAAACAGCTGCTAGCCTTTGCCCGCGCCGCGATTCGCAACCCTGGCATTTTAGTGTTAGATGAGGCCACCGCCAATCTAGATGTGGGCACCGAAGCGCAGATTCAATCAGCGCTGAATCGGCTACTGGAAAATCGTACGGCGATTATTATCGCCCACCGTCTATCCACCATTCGCCATGTGGATCGAATTTTGGTGCTCAAGCAGGGGCATCTGGTAGAGCAAGGCAGCCATGACGAGCTGTTGGCGGCAGACGGGCTGTATGCAAGCTTGTATCAGCTGCAGATGCTGGGCCAGTAGGCTTTACCAGGGACTACCCACTAAGGTAAATGCGGCCCAGTAGTAGGGGTGGGTAAAGTCTTGTTGGTCTGCGATCGCAAATTCCTCAGGTAAATCCCAAGCCTGCTCAATACCCTTCAGCTGATTTTCTTCAACAGAAACGTCGCCATTAATCATGGCCAGCTGTGCCCGTCGCAGCGCTTCTGCTTTAATTGTCGGCTGCCCCGCCTGCAGCTGTCGATAAAACTCAATCATTAGCCCTGCCGAAGCCTCATCACTTACACTCCACAGGCTAGCCACCGAAGTCTTAGCCCCGGTCAAAACCGCAAAGCCAGCAAAGCCCAACTCAGCCGAACGATTTCCCAAGGCCGTTTGGCAAGCACTCAGTGTGAGCAGTTCGACGGACGGTCGATGTAAACCGAGGGTCCGCAGCTGATCGAGCCCTATTTTCTCATTGTGCATGTGCAGATAAGACTGAGAAAGATCGCCAACGTTAAACTCCCCATGGGTCGCTAGATGAATAATGCCGTAGGGATTACCCTGGCGCTCATCCCTAAACTGATCGAGCTTAAATGTATCTCCCTGGAGCACCTTACTCTCCCATTGAGATGAAATTGCCCCTAGCTCGACGGGGACACCGGGCAGCGTCACCTGATCGGCAAAGGCCGATGTCCCAGCGATTAGGGCACTGGTATTGCGAATGTTTTGATAGGTGAGATCCGTAAGACTGAGGCTAGGCATCAGCCCAACATTATAGTTTTGAATTATAAAATCTTCCCCATCATGGAGAGCTGCTATGGGAACAGAACGTAGCCCAGCATCGGTAATAAAGCTGATGGTGTCAATATCCTGGGCGGCCAGTTCAGCCTCTAACGGTGCAATTAGAATTTGATATAGCGCTTGAGCCGGTTCTAAATAGGTCTGGGTGCCGATCCGACTGGGGCTAGACACCTGACGCCGCATCCGCTGGGCTAATTTCAGCACCTCACTGCGCGTCGCTGGTAGTTGAATATACTTGGGCGTTCCTTCAGCCGTCACCAGCAACAGCTCTAGGCGATCGGTGGGGGTAGCCGCTTGTAAAACATTGTTCTCAAAATCTGTATTGGATTCTGAAAGCGCATCGCCAGCGCCAAACACCGCATAGATTAAAGCGGGACGTTTGCCCGTCTGACCTTGTACTTTGAGTAAATTGGCCTGTGCCGTAATTAAATCTGTCGCATCCACGGATTGAAAGGACGAGCCCTGAGTAGATGTGTCTTGTCCTTTTTCAGCTATCTCATTATCAGCATCAGACAGACCGGGACTCAAATAGTCCACAACTTCAGTTGTCAGTTTCTCTTCAAAGCGTTGTAGAGCGATTTCGGGAGCTGATAATAGTGTGTATCCTCCTGTTGGGGCCTGTCCAGCCGAATCAGGTTTATCTGCTGTGCCGCAGTCGGAGATACAGGTAGTCAGCTCTGCAGGTAGTTGCGTGAGCAACTCAGCAGCTTCGATAGGTGGTGGAGTTTCAGGAGTAGTAATCGGCACTGTTCCTGGATTAATACCAGGCATCCTATCAGGAGGAATAACAGGCCCTATAGGAGTTTCAGGTGGCACCACAATGATAGGGTTCTCAGTGGCGTTAATTTGTATATTACTTCTTGTAATACTGCCTAGAAATGATTCATTCTCTAATGTTGTTTCTCCTGTGGAAATTGACCCAGCTGTTCCATTCACAGAAGAATCACCAACCTCAAATGGGGTAATCAATCCACCATTATGGGAGATGCTGATCGTACCACCATCAAAGAATCCTGGAGTTGAAATCGTGCGCTCTTCAAAGAGGCCATCACTGGTGCCACGAATATTTCCTTGCAGAGACTCAATAACAACATTGCCGCCTGCAACCTCAAAAAAACTTTCCGTATCAATCAAGCTAAAAACAATGTCATTTTCAGCTTTGAGGGTCACATTTCCCCCTTGAGTTCCACTACTATTGAGGATATCGCCTGCGCTAATAGATGCCTGTGATTGGAGTAGAATTTCGCTGCCAGGTACACCTGAAAGAATATAGCTACCATAGATATTATTTACGCTGATAGGCCCTCGCGCAGTTAATGTGACACTGCTACTAAAAGAACCAGCTACCGTAACCTCATCAACGGTGGCAATATCGGCAGTGTCTATAGCCCCCTCCGTTGAGTTGAGAATCACATTTCCTCCTCGACCACGAGTTAGGCCCCTAGAGTAGGAAAATGTGTTGATGTTATTGGTTGAAATATCTGTTCTGGCTTGAAGCGATACATCCCCTTCGATTGTAGCCTCCCTGCGAATATTGTCCGTTGAAATATCACGGACATTGATGCCAGCTTGGGAACTGGTGAGTGCAACATCACCCCCATTGGTATCGATATTGCCGGTTGCGCTGATGGCCCCCGCAGATGTGAAATTTAGATTTAAACTATCATCACTAGTTTTGTCGCTATCTAGAATATCGGCTAAGAGCGTGATCGCACCATCAGCAATAAAGCTTAAACTGCTGGTGCCAGTACCATTAAAATCCAGCTTAGTTTTTAGCGTGATATTGCCATCTCCGGAACCTGTACCTGCAGTTTGGATTGTCACGTTGGTGCCCCTGGTTAGTGCAGTCCGAATCTTCTCGACACCTAAGGTGGCATCTTCAGCACTGTCAACAATAAATGGGTTTCCACCGCTAATATTGGTGGCACCATTGCCAGCCACGATACTGATATTAGTTGGGTCCAGTAGCCACAGACCTCCTGCTCCGTTCGTAGCCGAGATATCAGGAGTGGTACTCACCTCTAGTAGCCCCAGACTGCTGGTTTCAATAAAGCCACCATCGCCAGTCCCACCTCTAGCTGAAAGTTGGCCTGCTGAACGCAACAGATCGGTACCCCAGGCAACAATCTTGCCGCCCTCCTGCCCATCCGCTCGGACAACAGATGTTTCATCAATGACGGTGGCAGAAGCATTGGGAACACTGCCTGCCCCTAGGCGATCGCCGCCAATCAGTACGGTGCCGCCCCCCGTATTACCAGAAGCCTCTACCGCTGCATCTACTAGAGCAATCTGATCGCCCAAAATACCAATATTACCGCCGAGGGAGCCAGTAGCATTTACCTGACCACTGACGATAGCTGAGCCTGACGCTACTGGAACCTGTAGCGATGAGTCAGACAGGCTGACTGTCCCGTCTGGGTTAACAACAATATCTGTAGCCAGCCCCAGATCCCCGGCTCCGGTCAGCAACGCAGGAATTGTGGACAACGAAACAGCAGAATTTGGCAAGGCTTGCTCACTGAGCAATGGTTCGAGTTCCAACCCCAACAGCGACCCCGTCTGGCTCAGCCGCACCAAGTTTTCACCGGGGACGGCCATCACCAGAACTTCACCACCTGGGGCTAAAAGCTGTCCTGTATTAACAACTTGTCCTCCCAACAACGTTAAAGACTGTCCGGGAGAAACTGCTAAATTCCCCGTATTAATGACGGCGCTGGCCTGATCGCTACCAAATACATATCCCGTGGGAGCGCCATTGAATAGGGTGGCATTATTGCCGCCGAGGACGTCAAATAGCTCATCACCAAACATGAGCCCGGTGGCGGTGGACGCAGAAAATGATCCGCCCAAATTTAGCTGGGCATTATCGCCAAAAAGCACCCCCGCTGGATTTAACAGATAGAGGTCGGCATTGCCACCGACGCTCAGCAAACCGTCGATAATCGAAGCGTCGCCGCCGGTAACCCGACCGATGATGCTGTTTACCGCAGCTGGATTGGTAAATGTGGCCGTTTCTCCAGTGAGTAAGCCAAACTGCCCAAAATTGTGGAATAGGGTGGCACTATCAACCGATAGGTTACCGCCATTGATTTGATAAAGGTTGTCAGTCTGTTGAATAGAGGTGGCCGGATCGGCGGTGGTGATGGATTGAGCGTGGGCTGCGATCGCACCTCCCATCGGACTCAATAAAACAGCAGCCCATACGAGCCAGTGACGATAAGATAGGCGGAACATAAAGTAAGCAATAGAAGACTGGGCAATAAAAGCGATACTCCCGTGAGGGTAGTATTAGCAGTCCATAGAATAGTATTTCAGCAATAGGAATAAGCTTTCAGCCGCTGTAAAGAGCCAATGCTATGACTTGTATTTAAAAATATGGTTATGGCTATTCTAAAATGCCGGTTCACTGATTGCCCGTCTCGATAGCAGCCTGGAAAAAACTTCAAGTTATCCGTCTACTAACTTCACACTACTAACTCCACACATCTTGAGATTCATGAATGAATGATGGGTTCGCATCGAGCATCATTTAGATTTAAATGATGCGCCTACTATAAATTTTTCAAATTCAAGTTAATTTACCGGTTGTTTTTATGAAAACTGCCTCTGCAATTTCTGCGATTGCCCTTGGAACCGTCGCATCTACAGTTTTAGTCAGCTTACCTGCTACTGCTGTTACGTTTGTTTCCGAACGAGCCGCTCTGCATCGCGTTTAGCAGCTCAATTCCTAACAGCGCTATTGGGATTAATGCACTTAGCCTCATTCCTGGCGCAGCATCAGTGCCTGAACCAACTACCACGGCGGCCTTAGTCATTATGGCTGGGGTGATGGTTGGCTATAGACGCAGGTTAGTCTGATTTTTTTGGGTTGCAACCTGCTGTCACAACTATTATAAGTTGTCAGAGTCTATATTTCGCAGCTCTTCTGCTTTTTCCTGAGCAGCCTGCTGCACCTCTGCTACTATTTCAGAATTCTCTTCAATTTCTTCTAGAGCATCAATGGCATAGTTCTGAACTGCCTCAATGTCAGCCTCACCGATGTCTGCAATACTTTCAATAAAGTCCCTTGCACTCTCTTCTGAAGTAGCCGTCAGCGCCAGCTCTCTAGCATCGTCAATTAAAGCACTCTTCTTTTCAACAATATGGTTTGTCGCCTCTTCAACCCCGCTTGACTGACTTGGATTGTCAGTGACCTCATCTAGAACTTCATTGACTTCATCAATTCGGCTTTTAGCCGCTTGTTGAGCGCTGTCCTCTGCCTCCTGGATACTGTCCTTTGCGTCCCGGGTAATGTCTTGAACTTTTGCCTGATATTGACTCTTGAGTTGTTTGGCCTGTGATTCAGCATTTTGTTGTAATACAGTAATCACAGACGGAAAGAAAAGCGCAAACGCCAGAGCCGTAGCCGCCAACTTTGACTTGTTATTGGCTTCTGCGGGTGGTCCATCTAAGCTCAAGACGGCCCCAATAAAACCGACTACGGCCCCGAGTAAAACGCTGGAAACGACTAAAATCAGAAACTCCAGACCCGCCGCCATTTCAACAGACGGCACAAAATCATGTTTGGGCTCATGGCGCACCATTGCACGCTCAGCACTGTTCGCAGCGCCAGATGTGGTATCGATAGACGTTTCGTCCGTGGTATTACCTGCCGTTTCTCGCTCTTCTGTTGGTTTTAATTCAGGCTCAGCTACAAACGTGCCTTCATCCTGAACCATCTGCAGCGCGACGCTCCCAAACCCGCCAAACATAGATGGAATCACCACATATTTCACCGCATCGTTTTTGGGTAAAGCACTATCTAGCTTTTGCAATGCATTGTTCAATGCAGGAGCAACATTACTCCATAAACCGGATACTGTTTCGACAGAGGCTGCTGTTTCAGAAAAAGGAACAGTTTCTGCTTCAACTTCATTATCAGAGCGAGGATCTAAGGGAGGTAAGGCTAGAAAAGCTGTATACATGGTGATGACGGTGGCAATTGGCTCTGAGAAATGATTCAGTTAGCCTCAGCCATTTTGCGGAGTGTTTTTACTCCAACAGCTCAAATTGATCAGATCTTAGAGTTTTGTACAAAGGAGAAGGGATTTTTGCCCAAAGGCTACGTATAAAATTGTTAAGATCAATCCGGTCCCAGTCTCTGCTGAATACCTCTACGCAGCCTTTAGCGCTCGTCACAGTCGCTACAGCCGTCGGACCAGCATGCTGATCACTTCGTCCGGCTGTGGCCTGAGGATCAGCCGATTGTCGGGAACTTCAATCAGCGGACTCCACTGGCTGGTTTCCACATAGCGTAGATTGTGGAGCAGGTGGATGGTCTGACGGATATGGCTGGGGTGGCCCAGCAGAATATGGCGAATAGTACCATCTGGGGATAGGCTGCCGGAAAAATCGGCAGGCAGACTAGGTGACACTGTGGTGCCTGATGGGGGCACCTGATTTTGGAAGGTCATAGGGGCGTTTTCCTTTATATGGCGGGCGGTTTACCCACGAAACGACAGGGAGGAAAGGCCCCCAAAAACTCAGCCACCCTGCAACTAAACTCAGGGTGGCTGTAAAATGCTCACAGCTCACCAACTGGGAACGTCAGTTGGACGGGGTTAGCGAGGTGGCGGTGTTGGCGCACTACCATCTCGCGCAGCTAAATTTTTGGGTGCGGAAAAACAGCTGTTGTCAGCTGCCTATTTTGTAAGGTATCAGGCCCAGATTACTGAGTCAAGCAGTTTGAAGAACCGTCATATGTGGATACAGTGCCAGAATCTGTAGGTTGGCGTTGAGCCAGCGAAACCCAACTGGAGGCATCAAATAATTATTGTTGTCGGTTGTATGTTGCCATCTTAAAAAATACGTTCCTCTCTCTCACCACCGTCGATATCGCATTACCCATTTCCATGATTGTCTCCACAGATGTGATCAATCAGTTTTAGTACAATAGGATAAGCCGCCGCTCAGGGTACAACCCCAACCCCATCATGGCCACCACCCTAACCCGATGGACAGTCGCTGACTACCACCACATGATCGCCAGCGGATTACTCTCAGGGCGACACGTAGAACTCATCAATGGCAAAATCGTAGATATGGCTCCAGAATTACCCATTCATCGAGCCACCTATCGACGCGGCGTTAAATATTTAGAAGCTCTTCTCAAAGATCAAGCCGTCGTATTCTCCGCAGCTCCCATCACCCTACCTAACGACTCAGAACCCGAACCCGACATCAGCATCGTCCAATCCCCCGAGTCCCGATACGATGAACATCATCCGGGTCCTAGCGATATCTACTGGCTCATAGAAGTATCTAACTCTACCCTCACCTACGATTTAGGCGAAAAAGCAAACCTCTATGCCCAGCATGGCATTCAAGACTACTGGGTAATTGATATCGCCAACAATCAACTTTGGGTGCATCGACAGCCCCAAGACGGCACCTATCAGTCCATCGAAAAATACAAATCAGGCACTATCACCCCTGTCACGATGCCATCCATTGAGATCAAAATCGACCGCCTACTAAAGTAAATAAAGGGTTTTTGATTAGAACAAAACTCACCGTCTACACTGTAAACACTCGCTCTAAATCAATAAACATCCGATGGTTCAGGCAGTTAACTTCAAACGGATGACGTTTGACGATTTTATCCAATGGGTTCCTGACGATGGCAAAACCTATGAACTTCACCAAGGTGTAGTAACCGAAATGCAGCCCACAGGCCCCCATGAACTGGTCGGCGCATTCATTGCCGAGGAACTAACCTTAGCCATTCGTCAGCGTCAGCTTGCCTACACTATTCCCAAAAGCTGTCTGCTCAAACCCCGTCTGCCAGACTCTGGCTATCGTCCCGATGTTGCCGTTTTGGATAAAGCAGAGTTGGCTGACGAACCGCTGTGGGAAACAGCCTCAACCGTTCGATTTGGTAAAAGTATTCCGCTGGTAGTCGAAGTAGTTAGCACCAACTGGCGCGATGACTACGCCCATAAACTGGTGGAATATGAAGCTATGGGCATCGCAGAATACTGGATTGTAGATTTTCGGGCCTTGGGAGCTGTGCGTTATATTGGTCAACCTAAACAGCCCACTATCACGATCTGTCAGTTAGTGGATGAAGAGTATCAGCTAGAGCAGCGAGTGACAGGGCAACAATTACACTCATCTATTTTCCCTGAATTAGAGCTGACGACAGATGCTATTTTCCAAGCAGCTGAACTGTAGAGGCAAAAAACTCTCTTTTTGAAATAAAGGTGAGATTTTGTAAACACAAAAAGAGTCTTGTACTTTCAGCTCTTTCTTTTAGGCTCTTGTTGTTGCACACCCAAAAGAAATGTTATCAATCCGACAGGTTACACCGTTCACACGACTCAAATTTTCCAACAAATACGTTTAGCCTCATAGCCACCTTTGCCGCCGCTCAAGACTTTGAGCAAACTCTCGCCAACAACAAGTTTAATAATAAAAAAATATTTTAATCTGAGAAACTCAACAGATTGGTTTATCCGTCAAAAGTAAGCACAGAAAAACATCCAAGCGGCAGCTCTTTAAACTTAAAACGTATTATTCGATTAACAAATACTTTAGATTAGCCAGTCTAAGACCCAAGCCAGTAAAACAAGTAATCCAGTTCCTAGAGCTACTGTTTCTGTCAGCCAGATCAATCGACTTTTCAGGTTAATCATTAAAGGAGTTACCTTTTCGATACATCATCCCCAGGTAGGCTCAGACTCAGGTAAAACACCGTGCAATCAATGGCACAGCCCTAAGCAACTGAAGTTGGCTAATAGCTAGAAATACCTGTGGCTGGTTAGATGGCCCGCAAAAACGCACCCAATGTGAGTTTAGAAGGTCCAGAATCAGTCAAACAGCAGGCTAACACAATTGAGTAGCGGAATGCCAAGTGGCACAGCCGATACATTAGTAATGCTAATCTGCATGGTCTTATGTAATTCACCCATTATAGGCGTTGCCCAACCTATGGAGACGAGGCGTCCTATTCTTTAACGTGACTTTATCAATACCGTGGCTGATTTAAGAGATGACCCGATCTGTGCAACGTGCGGCCTGGCAGATAAACTCATGCCGGGGAGCAGCGATGTCTGATCAATTCTCTAGCCAGCGATACTGATAGGGTTCCGCCCGGGCTCCCCAAACTTGAATACCATTGGGATCAAAGCCTCGATCCCAGGTATCCATGCCGTCTTGATGTAAAACAATCGTATTGGTTAGACGTACAGCGCCTTGCAAATTTACTGGACAGCCCTCGCCTGGAGTGCTGCCAACATAGCCTAGGGGGGAAGGTCGCAGCCCCACAACACACACTAACTGGCCCATAACATTGGCGTTGATAGTAGGTTCTGCCTGTTGGCAAAGACCTGTCCATGCATCCGGTGTAGCTGGTTTGAACGTACGTGACTCTACCCGTGTGCTATCTTCGCTCAGGGTAATTTGTAAAAAACGTTGCCGATAAGGATCTTCTATCCGTTCCGTTAGGGCCTGCTCTTGATAGAGATACACCGCTGGTTGCTCAGGAACTTGCCCCGTAACCTGGATCGCGCAGGTGGTCATTTGCACACCCACAAACCGAGGATCTCGCTCGGCTTGGGCCTGGGTGTCCATGGGGCGGGTTAAGTAGTCTACAACTGCTTTTACATCCTGTTGAGATAGCTGTGGAGTTTGGGCTCTAGCGAGCTGGCTGCTACTCAACCACAGGCCTAGCAGGAGGGTGGGCAAAGACCATAAACGGGGCATGACAGTTGTTAATAAAGACTGGTCGCCCTTATTGTCGGCTTTATCGCTGTCTAATGGAGCGCTACGCAAGTGTTTGTCACACTGCCCGGGTGCTTTATGCCGGTCAATGGGCTTAGCTCACACGGTAGGCGGGGGCTTCGATTGCCCGTTCCATCAAATTAACGTCGGTGTGGCCGGGTCTTACCCCGAGATCTTGCCAGCCGTGGCGCTGGTAAAACTTGATGGCAGCCTGATTGGTGGGGCTAACGGATAGCTGAGCACGAATGACGCCCACTTCTTGAAATAGCTGCATGACATAGGCATGGAGCTGATCGCTAAACCCCTGCCCGCGACGGCTTGGGATCAAATAAAACAGGTATACGTAGCCTAGTTTTTCTTGCCCTCGCAGCTCTGTTTCGATCTGACCAATGATTTCTTGACCATCAAATACGTGGACACAGCTTTCTGGACAGGCATTGATACGCTTGCTGAGCCAGTTGATATAGTCCTGGGAATTGTCCCCGCTTTCTAGGGCAAACCGCTGATCGCCATCGGAAAAACTACAGGCAAACGCGTCCCGCCGAAAGTGAATACACAGTTCAGCATGGGCTTCAAGGTCAATAGAGCGAAAGGCAAGGGGCATCTGGTGATATGGCTCTAGGGACGAGAACAGGATTGATTGGAATGTTAGTGGTTTCCTAGTCGGCTGACTAGCCCCCTGATATCGGCTGATATCTAAAAACTCCCGATCTATAGATTAAGGTGAGTGCTATCAAAGTTGCCATGACTTCTCGGCCAACTTTTTGAAAAACGGCTGCAGAGATAAGATCCGCAGAGATAGAATGTCCCGAAGTAAGCGCTGGGATCAAAAGCTGGTGAGATTTCTAGGGTTGCTTGCTCAATGCTGCCCCATCAGCTGATGGTTGGGTTTGTTAGGGTAATGTTTTGTTGCAGGCTGGTTGCAGACTGGTTGCAGACGGACGGCAGGCTCTAGGTGTCAGATTCTAACCGAATGCCTGTGGCTGTACAGCGAGCTGTCCAGAGTTTTAAGTCTGGGTCAGGTAAGTCAGTCCTAACCTTGCCCAAAATAGCATCAGCGGCTTCCTGGGTTTTGACCAGGGTAAATACGGTGGGACCTGAGCCAGACATCATGGTGCCCAGTCCACCGTGGTTTGCCATGCGATCGCGAAGCTGTTGCACTTTATTATGGGCGGGCAGCACCACGCGCTCGAGGTCGTTGTAGAGCTGAGATCCAATGGCGGCCCCGTCCTGGTGGGAGATGGCTGTAACCATGGGGCTGGCATGGACCCGCTGCTGCCGCTCTTGCAGGGTGTCGCTATCGGAGATGTCGGCGTAGTGATCGCTAAAATTAGCCCGATAGGTTTTGTAGGCCCAGGGCGTTGAAATAGAGAGGCTTTCGTATTTGGCTAGAACCACGTAGAGGTCGGTAAGACTCGGAATGGGGTCGAGAATTTCGCCACGACCGGTGGCAATGGCGGTTCCCCCTCGAATACAAAACGGGATATCTGAACCCAGCTGAGCCGCGAGTTCTTCTAGCTCGATTTGGGTAAGACCCAACTTCCACAGTAAATTAAGACCGACTAAGGTGGCGGCGGCATTGCCTGAGCCGCCGGCTAAGCCTGCACCCACGGGAATGTATTTTTCGATGGTGATTTCGACACCGCGATTGGCCAGCTCTGGAAATTTGTCAGTCAGTAGCTGTACGGCCTTGAGGGCTAGGTTAGAGCTATCGGTGGGAACTTGGGGATGATCGCACTGCAGACGTCGAACGGCCATCGTTAGATTGGTGAGGGTGATGCGATCGCACAAATCCACACTCTGCATGACCATCGCCATCTCATGAAATCCATCGGGTCGATGACCAATGATTTCTAAATACAGGTTAATTTTTGCCGCCGACAGCAGCGTATAACTGGTCATAGACCCTAATTCTCAAGGTGGCCTACCTAATATCTCATTCCCTTGCCGGATTTAAACATGCGGGTTCCAGGTTCGCCACCCGATTGCTCAGGGTCACCCAGTTATCGACACTGAGCTGCTCGGCACGAACCTGGGGATTGATATCCATAGCCTCTAGCAAGGCGGTCAGCTGATCCCGCTCAACCAGGCTTTTGAGATTATTGCGCAGCATCTTTCGCTTTTGAGCAAAGCCTTGTTTGACCAACGTATCTAGTAATTTTGGCTGGCTGGCCTGCTGGGGAAACGGGCGCGGTCGCAGACGCACCAAGGCGGACTCCACCTTGGGCGCGGGTTTAAAGGCCTTGGCAGGGACCGGGCAGATCAGCTCGCATTCTGCCAAATACTGCACTCGCACGGACAGACCATTAAACGCCTTGGTGCCCGGTTCGGCATACAGCCGGTCAGCCACTTCTCTCTGGACCAGCAGCACAATGGATTCATAGGGGCGAGGGTTAGGCTGTCGGATTCGACCCAGCAGCTTTTCTAAAATCGGCCCCGTAATGTAGTACGGAATGTTGGCAACGACCTTATTGGGCCATTGAAACTGGGGATAGTCCGCCAGGGCAGCGGCTAAGTCCGTATCTAAAAAGTCACCTTCAATTAAGTGAAAGCGTTCCGAGGCTGAGAACTGTTGCTGCAGCTGACGTACCAGATCGCGGTCAACCTCCACCGCAACAACGGCTTGGGTAAAGGGCACCAGGCCTTTGGTTAGCACCCCCTGCCCCGGTCCAATTTCTAACACGCGATCCGTATTCGACAGCTCTGCCGCCGCTAAAATCTGGTTCAAAATCTGAGGATCGCGCAGCCAGTGCTGGCCAAACCGTTTACGAGGACGGGGCATAAAAAGAAGGTGGGTGGGGGAGGGTATCACGACCGGTATTCTAGCGTGGGAGCATGCCATCACAATCAAACCGGTACACTCCGCTACACTAAAGGATACGGATTTGGACAAAGGCCATGGCTGAACCGCCCAATGCATCGAGCAGTAAACCGAGCAGTAGTTCTGCGCCTAAAGCGGGGGCGGCGGGCAAGAAGTCGGTCACGCCGTTGAGCTGCTTTACTGGGGCCACCATGGCAGGGGTGCTGGGCATGCTGTGCTATCGCATGATGGTGGCCATTGCCACCACATTCGCAGCGAAGCCAGTGGTGTCTGATAATACTGTCGTGCTAAATATTTCAGTGGCGGTGCGCACCCTCGTAGTCGGCATTGTAGCGTTGGGTGCCGGTGTTTTTGGGATTACGGCGGTGGGGCTGTTTTTGCTGGGGATTCAAACCCTGATTAAAAAGTTTACGAATCAGACCGTGGAAACCCCTTAGGGGCGGTTCATAGCCTAGATTTATAGCCTCAATGTCAATTGCCGCCCAATGGCAAATTTCAGCAATCTGCCTGGATGAGATGCGTCCCGGAGTACGGGACCGCGCAGGTATTTGTTGAGGAGCAAACGCCCAAGACCTTTGATGCGGCCATAGATTCGTTGTTTGAGCTCGTCGCCATAGGGTGGGGTGAAAGCTAACGGACCATAGAGGACATCGGCGCGGTGGGTGGTGCTGAGGTTATTTTGACGATGTTCAGGGTTGGGAATGCCGCCGTGTTCGCCGTAGTTGCGCCAGGGGACATAGTTGTGAAAGTTGCGATCGCGTAAGTAATATTCAATGCCCGAATCCCATGGCGTATAGGTTTCGGGTCCGGGCTCGGCCTCAATACTGTCAGCCAGTGCGATCAGTTGCGCCGCACTGGCCTGGGTGACAACATAGGCCACCATGGCCGTCGAGTAGCCCTCGGCATAGCCACTGTCTGTAATGTGATAAATCTGCGATGCGCAGGTGTACAACCAAGCAATACCCAGGTGTGCATCGCTCGGATCATACGGTGGCGGCAGCTGGTCAAAGTTGGCCACAGGGACAAAGTCTGCTTCCACAATCAGCGTTGGCTGGTGCGATCGCATCGCCCGCTCCCAAGCCTGGCGATGATTTAGCAAACATAGATAGCTGCGGGAATAGGTTTTATAGTCTGGACGATGCACCTGACGTAGGACTTCAACCTGGCAGCCCGCCTGGCGCAGAAACGACGACAGCGTCTGAGTCTGCTCTTGATAGGCCAGGATAAAGGTGGACCCCAGACAGTCTACTAACGTCTTAGTCATACGTGTCAGTTATGGGTCGATTATGGATGTCAGTCATGCTTAGTAGGCAAGTTTGCAGCGGGCTGATTAATCTACCTCACCGCTATGGCAACTCTACCGACGTAGGTTTGGCAATGTGGGGCAGCCCCCAACCTAACTTTTCCCGCAATACCCTAAAAAATTCTGGATCCTTTAAACGAATAAACTTGGCAGGCGATTTTGCCTCCCGCAGGTACACCCGATCGCCTGGAGCCACATAGCAGCCTGCATTGCCATCCACCACCATGACCAGCGGATCGGGATTGGCTGAGGAGACCATGACCCTTTCAGCACTCGGAAACACCAATCCCCTGGCAGCCAATGAATGGGGGCAAATGGGAATGAGCTGTAAGACAGACACTCCTGGCGTAATCACCGGACCACCAGCAGAAAGGGAGTAGGCCGTAGACCCCGTGGGGGTAGAAATGATGATGCCGTCAGCCGCAATATCCACAGGTGCATGGCGACCAATAGAGACCTCAAAGTGGCACATGCTGGTGAGGGGCTCCCGGTTGAGGACCACCTCATTCAGACATAGGGCTTCCCAAATGAGTTTGTTGTCGCGCACCAGCTGCACCGCCACCATGTTGCGCTCTTCAATTTGATAGTTACCGGCCAGCACCTGCTCTAGCACAGGGGGCAGCTGGTTGAGGTAAGTCTCAGTCAAAAAGCCCATGTGGCCCGTATTGACAGCCAGCAAGGGAATCCCCGCTGGGGACACCTGACGAAAGGCTGAGAGGACAGTGCCATCGCCACCGAGCACGATGGCAAACTCCATGGAGTCGTCAAATTCCTTAGGCACCAGTGAGTCAATGGGCACTAAGGTGGCTGGCTCCTTAGGATTGGCATAGCCGAGCAATCCGCCTAAACCCGTTGCCTTGGCGACTTGATAACCATAGGACTCAAGCTTGACCGTTAACTCCTGGGTGACCTGACAAGCAACGGGCTTGACATCGTTGTATATGATGCCAACCTTTTTGCCAATCGATGGGCTCTGTTGTGGGGGAACGTTCTTAGAAACCGGGGGCACGTTCAGCATCCGAGCTAATGGATATCCTTTAGGCTACCGTCTTTAGCTCTTTCTTGAACAGTCTGCTGGCTGCCTATGGCCTAATTTTTCTACCTGGAAGGGTAGCTCTATGGTCAAGAGCTGGCTATCTTAAACTCTAAAGGATTCTTCTGCTTTATTTTGCTTGTGACTGCCCAACGTTTACCCGAAACCACTGCCCACGTACGCATTACCTATCAATCCTGGCACCATGGCAAACTAGAAGGTGAAGTCAGTGCCAATGAGTTTGCCTGGCAGTTTCAATGGAAATTTCGAGGTGGGCATCTGACGGTGGAGCCTTCTCTAGGGCGGGCGTTGATTCAAGAGCCGCTGGGTCGCTTTCTAGAGCGGTTTGACTACCAGCTGGAACCGGGTGGAGATTATTCATTTAAGATTCGAGCTGAGCTGTAGGCTGGACCTCACCGTCCATGATCTAGAAATTATTACTCAATGCTGAGCCTGAAAAATAGTGCTGCTAGAACACTTGTCGGTAAAGTAGTCTAAGGCCCCCACAACGGTGCCTGACGCCGTTAACTATTGCTCTATCATGGCAACGCTATCTTCCTCCCCATTGACGACAACGACACTCCGCCCGGACTATCGGTTGTCACTGTCAGTCTTGCTGATCGGTCTTTGTGTAGCTTTGTTCCAGGCTTGGGTGGGGCTGGTGATTGCCCTATTGGGTCTATTTTTAGTGGTGCAAACCACCGTTATCCGACTCACATTTACGGCAACAGAACTGCAGGTGTGCCGGGGAGCGACGATTTTGCGGCAGTTTCCCTATGCTGAATGGAAAACGTGGACAGTCTTTTGGTTGCCGATACCGATTTTGTTCTACTTTCGCGAGGTTAAGAGTATTCACTTTTTGCCGATGCTATTTAGTCCAGCGGAACTGCGCAACCAGCTCAATCGGTATTGTGGAGATGGGGCGGCGGTGCATTAGCGATATGTGCAGCAAGCGCACAAGAGCCCAGTACACGAGTGCACAGTGCAACCATGCCTGTTTTAAACCCATAAAGCTGAGACCTAATAAAAAAGCGCACCACCACACCCTATGTTGCCTGAAGAGTTTTCCGAGTCATCTGCTAAGCCTGACAGTCCTTTGCCGCCATTAAAATCATCGTCAGGCCGAGTAGACCCTGATGTAGCGCGATTAGTGCAGGCGGGATTGCAGGATCTAGAAGCCCGTCGTCAAACATTACAGCAAGAAATTGAACAGCTAGAACGGCGTCGCGATCGCATCAAAGCCGAAATGCGTACCACATTTGCTGGGGCGTCCCAGGATTTGGCTGTGCGGCTGCAGGGCTTTAAAGAGTATCTGGTGGGTAGTCTGCAGGACTTGGCCACATCCGCAGAGCAGCTCGATTTAGCTCCCCCGGCTCGTCCAGTGGAGTCTCAGCCTGCGCCCGCCTCGAACCCTGAGCCTGCGGTGGCAGATATGGCCACGACGGCCTTTTCGCTGCAACGGTTTGAAGAACAGCGAGAACGGGTGCGCAGCCTGATTGATCAGTATCGTACCCGCCCCGACTATTACGGTCCCCCGTGGCAGCTGCGACGTACGTTTGAGACGATCCACGCGGACCGAGTGTCCAACTGGTTTTTTACCCAGGGAGGACGCGGGGCGGTCAAAAGTCTAGGTAGCCGTTTACAAAATGTGTTGGTAGCCTCGGCGGCCATATCGGCTCTCTATGCCATCTATGGCGACCGTCTCTGCAATATGGTACTGGCCAACACCCCCGAACGTCTGGGGGAATGGCGGCGATGGCTCCAGGATTGCCTGGGGGTGTCACGGGCAGATTTTGGCACCAATCGGGGCATTATGCTGTTTGAGTCCCCCGAGTCTATGGTGCAGCGGGCTGAGCGCCTGATCGACAATGGCTACCTGCCGATGCTGATCATCGATGAATCGGAGGATCAGCTGCCGTTGGCCGCCCTGCGGTTTCCGCTATGGCTAGTGTTTGCCCCCGATCCGGCGAATCCGGCCCAGGACGATTATTACTATTAGGGCGGCTATTAATACAGACAGTTCCAAAGGGACGCGTATACCCATAAACTAAAATCGGCTGTATATGTCGGGACTTGGTTACCCTATGGTTTGGTGGATTACGGGCGGTTTGCTAGTGCTGGCCTATTTGCTGGGATCGTTGCCGACGGGGTTTGCGATCGCAAAGCTGGTCCAAGGGATTGACATTCGCGAACATGGCTCAGGCAATACAGGAGCCACGAATGTTTTTCGTGTGGTAGGTAAACAAGCTGGCATTACGGTGCTTGTGATTGACCTGCTCAAAGGATTAACAGCCGTTCTAGTAGCACGGTTGGTCATGACCCATGCTGACGGGGTGAGTGACCTATCGATTTGGGTACAAATGCTGGCGGCCCTATTGGCGATTGTCGGCCACAGTCGCTCAGTCTGGTTAAACTTTACCGGCGGCAAGTCCGCAGCGACGGGTCTGGGAGTGCTGCTAGCCTTGGCTTGGCCCGTGGGGCTGGGGACCGCTGCTATCTTTGGCTTAGTCTTTGGACTATCACGGACGGTGTCCCTGGGATCGATTGCGGCGGCTACTGCTGCGCCATTGCTGATGTTTTTTACAGGTCAACCCCTACCGTTTGTCCTATTGGCAGCCCTGGGTGGGGTGTATGTGATTATTCGTCATCGCAGCAACATCTCTAGATTGCTAGCCGGGACAGAACCCAAGCTAGACAATAGTTAGTTTGATACCCTGGCATTTCTGGAATTTGATTTTTTTGCATTTATTTATTTTATTTACCACCCAGTTCCCGTGAGCGACTACTGGCGGTTCTGACGGCTTCAATCAGGGCTGAGCGTAGGCCCAATTCTTCTAAGCAAGCAATACCAGAAATGGTGGTACCACCGGGACTAGTCACCCGGTCCTTGAGCACAGCAGGATGCATGCCTGTGGTCTGTAGAAGCTGGGCGGTACCGAGAACCGTCTGCAGGGCAAGCTTATTGGCTGTTGCCCGCGATAGACCGGACGCCACGCCACCATCAGCTAAGGATTCGATAACAATCGCCACATAGGCCGGTCCTGATCCCGATAAGCCGGTCACACCGTCCAGTAGGGGTTCGGCAACTTGCACAACATCGCCAACCGCACTAAAGAGCTGGCTGGCAAGCTCCGTATGTTCTGACATGGCTCGGTTACCGACAGCGATAGCGGTCATGCCACAGCCTACGGTTGCCGGGGTGTTGGGCATTGCCCGAATCACCGGCCAGCCAGGAAAAGCTTTTTCTAAACGCTCAATGGCAACACCTGCCAAAATAGAAATTACCAGGGGAGGATCGCTCACGCTCACGCCCATAAAGTCTCTGGCAACACTATCAAAAACTTGTGGCTTAACGGCTAAAACAATGGTGTCACCATAGTCTATTACCTCGCGGTTACTGTGGGTGGTTTGAATGCCGTATTGCTCTATGAGCAGCTGTCTGCGCTCATGGGATAGATCGGACACCAAAATAGAATCTGGCGCATACATTCCCTTAGAAACCAGGCAGGACAACAGGGCTTCCCCCATGACGCCGCCACCAATGATGCCAAGTTTTGCAGGCAAAGATCCAAGGCCTCCCAATGAGCTTATAGCCCCCTAAGAATACCGTGAAATGGCGCATTACCCTCGACTTGCCCGGCCCGCAGCATGCTCAGAACGACAATCGCTATTGTGAAGGGATGCTGTAATCGTCCTGAGCAATTCACCGCTGATTAGGCCATACGGGCCACTTGCTCGGTCGCCCAAGCTGGGGTGGGCGCAGCAGAAGGCATGGCAGGCTCTTCCATGGGAAGATTATCTTCTTCATCAACAGGCATGCTGACCTGAACACAGTTGGGGGTAAACAGGAAGATACTCTCACCAATTCGCTCTTGGTGGCCGTCCATGGCGTAGGTGCCGCCTGCAACGAAGTCCACAGCGCGCTGAGCCTGGTCGGGATCCATGATAGTTAAGTTCAACACTACGGACTTACGCTCACGCAGTGCTTGGATAGCCTGGGGCATCTCTTCAAAGGAGCGGGGCTCCATAACGATAACTTCAGATACTCCGTTAATTGCACCAGGCATACCAATCACATTACTCACAGGACTCATTGAATTATTCATGGAAACCATACCAGAATCGGCGGACATTACGCGGTCACGAACACGGCGACGGGGGGCACGAGCTTCTTCGATGGGATCAGAGGCCGTTACACCTGAAACCGGCTGGGGT
>NZ_JADEXP010000063.1 GCF_015207065.1 Leptolyngbya cf. ectocarpi LEGE 11479 | reverse complement strand
TTTCTGCACTCCATAGGTTGATGCATTCGCTCTCTGTTCTCTATTGGAGCCTACGCTATATACCCCCTGCTTAAGAAACGCATCATTCTTTGCTGATAATGCTTTTGTTTGAATTGGATGGTTGAGCTGAGCTAGTTGAGCATTGAGCGGATTTTCTACCTTACTCGCATCAGTATGCAATATTTGTGTCGTGCTAGTGACTGGACGAACAGTTTCTTGTCCGTGCTTCTTGTAAGCTTGTTTAACGCTCCGCTTGGGTTGGATTACGCTTATGTCGCCAAAATGGAAATTGGTTGATGTACCAATTGTTGAGTGATCGGTACTATTGTTAACATTTTTGACTCGTGAGGAGGCCTGAATCTGGCTGTAAGTACTTTTTGTTTTGGCCGTCTGAGCAGTTTTTTTGTTAATGCGATCGCGATCGCCCATCGTAGCCTCCTAACATAGCTCTTTATCAATTGCACTTATAGTGCCCAACAAGTCCTGTTGAATTTAGAGGTTTCTATGTTTCGGTTTTAGCGGCTCTAGAATGTACTTTACCCCCTCTGTTTCAAGCCGAGATCTCACCATCCTAATTGGGTACGCTAATAAACAAATAAACTTGGTTGGTTTGCTGAGGATAGCTGTGATTACAGAATGGATATCAAAGAGACTTCTCCAGTATTACCTATTAAGGCTGCCGTATTCAACTCGGTTGATGCGGTACCAGTCTCTGGTAAATGTGAGCTGGTTAACATCGACCCTAAAGGAAATTAAGCCAAAGGTTTTACCAGAATTAGAGACCATAACTGAACCAGAGATAGTTCCAGATCTTATCCAATCACCGATTCCTCACTATCATCAATATCGTTGCTTGCAGGGCAATCCACTCAGCTGTCAGGAACCTGCTGCAGAGGAACAGACGAGCTGTAAACAATGTTATTTTCCCGCTATCTTACCGGCAGGAGGACTGCTTCTTGGTAAACAGGGAAAATATCAAATTGGCCGTAGCCTGGGACGACGTGGCATTGGCAGGCTATATGAAGGAGTTCGCCTCAGCTCTGAAGAATCTGTTGTTATTCAAGAGTACTTACTGCCTGAAAAATACTTTAGCCCAGAGGAGCAACGACAATACCAGGAATCATTTGCTAATCTTGCAGGGCTGACCTTAGCCGATGGGCGCGTACAGGATGCCAGAATTGTTCTGCCATTAGAGGCGATTGCTGATTCATCGGGTGAGCGCTGCTATCTAGTCACATCAGCCGTGGACAGCAACCCGACGCTAAATCACTACTGTGCCAGACACGGCCCCTTTGATAGTAATGCAGTGCTGTCGATTCTCAATCAGGTATTGCAAACTCTGATCTGCTTACACCAGCAAAAGTTCTCTTTGCCAGCAGGACAGATACAGGAGGGCATTATTCACGGTAATCTCAGTTTAGACAGTCTGCTGTGGGTCGCTGGTTCCTCAGAAAAAACCTCGAAAAAAACTTTAGAGGGATTTGTCTATCTTACCGATTTTGACCTGTGGGAGAGACTGTTTAACCCAGCCCTGGCGAACAGAGGCCAGCCCAACTATCAAGACGATTTAGCCGCTCTGGGTCAGGTGGCCTTTTTTCTGCTCAATGGAGCCACCCTCAACGATCAGGGACAATCCTTAAAGCCCCACCTCAATAGTGACTGGCCCGATACCTATATTCCCCTCAAACTGTTTATCCTGCAGTTACTTGGAATTGACCCACCGTTTGCCAGTGCAGAGGCGGCCCGAACAGAGTTGTTGGCGATGCCTCCAGAGAAAGCATTGAGCCAGTGGGAACACCGCCAGGCAGACCATTTACCCGTTAAACAAACCTGGTGCCAACGGTTGCTTCCCATACTGATAGCGCCTGCTGTTCTGGCAGCGCTGGGGGGTATGGGCTGGCTACTGCTCAGGTCCCTGAGGCCAAGCTATGCAACCTCTCTCCACCCTGTTTGCTGTCTTGAGGAGATCGATGCTGTTCCCATGGGTAGCTACAGCTATGCTGTACCGACATCAGCCTATTGGTATCCGTTGTTTAGGGCGGCCCCCCCTGGGACGTTGCCCACAGTATTTGATCAGCTACAAAGCCTCCATTCAGACCTGGCTTTGGTGCCCCATGTCACTAGTTCGGTGGAGTCTGCGATCGCATCTATCCAAGCCGGCCAAACCGACTTCGCTATTATTCCTTTAACCACGCCCCTGCCCGCCGACATTACCGGTACCGTCATTGCCTACGACAGCCTGGTGCCCGTGGTCGCCTTTAACTATCCAGACCGGGCCAAGGGATTGCCCGATGCGTTAGATGGCGAAATCACCCTGGCAGATTTAGCACAGCTGTATACTGGTGAGATCGACAACTGGCAGCAGATCAGTTCCTCTGATTTAACGGTTCAGCGCTACTGGGTAAATGATCCGACTGTGCAAACTATAGTTGCTCAACGGGTGCTTAACTCAACAAACGGGTCTGAAATATCCGATCAGCCATCATTTGTGAACTCTCCGATTAATCCAGAGATTAACATAGAAGAACCAGAGGCCCTGACAATCCTGACGATGCTACGCCAGATTTTGCGAGATTTTGAAAATACAACCGTTGGCAGTATTGGTATTGCTCCCCTGAGTCAGGTATTTGGTCAGTGTTCTGTGTACCCGCTGGCGCTAACAGAAAAACGGCAGGCCATTGCACCACTGGTATTGAGTCATGGCAAAGCAGTCGGTGTGGAGGAGGATTTGTGCGATCGCAAAGGCAGCTATCAGCCCAATGCCCAGGCTCTACGCAGCGGCTCCTACGCCCTAGCTTATCCGCTGGCAGTCATTTATCCCTTTGACAACAGCCGTTCTCCCGTTGGTAAAAAGCTGGCCGAGTTGTTACTGACCCAAGAAAGCCAAACGTACCTGACGTCGCGAGGCATGGTATCCGCCTATCCCAGTGTCGCTGATGACGCTCAACCCGCTAAGTTTTGATCCTTGCAGAAAGTAGATTAACCCATCAAGAAACTAGGAAAGAGAAACACTAGGAGAGAGTCATCACTTTCTTATTATTCGCTTCCCCAGCAGGTTAAACACCTATAAAAAAGGCAAAAACACCTATTGTTTAATATTTGTAACACGCTGGGGTAACAGTGGATATTAGCTGGATTTAGAAATAGCCTTTGGGTCTATTTGCTTTACCAAGACTTCATCGCTTTGTAAAACCCAGTTTTTAAGCAATAGTCATTAGGCTGTAAGCCTTATTTTTCAATGCCTAATCCTAATCTATAGCCAAGTTACATCACGACTAAATACCAGCCCTCTAAAGGTCATTTTAACTGTGTTTAATATTTGCGATATCCCTTTATTTATAATCCTTTAAGCTGGCTAGCGCTCTAAAACTGGACGCTACATTCCCGAAAGCAGCTAATAAAAGCCTTAAAAAAGAGGCGCTAAATGCCATTTTGGCGTTCAATGATTCCTCAGATGGTTGATAGTAACTAGAGTCGTTGTAGCGATGATTTTGGGCGAAGTTTTTGAGCGTTTCATTGCCGAGAGTCCCCTGAGTGTGATGCTCAGAGTGATTTTGGAGCAGAGTTTACCATCAGAAGAGATCGATGAGCTCTTTGCGCAAGAAGCTCAAGACCAGTATGAACGGACATTACTATTTTCCACCGTGGTCACGCTAATGAGCTTGGTAGTGTGCGGGATTTCCCCGTCGATCAATGCGGCGTATCAAGCCAACGCCAAAGGGATTGGTGTTTCCGTTCAATCGGTGTATAACAAACTCAATGGGCTTGAACCTCAGATCATTGAGGCCCTTGTCCGTCATGGTGTGCGGAAGGCCCAAGCCCTGATTGAGCGGCTAGGAGGAGCTTTAGACCCTCTGGTGCCTGGGTATCGCATCAAAATTATCGATGGCAATCATTTGGCATCGACAGACCGGCGCTTAGACGTCCTGCGCTCTCAAGGAAGTGCCCCATTACCGGGACATGCGTTGGTGATTTTGGACCCGAGGTTGCAGTTGGCGATTGAGGTATTTGCCTGTGAAGATGGCCACGCTCAAGAACGTGCCCTGTTAGGACGGGTATTAGCCACGGTGGTCCGGGGTGATTTGTGGATTGCCGACCGCAATTTTTGTACCTTAGGGTTTCTCGGAGGCCTCCACAGTCGTGCCGCCTGCTTTGTTATTCGGCAGCATGGCAATTTACCTTGGAGCCCTTTGAGTGAGCTGGAGGCCCAAGGCGACAGTGACACGGGCAGCGTTTTCGAACAGACAGTCCAGGTGGTCATCAACGAGACGATCCAGCTAAGCCTACGTCGCATTGTGGTTCGCTTAACCCAGCCAATCCGAGCTGGGGAGACTGAACTGGCCATTCTCTCCAACCTGCCTCAGACGGATGCATCCGCTATCCAGATTGCTGGACTCTATCAACGGCGCTGGCGGATTGAGCGACTCTTTCAAATTCTTGACCAATGTTTCCGAGGCGAAATTGATACCTTGGCCTATCCGAGAGCCGCCTTATTTGGCTTCTGTATGGCCCTCATTTGCTACAACGTACTCGCGGTGATCAAGGCCGCCATGAGAAGCGTTCATGGGACTGGCAAAATTGAAGCCGGGATTTCTAACTATTATCTAGCCGATGAAATCAGACGCGTCTACGATGGCATGATGATTGCCATTCCCCCGGCTCAGTGGCAACCGCTGGCTTACCTTGATGAGGCTCAGACCGTAGAGCTGCTTCAGCAATTAGCCGAGCACATGGACCTCTCTAAATTTCGCTCACATCCTAGGGGTAAAAAGAAAAAAGTCTCCAAACCAAAACCTCCCAAAAATAAGCCGCATGTCTCTACAGCTCGTTTACTTGCTCAAAATAGAGAGCCTAAAAAATCACCTTGAAAGGGCTGGTATAAAAAGCTACAACTTCATTTCTTTGAATTCTAATCTAACAGCTAATAAAGCGTTGTAGCGGCGAATTTTTAGGCTTATGTAGTATGGCTAAGACTCTGGTCACCGCTGAACTCAAACGTTAATTTAAAGTTGAATAGTTGTCCAGCGATGCAACTATTCCTCTGGGAATCAAGAGTTTCAGAATATAAATAGCAAGCGATATAGGCCAAACCATTCGCAGAATTCAAAACCGTAGGGTTTTGCATCGATGCCCTTCGCTGGTCTTAGATGATTTCAGAACTTTTTCATTTTTAGCTTTTAGTCTTTAAGGTATAGCCAACTGTCCACACCACTGCTTACAGATGGCTGATGTTCCCACCCCCAGGAAGCAACCCATGAAGTACAACGAAAGTGGTAGCCCGTTACAAAAAATCGTCTACATCAAAATTGAATGTAACGGTAAAACCGAACTTAAAGCAGTTGAGCTCTACACAGATCAAACCCTCAAACCATAAAGCTTTGATCTAAGCCCCCAGTATTGGGGGTTTGGGGGCCTATCCGACGAAGCCAAACACCTGATCTTCTATCCTATAAACGATTAGGCTCACCCACTTATTTTCCTGGTGTACTAAATTTGTTAGAACCTAACCATGTCGATCCCTCATAAAAATTTATCCAGACTGCTACCCCAAAGTGCTCGTGGTCGCACCGCCATCTTTATCGATGGCTCCCATCTATTCTATGCCGCTTTACAGCTCGATATTGAGCTGGACTACACCCAATTGTTGTCCACACTAACCATGGATTCACCGCTCTTGAGAGCATTTTTCTACACAGGCGCAGACAGCGGCAACGAAAAACAGCAGGGGTTTCTGTTATGGATGCGGCGCAATGGCTATCGAGTCGTCGCCAAAGAATTAGTTCCTATGCCCGACGGGTCTAAGAAAATCAACCTGGACGTGGAAATGGCTGTGGATATGCTAACCCTTGCCCCCCATTACGATACAGCTGTTTTGGTTAGCGGTAATGGTAATTTGGCCTACGCGGTTGATGCCGTGAGCAAACAGGGTGTACGAGTTGAAATAGTTGGGCTGAGAACTATGACCAGCGATAATCTCATCAATGTCGCTGACACCTATCTCGATATCGCCACTATCCAGACAGACATTCAGAAGGCTATTCCTAAAAGAGAGACTAAAACAAGCGAAGACCGCTATGTTTACCGGCCATTGACATCTAAATTGTCATAGATTTAATGCCATAACTTCTCTTTTTCTTTTTGTTTTCCACGGGTTTTATCATCGCCATACACTGCCCCTGATGTCCCTCGCGCTCATAGTAAATAGCCGCAGAGTCTTGCAAAAACTCTAGATGTTCCGCCCCAGGTAATGCCTTGGTTAGGGTGCTAGAAATCAATAGCCTCAAACCCGGCGACAATATCTAATATCTCTTCTGTGATGGCATCTTGTCGCTGTTGCTGATAGGTTACCTTAAGGGCTTGCAAACGCTCATCTATATTCTTTTCAGCCACTTGCATGGCTGCTAGACGACTAGCGTTTTCACTGGCCAACGATTCAGCACAGGCCCGATATAGACCAATAAAAAAGTGCTGCTGAAAAATAGCTGAGAATAGACGCTCATAGTCCATCTTCACCTGTGGCCGACAACGGGAAGGCCAAGGCTGCTGCTCTAACTGCTTCAAGTAGAGATAGCTTATGGGAAACAATTGTAACAACGTCGGGGACGATGTCGTGCCCCCGGTAGGTCGATTATGGAATACCCAAATATGGTCTACCTGAGAGTTTTGTCGCCAGCTCTCTAGCTGCAGTACAATCTGCTGCACCAAGGGGGTAATTCCTCCAAGGGAGGAGGATACAGACAGACACTGGTCTACCGGATACCCAGCGGTTATTAGACTATCGACAACACGGGAACCAACGGCTAAGACTGTGGGAGCAGACACCTTATTCTCAGTCCGAAATCGATGCAGCCGCTCTAGACGACGGTCAACAAACTCAACCAGCTGCGAATTAAAGCACCCACACATACCCTGGTCACTGCCAAAAATTACAATACCTAAACGTTTCGGTGCGGTTGGTTTTTGAGTACTCAATGCCTCTGGGAGGTTGATCATTAACACCTGCAGTGCCATGGCTAGAACCTGGCTATGGTCGGCCAAAGAAACTACAGCATTCTCATACTGATGAATACTGACGGCTGCTAAAGATTTCATCGTTTTGACAACAGATTGCAAATCATCTGCCGTTTTAATTTTTCGCTGGAGAGATTCTAGCGTTGTCATTATTTTTCTTCCATTGGACCCAAAAGCTGTGTGGCTATCTGTAATAGCAGCTCACAGTCATCATCTGTCAGCTTTTTGCCCAGCAAAATCCGCTGACACACATCGGGTAGCTGTGGTTCTACCGCACCACAAAGTAGCGCCTCGGCCTGGGGAATATCCGCAATCGACACATGATCTAATAGTCCTGCATTCGCCGTTAGCAGCAGGATGATCTGCTGACTGACCGTTAGTGGATGATACTGATCTTGTTGAAGAACGGCCCTAATGCGACGACCGCGAGCGAGGGTTTGCTGTGTCGATTCATCTAAGCGGGTACCAAACCGGGCAAAGGATTCCAGCTCTTGGAACTGGGAGTACATAAGGCGCAAATCTCCGGCCACAGATCGATAGGCAGAGAGCTGAGCCTTACCCCCCACGCGAGAAACCGAGCGTCCCACATCGACAGCGGGCAGCAAACCTTGTTGAAACAGCGTGGGGGTGAGGTAAATTTGCCCGTCCGTAATCGACACCAGATTTGTCGGAATATAGGCCGACAGATTACCGGCCTCGGTTTCTACAATGGGTAAAGCCGTTAGAGAGCCTCCCCCCAGATCTGGCCGTAGACAGGTGGCCCGCTCCAGTAAGCGAGAGTGGAGATAAAAAATATCGCCGGGAAATGCTTCTCGTCCCGGCGGGCGACGCAGCAACAGAGATAGCTCCCGATACGCTCGCGCATGGTGGATCAGATCGTCATACACAATCAGCACATCACGCCCCTGTTCCATAAAGTATTCCGCCATGGCGGTGGCGGCGTAGGGGGTAATGTATTGCAGAGCAGGGGTGTCTTCACCACTGGCGACCACAACAAGGCAATAGCCCATGGCCCCTTGATGATGCAGGGTGGCAATTAACTGGGCAACGGCATCACTGCGCTGGCCAATGGCGCAGTAAATGCAGATCACGTCCTGATGTTTTTGGTTGAGCATCGTGTCCAAGGCAATAGACGTTTTGCCCGTTTGGCGATCGCCTAAAATTAGCTGTCGCTGTCCACGCCCAATGGGCACCAGCGCATCCACCACTTTGATGCCTGTCTGTAGAGGCACGCTCACCGGAGAACGCTCCATAATAGTGGGAGCGGGTCGTTCAATCGGTCGACGCTCTAGCACGGGTAGCGGCCCCCCTTGATCCAAGGGTTTGCCTAGGGCAGTTACGACTCTGCCGAGCAAACCTTCTCCGACAGGCGTATCCAGCACTCGCCCAGTTCGCTGTACCTGACTGCCCGCCTTGATGGTGGTGTAGTTATTCAGTAGTACTACACCCACTTCATCGGCATCGAGGTTAAAGGCCAGACCCATGGAGCCATCGGCAAATCTGACTTGTTCTTGCGATCGCACATTCGGCAGCCCCGCCACCCGAGCAATGCTGTTTCCCAAAAAGGTCACCGTGCCCACTTCCTGACAGCTCAGCTCTAGGCTAGTCTGTTCCCTGGCCTGGGCAAAGGATGCCAGCGTAAACACATTCATTAATGGAGCTGACGTCCTCGACTCTTCCATAGCTCTATCCTGCCTGCTGCTCAATGTGTTGGTCTAAAACGTGAGCTAGATTTTGCTCTAGGGTCTCTATATACTTAGCCAGGTTCCAGGCGAGACAATAACCCGGCACATTTAGTTCTAAGCCACAGATCAGGACAGGATTTAATTCATAATCGAAGTTTGAGAAGGACCCGATACCTCGCAGTGCTTCTGTAATCTCTTGTTGAGTGGCTGCCGATAGGGGAAAACTGCTGCTTAGCTGCACTGGCGTGCCATCGTTCAAAGCGCTCTGTAGACGGGTTCGTTCCTGCTCTGGCAGCTGAGCCAACCGGGTGAGAAATTGATGGGTGATTTGTTGCTCTAAGGACGCATCCGCCAGCTCCGTTAACACCTGACGTAGGGTTTGGGTGAGTTGGTAGTTGGCCTGCTGCTGAAACGAGCGTAACACCGCTGCTTTTTCTTGGGCGATGCCATGGTACCAGCGATCTCTGGCCGCGTTTACTTCATCTTTAGCCTGCTCTAGTCGCGTCAGGCGTTCGTCTTCTAGCTGCGATCGCAGTTCTACCAGGCGCTGCTCACGGTGGGCCGCAAAGTCCTGCTGCATTTGCTGCAGCCGCTGGGCTTCTGCTTGGGCTATCGCTTCTCGCTGCTCGGCCTGTTCCAGCTGATGCGCAATCGTCTGTTTACGCGCCTCCATAGCACGGGTAATCGGCCCGTAGAGAAAGCGTTTTAGCAACACCACTAAAATCAAAAAGTTCACGATTTGCGCCAGCACCGTGAAATTGTCAATTAGCATAGCCTAGCCCCCCACTTGAGTTGTCACATAGACCCAAAACGGATTAGCAAAAATCAAGATCAGGGTAATCACAAAACAATAAATCGCCGTGGATTCTACCAGAGCCATGCCCACAAATAGGGTACGGGTAATGGTATTCGCTTCGTCAGGTTGTTGGGCTAAGGCATTGAGAGCCTGGGCTAAGGCTCGGCCTTCTCCTAGGGCGGGGGCAATGGACCCAATCGCAATGGTGAGCCCAGCGATCACAATAGACGCCATACCAATCAGGGCAATATTATCCATGAGAAATCTCTCCTAAAGAATCAGCATCTGGGGATATCGTCTCATTGTCAGGGGCCTGAACTTCTGTCGCAGCTGCAATAAACACCATAGCCAATACTGCGAAAATATAGGCCTGAATCAGCCCCGTCAGCAGGCCAAACATCTGCATTACCACGGGAAAAAACAGGGGGGCAACGGACAGTAAAATAGCCACGATCATGGTGCCACTCATCACATTGCCAAACAACCGTACGGCTAATGAAATAATTCGTGAGACATCGCCAATCAGATTAAATGGCAACATCATGGGCGTGGGTTCTAGATATTGTTTGAGATAAGCACGCCAGCCACGCTGACGAATCCCAAACAGTGGTATGGCCACAAACACACAGAGCGCTAACGCGGCTGTTGTTGACAACGAACCGGTCGGAGGCTGGTATCCCGGTAAAATGCTGAGTAAATTGGACGTCGCAATAAATATAAACAGCGTGCCCACAAAGGGCAAATAGGGCTGCGGCGGCTGGTCGCTGACATCACGAATTTGATTATTTAAACCGAGCACTAGCACCTCTAGCAGATTTTGACCCGGTGAAATCTGCGTTGACGCCGACAGTTTACGAGTAATCCACCAAGATCCTAGAACCAGCAGGCCCATAACAAACCAGGTAAATACCAAGGTGGCATTTAGAACAACGGGTCCAAAATGAATCGGGATTTGATCAGGAGTCAGGTTCATAGAGACAGCTCCTTAAGGCCAACGCCGGGGCGAGCAACTGCCCCAGAGCGCTCTACAACGCTGAGCAAACGAGCAATCAACAATGTGCGGCCCATCCAAACGCCTATACTCACCAACAAAATCACCAGTAACGGTGGAGCAACCGCCTGGTTGAGTAACCAAGCCCCACCTCCCAACAAGACAGCTAAACGTCCAAACCAGCTCACCGCCAGCCACAAGTATGGTTTTTGCCAGCAATGGAGGCGACGCAGGGTAAACCAAAGGCCGCCAAAATAAATAATTCCTAAGCTGAGTCCCGCCAATAAGAGACCCAGCCCCTTCATAATTAGAGAAATAGTCATACCAGCAATTTTCTCCGCGTTTTCCAACGAGAAATCAAAGGTCGCAAACACAGGGGCATGATCGTGCGAGCAACGACAAGCCCCACCAACAGGGCTAATAGCCCTGTCTCAGTCATGGTGACTCTCCTTTGTCACCCAGTACCAGGCATTCCAACAGCCCAGTCCCAGCCCTAAGACCAACAGCATCAGGGTCCAAGAATACTGTCCTGGGTCACGACGGTCGATCCAAATTCCCAGGGCCAGACCCATGAGGGTGGGCAACGTCACGGCCCACCCCACCATGCCAAACATTCCTAACGCAAACCATACCGACTTACGACTCCGACGAGCCTTGAGCTTACGACGAGCTTTTTCGCCAATATCTTTTAGAAAAGAATGATGGTTTTTGGGCGAACGGGGCGGAGACATAAGATCCTTCCTGCTACTCCACAGATAACGCCGTAAACTGACGGGCCAGACTCGCTTCCATACGAGCAATGGCTGTACGGGCCTGACGCTCCTGCTCATCAATGGTATAGAACTGCTGCGCCACCTCCTGTTTCAAGACCTCTAAACTGTCGCCACAAAACGCATTGCGGGTAGACACGAGTACCTCTGGTCCACATTTGATTAAAATGCCACCCTCAACAGCTAAGAATGTTTCAGCTCCATTCGCTTGAAACGTCAGAATCCCAGGCACCAAGGCCGTTAACATATCAATATGACGCGGTAATAGACAAAAATTTCCATTGACAGCCTCAGCAACAATTTTTGTCACAAATTGATCTATTAAAACCTTGTTGGGGAGAAGAACTTTGAGATGCATAGGAACCTTACTAAATGTTTGGAGCGCAGCCAATCATGTACAGGTCTTTTTCAGGAATGTCAGCAAATTGATCATTGAGGATGCGATCGCATCCATCCAACGCATCTTCCAAGGACACCTGCTGCCCTTGAATGCCTGTAAATTGCTCTGTTGTAAAAAACGGCTGAGTCAAAAATCGCTCCAGCCGTCGTGCTCGGTAAACCGTTTGCCGCTCAGCCTGAGCCAGTTCTTCGATGCCTAGCATCGCGATAATATCCTTTAAACCTTCATAATTTGCCAAGGTCTGACGAACCGCCTGAGCAATCTCATAGTGACGTTTTCCCACCACGGACGGCATCAAAATTTTTGAACCAGACTGCAATGGATCAATGGCTGGATAGAGCCCTTCGCTAGACCGGCGACGAGACAACACAATCGAGGCTGACAGATGGGAAAATATGTGAACAACCGCAGGATCGCTGAGATCGTCAGCTGGCACATACACTGCCTGCACCGACGTAATTGACCCCGTATCAGAACTACAGATCCGCTCCTCTAGCGCTGCGACTTCCGTTGCCAGCGTCGGCTGATAACCCACCCGTGACGGCAGCTGCCCCATCAGTCCCGATACCTCGGAACCCGCCTGAATAAATCGAAATACATTATCGATCAAGAGCAACACATCCTGGTGAGCCTCATCTCGAAAATACTCAGCCATGGTCAACGCCGTATGTCCCACTCGAAATCGTGCCCCCGGTGGTTCATTCATTTGCCCAAAGACCATGACAGTTTTATCCAAAACTCCCGCTGTCTTCATTTCGCGATAAAGCTCTTCCCCTTCACGAGAGCGCTCGCCCACACCACAAAAAATGCTTACTCCCCGATATTGCTTGGCAACATTATTAATTAACTCGGTAATCAAAACCGTTTTACCCACCCCAGCTCCACCAAACAGACCTGCCTTACCGCCGCGTTCTAACGGAGCTAGTACATCAATTGCTTTGATTCCCGTGGTCAGGATCTCGGTCTGAGTAATCCGATCATTTAACGGCAGTGGCTGTTTATAAATAGAACGACGAGGTCCCAATACCTCTCCTTTGCCGTCAATCGGCTCTCCGAATACGTTGAAAACTCGTCCCAACAAGCTATCACCAACGGGGACTTGTATTGGCAAATACGTCTCTTCAACGGGCATGCCCCGAGCAATTCCGTCAGTGGGGACAAGAGCAATCCCTCGAACAGTGTGGGCGTCTAGATAGTTAACCACTTCAACAGTGCTGCTCCCGCCGATAGTCACCTGAGTATGTAAGGCAGGTAAAGCATCCGAGAAATACAGATCGACTACACTGCCTCGCACAGCAATCACTCTTCCCGACCCAACTTCGGACACTCTAGAACTCATTGCTGACTAGCATCCGGGATATCTCCTTCAAAGGGTTGTACCCCTGTCTTAGGATAGTCATCATCACTGGGAGAAAAGATTCGCTTAGCCGCAGCTAGCACCCAACCTGTGGATTGTTTGATGGACTGACCAATAGCATTAAGTCTTCTTTGTACTGCACTCATGGTGAAGCTCCTTTATTTAGCTCTGCTTTTCTTTAGAGAAATACTGTAATTCCCAACAATCTTCTAAAAAATCAACCTTGTCGCCATGAAAGACTGCCATGGTTCTAAATTTGAATCCTCCCTAGCTGCTCCGTATCGAACGCTTTTAATGTACGAAGAAAGTTTGGGGATACTATGAGGAAAATGAGACATTTGTATAGAACATAACAACTCACACTAACCAAATAACCACGCTAGCAATGAGGCTATCTTGCAGCTTAGTAAGCAATTATGGTGAACTTGTGAGGAAGGCGAATAAATAAAGCTAACCGGATCATTCCTTCCAACCTAAAAACCCTGATATCTGACTTGCTAAGGTAGTGGGATCAAATGGTTTACTAATTATCCCTTTGGCTCCCAAACGATAAAATTCGCGGCGGTGAGCTGCTTGTACTTTAGCTGTAAAAAAAATCACAGGAATATCTCTTGTATTGGGAGACGCACGTAAAATTTCTAGAGTTTCTATCCCACCCTGTTGAGGCATCATGGCATCCAGCAAAATAGCATCCGGCTGTTGCTTGAGTGCAATCTCAACCCCTTCAGCACCTGATGAAGCCGTTAACACTTTCCAACCAGTCTCTAATGTCAGGCCTATTTGGGCGACCGTATGAATATCGACTTCGTCATCGATAACGAGAATGCATTTATTAGCCACGGAACATTCTTGGTATGAATAATCAGAATTCTAGCCTAAAGCAACTGTACATAAATACGCCATTTGCGTTATTCAGGTAAGCTTAACGACTGAGGCAGACAAGTCGAAATGAAATTTGATATCTAGATTGACTCAATGGCGGTGTATAGTTCATTTCTCTTAGGCAGCGTCACATAAAAGGTACTACCTTTACCAAATACACTTTCAGCCCAAATTTTACCACCATGCTGTTGAACAATTTTCTGACAGATAGTCAACCCCAGACCTGTACCCCCTCGTCTACGTGAGTCAGAGGCATCTACTTGCTGAAATCGCTCGAAAATGATGTCTAATTTATCAGATGGGATCCCACGTCCCTCATCTTTTACTGCTATTTTCGTCTGGATGTCACTATCGACAATACTCAGTCGTACCGCAGAGCCTGCGGGAGAAAACTTGATTGCATTACTCAGGAGGTTCGTCAGTAGTTGAATAATGTGATCGGCATCGGCCCAAATTGGGGTATCTAGAACAGCTGTTAATAGTTGTACCCCCTGTTCATCTGCCATAGCCTGCATCGCTTGGGTTGCTTGCTCCACCAGCTCTGCCAAATTACAGCTTTCCATATCCATGGAAATTCTCCCAGATTCAATTCGTTCTAGGTCTAATACGTCGTTGATTAAACGGGTTAATCGTTCCGTATTTTTGAGAGCAATGTCTACAATCTCTTGTCCTTTAGCACTCAGCTGTCCTAGCTTACTGGTGGATATGAGTTTTAGCGAACCATGGATGGAGGTTAGCGGTGTACGTAATTCGTGCCCAGCAACTGATACAAACTCATCCTTAAGGCGTTCTGTTAACTTGCGATCGCTAATATCACTAATCAAACCAAACACACCTTTAATCGTATGATCGTCTCCTATGTCAGGAATGTAGGTAACCACCACATCCCGCTGTCGACCGTCAGGGGGCGTCATTACCACCTCGCATGTCACCCGTTCTCCCTCTAGGGCTGCTTCAATATAGGGTTGCATCTGTTGATAGTCCACCTTTCCCGTTACATCTTGTATCCGATGTCCCAGCAATTGCTCAACAGAACACTGAAACCAGGCTTCATAGGTTTGGTTAGTAAAGCGATAGCGCTGTTCTCCATCCACATAGCAAATTAATACAGGCAGCGCGTCGGTAATTAAACGCAGCTGCTCTTCACTGCGTCTTAGGGCCATCTCTGCCTGCCTACGCTCAGTAATATCCTTAAGGATTACCGTAAATATAGTCTCTGTTTCAGTGGACAGTCGAGAAATAGATGCCTCGGCAGGAAAGATTTCCCCCGTCTTACGCTGCCCTGACACATCTCGGCTGCGCTCTGCCATCTGACGAGATGTATCCGACGAATGCTCAAAATTATCTACATACCGCCGATGGCTTTGGTGAAATGCAGCAGGCATCAGCATATCTAGAGGCTGCCCTAACACTTCGTCAGGGGTATAGCCAAAAATTTGTCTCGCCCCCTGATTGTAAAGAATAATCCTTTGCTGTTTATCGATAGAGATAATCGCATCGTCAGCCGTATCTAGAATTCCTGCCAACTGCTGTTGACTATCTCTTAATGCTGTTTCTGTATGAATACGTTCCTGGATTTCCCTTTCTAGATGTTGGTTTGCCACCACCAGTTGATTAGTCCGTTGCTCAACTCGTATTTCTAACTCTTCTAATAACTGTGCCTGGGAAAGTGCCACACCCATCTGCTCAGCCAACTGTTGCATAAGATTGATTTCAAAGGGTTTCTCTAAGGCAGACTGCTCAGCTTCTACAGCCGCAATAATGCCCCAAATCTTATTGTCAACATAGATGATCGATTCGATAGAAGCATGGGTGCCAAACAGCTGGCCTAGAAACTGGCTAGGGTGACAAGAACAGTCAGAAGAAGACGGAGGAGGATGGCATAGCTGTGCTGTGTCTATATCATCCAGACTATCTATATTCAAATTTAGAGTGGGAACTACCTGATTTAGAAAGGAGGTTGCATTGGGTAGGGAAGATTCTTGGATGACGATGCCCGTCGTTGGAGAGACACATTTGACAATCAAAACGCGATCGCAGTTCAAGAGCTGCTGGGCACCCGCAGTCACTGTTCGCAAAATTTCATCGATTTCCAACGAAGCAAGAATTTTGCGCGTAATCTCTCCGAAAAGATGTCTTTGCTGATATTGACGGGCTAACGCCTCTTCAGTCCGTCGCTGCTCCGTAATATCGATACCTGTACCAATCAGATAGTCCACAGCCCCGACAGCATTGCTCAAAGCAGTGTTAGACCAGCGAATCAGTCGCCGACTACCATCCTTACAAATCCATTCATTTTCATACTGATTCGCCGCATAGTCTAACTTTAGATCCTGGAAAATACTCCGTATCTCATCTTGTTCTTCAGGAGTCGTCAAAATAGTCCAGACTTCTTGTCCAATGACTTCACTAGCGTCATACCCTGATACCTGTTCACAAGACCGATTAAAGCGAACAATTTTTCCACTTTTATCCAGCACAATGATCAAGGCACCAACCGTGTTTAAAACGGCTGCTGTAAAATCGCGTTCATGTTTCAACGCCTGTACCGTCTGCTTACGATCGGAGACATCGCGAGCAGCTGCGTAGATTAGCTGGGTTTCAGCATCAACTATGGCATTCCACTCTAGCCAGCGATAGTTACCATCTTTGCAGCGGTAGCGATTCTCAAAGGCAATAGAGCGTTCGCCTGCCACCAACCGCTCAACTTCGGCTTGAGTAGCGTCTCGATCATCTGGATGTACAAAGTTTATAAACGGCGTTGATATCAGCTCTGTCTCGTCGTAGCCCAATAACTCAAAAAATCTAGGGTTAATTTGCTGAAAGTAACCATCTAACCCAGCAATACACAGTAGATTCGGTGTCAGCTCAAACAGTCGTCCGAGCCTAACCTGAAGCTGATATCGATTTTGAATCTCTTGCTGAAGAACAGTGTCAGTTTGTACAAGGCGAGCGGTCTGACGACCCAACGATTCTTCCAATAGCCGGTTAGCAACCTTCAGCTCCATTTCTAGACGCTGCCGCTGCTCAATTTCAGTCT
Organism: Leptolyngbya cf. ectocarpi LEGE 11479; assembly: GCF_015207065.1. Lineage (GTDB taxonomy): Bacteria > Cyanobacteriota > Cyanobacteriia > Phormidesmidales > Phormidesmidaceae > Leptothoe > Leptothoe ectocarpi. Next base: position 5,939 of record NZ_JADEXP010000063.1, on the reverse strand, counting down.
GCAGCTGCAGGTTAGTTTGACTGAGTAAGGTTGTTTTTTGATCATTTGCATGTTGAATCTGCTCAATTTCCTCTAGCATCTCTATGGGGTCTAGAGGCTGCAGTAAATCAGTTTGGCTGACAATACCTGCTAGATCTCCATTGGCATCGGTCACCACTAGACGATGGGTATGATACCGCTGCATCTGCTGATGCGCCATCCAAAGAGAATCTTTTTCTCTCGATAAAGATAAGGGAGTACTCATCACTCCCTGGGCTATCGTTTGGCGTAAGGGCAGTCCCAAAGCTCGAAATTGCAATATATCTCGCTCAGTTACAATGCCTAAAGGGATTTCTTGTGGAGCATCTTGCTGATTTGGCTCAGTAATCACAATACAGCTGACCCGATGCTCAGCCATGCGCTGCACTAAACTAAATAATGGCTCATAGCCTCTAGCGGTAATCACCGACCGAGACATCACATCGCCAACATATCTGAGCTTGAGTAAGTTAAACGGCTTTAAGGCTTGACGAATAGACGTTTGGCTAACGACTCCTAATAAATTGCCCACCTCGTCGACGATGGGTAGTTGACGGATTCGATGCTGTTTGAGCGCAGCCAAAACGGCAAATATACGGCTGGCCTCGGAGTAAGCCAATGTCTTGACCGGCTGGGTCATTACCGCCGAAATTTTTACCAGACTGAGATCAATATCCTCTGCCACTAGCCTGACTAAATCACGCTCGGTAAAAATGCCTATGAGCTGTTGGTCAGACATCACCAGGACATAGTTCCCATAGACCATCGTGGCCGCCGACTCAGCCAGGCTATCTAAAGAACACCGATGGCCAATCGATTGGCTCATCAGCTCTACCACCGATGTCACCGAGGTATTAGCAGCCACTTTCAAGGGCGACGTATTGAGAACCTGATCAAGATTCAGAATTTGCAGAGAGCTACGCTGAATACCTGACATTCTAAAGTTTTGCACTCAAATACTGATTAATCATTAGCCACCCCACCCCCCTGAGCCCACTGCATCGTCAGATTACTCTCTTGCCTGCCTATGCTGCAGGCGACTTTTAATTTTCATTGGCAGATCGGTCACCATCACTGATTTACTAATAAAATCATCAGCTCCCACCTTAAAGGCATCCTGTTTAGTGGGGATATCCTCATGCACCGTCAAAAATAAAATAGGCAGCTGTTGCCACCGATCGTCTGCCCGTAATACCTGGCACAGGTCTAATCCATTTACCTCTGGCATCTCCACATCTAAAACAAGCAAATGGGGCTGTACTGTCTCTAGGGTTTTGAGTAGCTGGGTTGGATCGCTGAGGGTGGTTAGCTGAAATCCCCAAGGCGACAAAATTGTTTTCAAAAAGTCCAATACCTGAATATCATCATCCACAATCATCACTTTGGTCGCTGTGGGCTCATCTTGCAGCAGCTGTTTTAGATCTTGGATAACTTGTTGCGGCGATGTAGACCTAGGCAAAATCCGATCTGCTCCCTGCTGTACCCAGATCAGCCGCTGGCGAAAATCCACTGCATCAGAAATCACCAGCAGCGGCTTTTCTGCCACCTGTCTGCCGAAGCGTTCCAACAGGTCCATGGCGCTCGTCGCCCCTTTCTCTGGTAGCCAGATTACGATGCCATCTAAGGAGTTTGCCTGAATTTTTGATTCCGCCTGGGTCAGGTCAGAAACAGCCACAATGCGTAATCCAGATGCTGTACCGACGCTCATTAAAGCCTGACTAAACTCTGCTCGCGCCCCAAGCAGCAGAATCTGAGGTGTACTGGCCATGGCGGTGGAAACGGCCTGCTGACTGCCACCCTTTGCGAGGTTCTGCTTCAGCCCTTCGACCAAACTGGTCATCTGAAATACCTGCTCGTTATCGAGCGGGACATCAAGCTGCAGCAGCTGCTCTAGCTCACGGGCCAATCGCGAGCCTTCTGCAAACCCAAAGCATCCTAAAGAACCCGCTAGTTTATGGGCTTGGGAGCGTCCTGCATGTTGTAGCTCCGGGCTCAACTGACCGCCATCCAGCGCGGCCACAGCCGCCGCCAATACAGTCAGACGTTCTTGCATCGTGTCTTGATGGACTTCCCAAGCTTTTGCGATCGCAGCCTCCATATCGGCTTGGGTAGGCAATTCAGAGTCTGGCCCCGGCTTCTTCTCAGCCGGAACCGTAGACTCCAATGCCTTTAAGCGATATCCCAACCCATACACCGTTTCAATAAAGTTTTTAGGGGCTCCACCGGCCTTTAGTTTTTGCCGCACTCCCTTAATGTGGGTCCTCACGGCATCCCCACTGGGTGGGTCTTCAAACGCCCACAGATTGTCAATAATGGCATCCAAACTAAAGACTCGATTAGGATGACGCACAAACAGCTCTAGTAGCGCATATTCCTTGGGCGTCACATGCAGCTGATGGTCACCATAAAACACCTCAAAGGTCTCTGGTGCAATCGATAGCGCTCCCCACTTGAGCGTCGACGTCGCGTCCTGGCCGTCTCGCCGCAGCAGCGCCCGAATGCGTGCGCATAGTTCCTCAAAGTCAAACGGTTTGACAACATAGTCATCGGCCCCGGCATCTAAAGCCCTCACCTTATCTTTGCTGTCATCCTTAGCCGTCAACATCAAAATAGGGCAGCTGATATTTTTTTGCCGACATGTCTTACAAAGGGTGATCCCATCTATATCAGGCAATAACATGTCTAGAACAATCAAATCATAGTTAAAAAGATCTAGAAACTCCTGAGCAATCTCACCATTGCTAGCAATGTCCACGGCATAGCGCTGCTTGATCAGACGCCCTGCTAACATCTCCATCAAGACCTCGTCATCATCAATCAGCAATAAGCGCATAGCTCAAACTCAATACCATTCATAGCCGGCTGACGCATCAATTTTAAGCCAGGTCGCGCCGATGTATTGATATATCCCCATCAAATACTCACATTGAGTCGTTAGCATGCTAAGTCTCTGTCATCAATAAGCTGGCATACGATGGCTATTCAATCTCTCCCATCCCTAATTCAGCAAATGCTACGGCCCAGTTTTTATCCCCACTGGACCCAAAACACGATTGAACTAGTACAAACCCATACTGCCTACGTCCTACTAACGGGCGACTATGCCTATAAAGTTAAAAAGCCAGTTAACTATGGGTTTCTTGACTATTCTACCTTGACAGCTCGCAAACACTATGTAGACGAAGAGCTGCGTCTAAATCAACGCACTGCCCCAGAAATTTATTTAGACGCCGTTCCTATTTACAAAGAAGGAGCCATTTTTAGCCTATTAGCCCAGGGGGAAGCGGTCGAATATGCGGTAAAAATGAACCAGTTTCCAGCGGGTTCTCTATTTTCCGACTTGTTAAGCCAGGGACAGCTGACCTCGGAACTCATGCGGTCCCTGGCTCATCAAGTAGCAGAATTTCACAATCGAGCTGCGGTCAATGAGCACATTCAGTCCTTTGGTACTGTCGAACAGATTCGCCTGGCCTTCGATGAAAACTATGCCCAAAGTCTTGCCTACATCGGTCGCGGACAAACTAAACCGCAGCTACAGGAGACCCAAGCCTACACAGACCGTGCCTTTATGGAATGGCAAAATCGGTTTCAAGACCGCATCCGACACCATAAAATTCGTGAATGCCACGGCGATCTGCATCTGAGAAATATTTGTCTATGGCAAAACCGTATCTTTCTATTTGACTGCATCGAGTTTAACGAAGCATTTCGATATGTAGACACCATGTACGACGTGGCCTTTACAGTGATGGACTGCGACGCACGAGGACGTAGTGACTTAGGCAACGCATTTCTCAATACCTATTTAGAGGCTGCAGGAGACTGGGAAGGTTTAGAAGTTTTACCGCTATACCTCAGCCGTCAAGCCTACGTTAGAGCTAAGGTTACCTCGTTTCTCCTAGACGACTCGACTATTGCCCCTGATCGAATTCAGCACATCCAGACCCAGGCTCAAGCCTACTACACCCTTGCGTGGCGATATACCAAGGTACAGACAGGGCGATTAATTTTAATGTCTGGTCTGTCAGGCTCAGGTAAAAGCACCGTAGCGAAAAAACTAGCCTGTCTTATCAGTGCAATTCACATTCGCTCTGATGCCGTTCGCAAGCATCTTGGCGGCATTCCTTTACAACAGCGAGGAGACGCTAGCCTCTACACTCCAGCCATGACCCAAATTACCTATGCTCGCTTAAGCAATTTGGGTATCCGACTAGCGAAACTGGGATACACCGTCATTCTCGATGCAAAATACGACCGCATTGGCACCCGACAAGTAGTCTTGAATCAGGCAAAAGCTGACAATATTCCAGTTTCTATTCTGGTGTGCAAAGCCCCTCTCACCGTTCTCCGCCAGCGGCTGCAAGAACGGACGGGTGACATTGCCGATGCCACTGCTGAGTTACTGATTAAACAACAGACCACAGCAGAAGCGCTAACGAATGAGGAGAGTTCCCTGGCAACCTACCTCGATACGACCACCAATATGGAAGAGGAAATTCATGCGATCGCAACTCAGTTTGCTCCAGCTGTCCAAGTTACCTCCTGTATCTAAATCTCGTATGTCCTAGCTGCTAATCCCTGAGGAATAATTTTGGCAGTCTTCTAAGAATTTACCAGCGTCACTCCTTGAGACTCTTGCACAACATCAGGTGTCTCTTGGATAGGACTTTTTGGTCGTGTAATCAGCACAGAACAGGGGGCTCGATGGCTGACATAGTAGCTCACACTACCCACTAACAGCTCTTTCAAACCTGATAATCCACGAGAACCCATCACAATCAGATCGGCTTTCCAATCTTTGGCTACCTCACAAAGACGTGGACCTGTGCGCCCTTGCATCACATCACAGATTGCATCAACTCCTTCGTCCTCTAATTCTTGCACCTGCATTTGCAGGCGTCGCCACCAGCCATCAATAAACTTATTCCAGTCATATCGATACTCTTCCAATAAACGCTCATTGTACTGAAGCATATATTGGCTATCGCTAAAGATGAGCTTTTGCGGCATATCATGCTCGTCCCCATCAATCACATGAACCAGCCTAATTTCCGCCTTGTGAAGCTGTGCCAAATCAAGAGCAGCTGTTACCGTCTGTTCTGCCATACCAGACCTATCCACAGGCACCAAGATACGTTGCAGTATTCCTGGCATCTGAGTCTTAACGCTTAAACTACTTGGTTCAATAGACATCTCAGATTGTTCATCCGGATGAACAATCAATACAGAACAAGGGGCATGGTGCATCACATGATTACTGACACTTCCCATCAGCAGTTCACTTATCCCAGAAAGCCCCCGACTTCCAACAATAATTAAATCTGCATCCCAGGTTACAGCAAACTCACATAGCTTTCCTCCTGGATTACCATGCAGTAAAGTTCCAGAGGCAGCAGCAGGTTTCTCCTTCGTCTCAGACACCTGCTGCTCTAGCCAAGCTTGAGAGTTATCAACAAATTTATTCCAAGCTGCTTGATAAGATTCCAGCATCGTAGTATTCATCCCTGGATAGGGATAGCCGTTAAAATAGGAGCCAACTGGTGGTGCATCTGATTCATGACCAGACAGAGCAAAAACCAACTTGAGTTCAGCCCTATAGCCTTGAGCAAGCATGATTGCTTTTTGGAGTGCTTTTAGACTCAAATCAGATTTATCAAGACCAACTACGATTTTACGAATCATTATTTTCTCCTGGGTTTCCCACATCTAAGCAGAGTCAAAAATCTGTTCTAAGGATATCGACGAATCTCACAGGGAATGAAAGAATCTGATATTTCAACTCTTCTAATACTCCAATAGTCCGGACAGAAAAGCGAGAGAAATAGCCAGAAAAGCTATTCAGGCACTAAGGTTTTGTTAACAGACAAACCCACCTGAATAGCCATGACATGCATCATACCGGGTCTACTACGAAAAGTGGG
>NZ_JADEXP010000612.1 GCF_015207065.1 Leptolyngbya cf. ectocarpi LEGE 11479 | reverse complement strand
ATACTCTGGGCTCAACTGCTTAGACACATCGAGCATACGGCCGATATCGCCGCTCATTATGGCTTTGATATTGTCATCAAATCAAGGCCTGACAGAGCTTATCAAGAATGGTGCAAGATCTGAGTTAGCTTTAGTTTCTTATGGCAAAACCCTAGGGCAAGAGCTAGCGCATTTCTAGTAAGTCCAAATGGTAATTACTATGAAACCCATAAAATTCCACAGGGGCAGTATGTACGTATTGACTCGCCTGAGCAGGGTAATTGGATGCTATTTATTCGTCCCCTTGGCTATAAAGGTCAGCAGTTTGTAGGACAAAATAGTAAGTTTGTAGCACGTGCTTATGCCCACAGCAGGATCAACAGCTTCACCGCTACTCTCCATAAACCAAGTTATGAGCCCAATGAAGAGATATATATTTATGCGTCTGCCAAAAGCCTTGGTGGCACAGTAACCAAAGAAAGTGAAGAAATCGTTGCTGAAGTCACACGTCCAGATGGTTCCAGAGATACGCTTAAATTATTTGACAATGGCCGTAATGAGGATGGACAGGGTGACGATATGGCTGGGGATGGGATTTTCACGGGTGTTTACAATAACACAGCCTTGAAAGGTGCCTATGATTTCCGACCCGTGGCTGACATTGATGGGTGGTCATTAGGCAATGATATTGAGAGACCGGTTCGCAGTGAAAATCAGAGCAGCCCGCCTTTTACAAGAGAAGTTCGGCTATCAGCAGCAGTCAGTGATCCTAATGACGTGATCACTAAATTTGAAGACGACCGTAAAACAACACCTGTCGATAATCAAAGACAAATCAAATGGCTTCTCATCACTATCATTCTTTTGCAATTCGTGACTATTTTCCTGATTTGGTTTTGTTGCTGTAGCAGAAGGACGTGCTCCGTTGAAAACAATTAACATCTAGCTTCTTTAATGACCAAGGCCTGATAAGACTCGAGTCTTATCAGGCCTTGGTTTAGATATGGATACACAATGGGCCCTATAAGGAAACCAGTTCGAATTAAACCCCTACTTTCAATGATTTTGTGAGACTTCGAGCCAATCCAACTAGACCTAGAACAATAGAGCCTACGCCGAAGACTCCGACCATCACATTACCAATGTACCCAACAGCATCGATAGGTTGACCACAGACAATACAGAACACTCCCTCAGGCGAAATCAACAGACCGCCAACGATAATGACCCATGTCCAGAAAACCATGTCTAGCCAAGGTAGACTGATTGTCGGTAAGAAGGGGGTCAGGGTTTCTTCAATTCGATGTCTACAAACAGCACAAAACGGCTGCAGGTTTCTCATCATGCAGTTGTACTGCGGGCGATAGATATCACAATGGTGGTAGTAGGCTCCCTCAAAAGCACCGACAGTACCCGCTGGAACTGGACTGGGCTGACTATCACAGTCAGCGCAAGTAGGGTTAGAGGTTGTGGGTAATGATGTTGTCGCTAGAATCAGATCTCCCCATTTGATGGTACTCCGATCCGTATTCATTCGTGACAGGTTAAACCTATGGCAGATAAGTCAATAAGTAGAGATACTTATTTTCGGGAGGGTAGATCCAGGTCACAGTAAAGCCATTGTGCATGGGCAGTGAGAT
>NZ_JADEXP010000611.1 GCF_015207065.1 Leptolyngbya cf. ectocarpi LEGE 11479 | reverse complement strand
GGGGGAAAGGGGTGCTTGGAGTGGTTTACCGGGGTAATTTTACGGTAAATGTGGTTTTTTGCTTGGTGCTTTTGAGAGCAATGGTGCCAGCTAAATTGGTAACGAGCTGCTTGACGAGCGCTAATCCCAGACCGCTGCCGCCATACTGCCGTAGATCTAATTCGGGCACTCGGTAAAATTTTTCAAAAATGCGGAGTTGATGGTCGGTGGGAATATGGACGCCGGTATTTGCGATCGCAATCTCCACAGCAGTATCGGTGGCCTTGACCGTAATCGTAATGGTCTTTTTAGCTGGGGTATATTTAATCGCGTTGGTGACCAGCTCTGTGACGATGCGCTCTAGTTGCGTGATATCGCACTCAAACAAAAGGGGGTCTTGAGAAATTTTGGTTTTAAGTGTGAGGGATTCCTGCTCAACCCTGGCGTCAAAGGTACGCAGCAGCGATGGCATCCAGTCGCTGAGGTTCATCAGTACCGGCTCTGATGACTTTTGGTACTCAGGAAACATCAGGGTGATGAGATTGTCGGCAAATTGTTTTTGTCGTCGACATTCTTGAGTAAGCAGGCTGAGCACTTTGAGGACCGTACTACGCTTGGGCACCTTACGCCATGAGACGTCTTTGAAGATTCTTTCTAATGTTTGGGTGGAGAGTTGAATATTTCCCAAGGGACCAAACATCTCATGGGAGATCAGCTTTAAAAAATCGTCCTTGGCCTGGCGCAGCTGCCGAATTTCGGTTTGCTGAGTCTCTAAGGTTTGTTCGAGATGGCTTTGGTGAAGTGCGATCGCAAAACACGCGATAATCTGCCGTAACTGACCCAGTTCAAGCTCATCAAAAACCTCTTTACTGGCGCGTGTTAGCCAGACATTGCCCAATAGCTCTGTGCGATTCATCATCGGACATCCCAGCCAGGTTAAAGGCATGGTTGAGGATGTCTTCACCCCCAAACCCTGGGAACTGAACAACAGCGATTTTCCCAAGGTTAAAGGTTCATAGAGTTCCCAAAACTGATCGACAGCATGGGGCTGGTCTGCCGACCCTAGCCACCCATCGCCGGTCCCCCCAATCAGAGTAGCCACACGCCGTTCTGAGTCGTACAGCTCTATCTGACATCCGCGCAGATCAAATTCTTTGACCATGACTTTAGGTAGCCAGTCAGCTAACGCCTCCACAGCTCCACCCTGTTGCGCGAATGCCAGCGTACGCTCAACCAAAGAGCGAGAAGATCCAGCAGCCTGTTTAGCACTTTGCGAAGCAGGCGACATGAACAGCTCTGAATCAATCGTTTCAGACTGCAAAAAATCACACGTCAACTTGCGCTTTCCCAAAGCTGCTCTAGCCCCTTAACTCATTATTTTTTGCTGTACAGGCGTTCCATGGCAACCTCTGCAGACGCAATTTTCGGATCTTATAAAATCCGTCTTCCTTACCACTTAGTTAAATATACGCAGACCTTAATTGAATGCTACTAAAGCACACAAAAACTGTCGAGTATCAGCAAATGGTTCAATTAGGCTAATAAACCAGCCCAAACGACACTAAGAACCGTCTCCAACAGCTCAAATACTACCTATTCTGAATATGATTTCCACAGATTACCTGCCTATGGAATCAGACATGTCTCT
>NZ_JADEXP010000062.1 GCF_015207065.1 Leptolyngbya cf. ectocarpi LEGE 11479 | reverse complement strand
CTTAATAGCAGTGGGATATCATCGACGCGTTCGTTACTGATCAACTGGGCCATTGCTTGGCTGGGATACGATTTTGGGCATTATTACGCTATTCGCTATTCTCCTATATTTTCTAGCGAACCGTGAGCGAGATACTTGCAAGACTGTAAATATTTAAGGACAGGCTGGCGGCTTCTCTATTCGACTCCGCTCAACTCTCAACATTGGAAGGCTGAGCGAAGTCGAAGCCTGGTTGATTGGGCAACATTATTTAGCCGCAGCCTCCTAAGCACCTGAGACCAAAACCCCGCCTGCAATAATTAGACCCGCACCGACCAAAAGCTGTAGTGGATTGACCGTACGCCATTCTGAAAAGATTACCAAGGCCAGCCCCGACGTCACTAGCGTATTCATGTTGTAGAGAGGCACCAGCTTTGCTAGAGGAGCCTGATAGTTGAGTAAACCTAGAACAACACAGCCGGTACCCAAACCCCAGAGAACACCCTGCATTGAGGAGGAGGCAACAGCCAATAGCGATGGAATATTACTGGGCACTAGCGTATTAAACAACAGTCCGGTAACGCTAATGGCAATACCGATAACAAATAAATGTCCGCCCACTGACATGCCAGCGTTAGTACTGCTTTTGGCAAATACACTGGAAAGACCGTAGAACAGGGCTGGTAGCAGCCCCCCAACTATGAGGCCCAACAGATTTGATGTCATTCTAGCTGACCTTGATAAAAGACGGATCGTCAGTCATTTTAAGGCCATCTACAACCAATTACCAATCAAAACAAACGGTGCCCAAAAGTAAGGATGCTGGTAAGTAGGATTCTTTAAAAGATTGATCTGAACTTTCTGAAGAATTTCAGCCTTAGTCAGAGATGTATCCGAGAGCTTTTGATAAAAATCACTCATCAACCGAGCTGTTCCCTCATCATTTACCTGCCAAAGTGTGGCCAGAGTACTGCGAGCACCCGAACGTACCGCAATCCCAGCCAAACCCAGAGCGGCTCGATCATCCCCTGTCGCTGTTTCACAAGCACTGAGTATGAGTAACTCAATTGTTTCATCACGACTAATTTCACCCGTTTGAAGCATAGAACTTAGTTCATTAGCATTGATTTTTTTATCCCAGGCTAAAACATATGTTTCATCTAGGTTAGAACTAAATTCTCCATGGGTTGCGAGATGTACAACTGGAAAAGGAAGCGTTGTCAGTTTTTCCGCAAACCTGTCTTTGAGGAAATCTTCATTTTCCAAAACGTCGCTGGGCACAGCTGCCTGGATTGCCTGGATTTCTATCGAAACATTGGGTAACTGAGAGAAGTCTGGTCTGGCCTCTGATATACCCGCCACCAAAGCTTTAACCTGCCTACGAGCGATGGGTTGTGGGTCAATAAGCTGTAAACCAGGTGTGAGTGCGATCGCATATTGCTCAATCAGATATTGCGACCTCTCTCTATCGTAGAGTACTGACATTGGAACATTACGTAATGCACCATCCAAAACGAATGCCAGCATTTTTGTATCAGTGTCTGCCAAATCTTTTTCGATAGGGCGAATTAGCCAATCGTAAACTTGCCCAGCTGGTGTAATAAAATCTATATCCTCAAGATTTGTGTCTATTGGTACCGGGATAAGTTCAGCTCTTGTGTTAGGAGCTGAACGTGATCTTAATTCATCAAGATTTGCAAGAGCATTTCTAGTTGGGTAACCAGAAATAATTTGTTGCAGATTATCGAGTTGTTGTTCAATGATGTCTTTCTCAACATCAATTGAATAATGTTTTAAAGAATCCTCAGAGGACTGCCCAGGAAAACTGACAATTACTTCTAAGCTATTGTCCAAAATAATGGGATAGACAACCGCTGCATTGGTATCGATTTGATCAATTTCGGTACGATTGGTAACTACGCAATCGGCTCGGAAAAAGTTGACTAGTTCCGCCACCTGTAGGTTTTCGATTACATTTCTGGCATTGATTAAGTTTTTAGATGCGTTGCCTTCAATGCCTGTTTCTGACCGTAATAAGAGACCAACTAATTCTCGATAGATCGGTTCTACCTCTTCTCGAAATGAGAATTGTAGATCCGTATCAGTAGAAACCAGATCGCTTCTCAATTTTTGTAGGGTTTCTAGGGCCTGGTTATAGGCTGCGATCGCAGCCTCCGTATCTCCCTGAGCTGCTAAAATTCGACCTAGCTGCCACTGCCACTGATAGAGCGCCGTTGTTGAGTTGGTCGCTACAGCCAGATTCCACGCCTCACGGGTGGCCACTGCTGCCGCTCCTAACTGCTGGTTATTCTCGTATAAACCGCCCAGGTATCCTTTAGCATAGGATTGACTCTGGCCGTCCTGGCTAGCTTTGGCTTGTTGAAGTGTGGTGTTCAAAAATTGTGTTAGGTCCTCTGAGGACCACACAGACTCAGCTTTAATCAAACGATTAGCCAGGTTAAGTCGAATCAGATTTCCAGTACGCCCTGGACTAAGCTGAGGCAGCTGGGCCTGAATTTGAATCAGCAGATCTGGATCTAGACGATTCTGCGCGATTTGTAGGCCAAGCAAATTGACCTGGGCCTGTAAGCGCAGCGGCAGTGTGGGTGCAACCGTAGCTGCCTGTTGGTATATTTCATCTGGATTTGGATAATCCAACTGCTCAGAACCGCTGTTTTCTGAGGCTAAGTTGCCAAGGCTTAAGAGAGTGCTGCTCAATTCAGTCGTGTTACCAATAGCTTCCGCCGTGCGCTGGCTCTCTTGCAAACTTGATAATGCTTTGTCAGGTTCACCATTAAATTGTTGAGTATTCGCCAATCGCCTCAGGCCAGACGCTTTGAGGGCAGAATCATCCAGTGCTGTTAAGGTTGCACTAATGTCTCCAAGCTGCTGTGATGCTTCCCGGTAGCGGCCTTGTACCTGAAGAATTTGAGATTGGTTTAGCTGGGTGCGGAGCAGGCCATCGGCATCGTTTTGATAGAGTTCAGCGGCTTGCTCTAAGTAACCTAGGGCTGCGTTGAGGTCACCCTGGGCCATACCGAGCTGGGCTTGAGCGCTGATTACCTGAGCTAGTACTCTTTGGGCATAGGGACTATCAGGGCGACTATTTAGCTGGTTGCGGGCGGTTGCGATCGCACTTTGAGCGGCCTCATAGTTGCCTAACCGCAGATGGGCCAAACCGATATTGCTCAGAGCGCTTGCCTGGTTGACGGCATCGTTTTGAGTTTCGTAGCTTTGAGCGGCCTGTTGCCAGGTTGCGATCGCATCTACATAGCGTCCTGAACCATAATGCTGCCGCCCTGCCTGGATTAACTGAGCCGGTGTACTCTGAGCAACTCGCTGTTCACTAGCAACTTGTCGTGTTACCTGCGCCAGACTGGGAATCCCCTGACTGCATAAGCATGCCGTTAATCCAAAAACAACTAGAAATCGAAGCCATTTAGCCATCACAAAATCGCCACCTTATTTAGAAGAAACAGAAGACCGACTTGCAGAGGGGAGCTCTCCACAGCGCTGAGCAAGATGTGTTTCAGCCGTTTCGGGAACTGAAGCTGATGCATACAAATAGAGACGTCCATCCTCTGAGCGTCGCCAGCCGAGAGGTTCAACAATCCGTTCAGAAGCTACTTCAGCTGAGGCAGTTGTTACTACTTCAGCACTAACATTCTCCGCACTACGTTGCATCTCCGGTGGGCCTAAGTCATCTAGCAGCTGAGTTGCTTCTAACTGTTGTTCAGGCGTCAATGGCAGCCCCCCTCGACCAACCACAGTAAATTGGCCAGTTTGGCTATCCTGACTTTGCTGGCTAGCCAATAGGTCACAGCGCTGGTCGATCAGACTGGTTGGATCGATCAGGTCAGTAGGTAACTCGTTTAAGCCTTCGTCTGTAACCAACGTTGATAGAGAGACAGTCCCTGATTGCCCTCCAGCAGAGTCGGCTGAGATGTCTACACGATTATTACCTCGAAACTGGGCAAAGCTACCCGGATTACGGCCCACTGGCGTTGCAGTACCGCTTTCAAATAACGTAGCTAAAAAGGCAGGAGAGTTGATGTTGATGGTTCCACCTGGACCAAATTCTGCATTAGCTAAGATGTCACTGTCTTCAATGGCAGCAAATGCGTTGGCATCAATGGTAATATCTCCGCCACCGCCTGTACTATCAAAAACGCTGGTGCTTAACAAACTGCCATTGCTCAAAAGTAAATTATCGGTGGTGATATTGATATCTCCGCCACCTGCTAAATCAGAACTAGCGGATACTTCTCCTCCAATAGATCGAAGCAGACCTTGAGTTGCAACTGAGATATCTCCTGCAAAGCCCGTACCTTCATTACGGCTGTTAATGCGGGCAGAGTTCCGTAATTCTAAAGAATTAGCGCTAACCTCCACATTGTTAGCATTTCCTCCTCCTAAAACCGTTGTTGTAATTTCAGCATTGTCTTGGATAATTAAACTACCATTCGTGGTAACACGAACACTACCGCTATCAGCATCACCTTGGTCTAGACTGAACGCAGAAATTCCTGAGCGCAGAAAAATCCCGGTGTCGGAACCCTCGGCAATATCGATCAAGCCTGTCAGGTCAAGTAAACTTGCGATTTCTTCTGCTGTTAGAGCAGCCGATGTTCCGCTTATCGTAATTGAGTCCGTAGCAACTATATCGACACTTCCTCCTTGCCCCAAACCAGCCGAGCCAGATTCTATTCGTCCACCATCTTGAATAGTTAAGTCCCCAGTTCTTACAATTAGCTCGCCTCCTTTCCCTGTTCAAAAAGAGGAGGCAAATAAACCGCCTGTATTGGTCCCATCAATGCCGCTGATATCGATTGATTCTGATGCATTTACGGTGAGTAACCCAGCCTGCCCACTGCTTGTTATGCTCGCAGAGGTGGAAATTGCTCCATCTTGCAATACCAGACGGTTGGTATCGATAGTTAAGTTGCCAGCATTACCTGTACTGCCTGAGGATAAAATTATCCCAAGCAAAGTTGTTGGTCCAGTCTCTGTTGTGATTCGACTACCATTGATCAGTTCTACCAAATCTGCCTGAATTTCTAGTTGTCCAGCGTTACCAGAGTTCGCTGTTGCAGTAGCCAATATTGAGTCATTTCTCAAACTGAGAGTATCAGTCTCAATTACTAAAGCGCCAGAATCACCTGACTTAAATAATGATGAGGTAGAAATGAAACTATTATTGTCTAAATTAGTTTCCTCTGCATTAACAATTGAGATTATTCCGGCATTACCTGTTCCTGTAGAAAGTGTTGTAACACTACCCCCATCATTAAGGTTAACGATACGCGCATTTATTTCAATATCTCCTGAACGCCCTTGACCAGTATGGCTAGCATCAATGACTGCGCTATCCTGAACCATTAGTCGATCAGTATTGACAACAATATTACCACTATCTCCTATGTTGCCATTGCCGACCTGACCGGAAGCAATTGCACTCATATCAGCAAATATAAACTGCGATGCGATAGGTCCTGTGTCGGGTGGAGTATCCCCTTCGACCAAAATAAAATCACGGACATCAAGATTAATGTCTCCCGCATTGGCAATACTGTTACTAGAAGCTGCGAATGTAGAAATTAGCCCTCCATTGGTTAAATTCAGTGATTCAGCACGCAAATCGATTTGGCCACTGTTACCTGAACCAGCATCACCAACTCCAGTTGCGATCGCACTATTAGAACCATCTCGCCCATCTAGGGCAACTGCACCATTGATATCGAGGGTAATATTGCTTCCATTTCCCTCACCCAAAATTGTTGAAAAGATGCCTGCACCTTCCTCAATGGATAAGCTATTAGCGCGAATATTAATCTCTCCTGTATCAGCTCTAGTGCCTGCAGAAACAGAGTTATTGATACGTGTATTAAACCCTGTCAGAGTAATAGCATTACTCACATCAATATTGATGGTACCAGAATTGCCAGAATTGCCGTTGCCAGTTGCTGAGGCATCTAATTGAGCCTCACGTAATAGCGAAAAAGAACCTGCTAATATATTAATGTTACCAGCCTGGCCTGTACCACCTGACGCACTCTGTACAATCGCGCTTTCTGCTAGGCTGACAGCATCTTGGGCAATAAACGAAATATTTCCCGAATTCTGATCGAGTGCACTGCTTCTAACCAATGAGGAAGTTGGTAAAACGATGCTATTTCTTGAGTCAAGAATAATCTCTCCTCCTTCGGCAACATTATTTCCGGTATCTATTTCTTGCACCTGAATGCTGCCATCTATGCTTGCATCTGGCTGAAATTGATTAGTGAGTAACACTAACCCGTCAGATGGATTTACTCCGATACGATTAATTGTAATATCAGCTGATGTTGGAATTGCAGTAGAAGATAGATCTGTAGGTTGTAAGATAATCCCCAAAAAGTCAGGGCAACCATCACAATTTAGTCCCTGTGTTGCAGCAGTGGTACCCGCACGGATATCAACAACTGGGCGAGTACTGCCATTGACCTGAACAATATTTGTACCATCAGCTAAAGGACGTGATAATGTTACAGCTTCATCCGGAAAACCCGGATCTACTCCAGTTATCGTAATATTATTAGCTGTTACTGAGCCACCCGCCAAAACCCTGAGAGAAGCTCCCGTATAGTTAGCAAAGCTAATATCTCCTCCCGATTGGATGACTGGGTCATTGGGGCTCAACAGATTTCCTGGTGTTCCATCAAGTGTTTCGACCTGAAAACGATTACCGCTCCAGTAATGAGTATCACCGATGATGGAGTTGGCCGATCGTAGAATTAAATCTTGCCCTGCAAATAATCCACTGTCTGAATGATTGAGGGCAAAAATATCAACGGTTTGATCACCTTGGACTAGAACATCACCGGTTGCAGCAGCGATAAAGGGCTGTGTTTCACTGTCTCGAATTTGAATCGTATCGCTACTGCGTAAAGTAAGATCAGCTCCAGCCAGTAATGACCCATTGAGCGTTAGGGTCTCAGCATTAAAAGTCAGTCCCTCACCCGTTTGTAAGATACCTGCATTAGAGATCTCTCCCTGCTGCGCAGCACCGTACTGCAGGCCAGGAGTCAGAGTTACTGCCAGCAATGGTGGAGCTGTGGGCTCGAGCGCACTGTAGCTGAGTCCTCCATCCAGCTCCAATGCGTTAGCTGTACTGGCAAAAAAAGAACCTGTAATATCAAGCTGAGCATTCTTCCCAAATACGATGCCATTGGGATTGAGCAAAAACAAATTGGCCGTGCCGTCTATACCCAGCGTGCCCAAAATGTTAGATCGACTGTCTCCGGTTACCCGACTGAGAATGTTTTCAATATGAGTCGGGTTGGCAAAGTAAACCCGTTGTAAGTCAGCAACATTAAAGTCTGAAAAGCTGTGAAATAAGTTAACGCCTCGGGTTGCTCCGCCTTCAATCAGGTCAGTGGGCAATCCTTGAACTGTTGCATCAACACTCACCTGCGAAGCTTCATTACCCAATGTGTCATCCGGTATGATTTGAGCCTGAATAGGTTTGAAGCTGCCCGCTAAAATAGCCGTTATGAGACAAATTACATTAGCTTTATAACTTAGCATAGGGGCGGCTTACAGTGATGAAGAAGTATGATATTCAGACGAACAACTTGACATTGCTAGCGTAGAGGGCTCAGCTGGTACTGTATTTGAGTACAGTACCAGTCGTCCTTCTGCGTTGCGAGCCCATCCATGGGGTTCTGCAATGACTTGTAAGTCTAAATTAGGACTAGAAGTAGCATGAACTGCTGTGGTTTGATGAGGTTCGATTGGATAGGCGGTATTTCCTTCAACGGTAGGGCCAAGATCTTCGATCAAGCTTTCTTCCCTTAGATTTTCACTGGGTGTGACGGGTAATCCACCGCGACCGACAACAACAAATTGATTGTCTTCCTGTCGTTGCTGACTAACTAAAAGATTGCAGCGCTGATCAATCAAGTTGGTCGGATCGATTAGATTGATGGGTAATTCGTTTAAGCCTTCATCAGTGACCAGGCTTGGTAAAGAAACGGTTCCTGTCTGCCCACCCGCAGAGTCGGCTGAAATGTCCACACGATCATTGCCCCTAAACTGAGCAAAGCTACCAGGGTTGCGGCCAACCGGCGTTGCACTACCGCTTTCAAATAATGTTGCCAGAAAAGCTGGAGAGTTAATACTGATAATTCCACCTGGACCAAATTCCGCATTGGCTAAAATGTCGCTATCTTCAAGCACTACCAGGGCATCTGCAGTCATGGTGATATCGCCGCCACCGCCATTACTATCAAATACGCTAGTACTCAGGAGACTACCCTGATTTAAGAAAACCAGACCGCCATTAATATTAATGTCTCCTCCTCCAGCCGCATCAGCGCTGGCTGAAATTTCTCCTGCACTAATCCTTAAACGTTCACTCGCATTAACTTCAATATCGCCCGCTTCTCCTTGCTCTTCGGCTCGACTTAACAGACTGACCCCATTTTGCAACAATGCTCGATCTGCTGTGATTATAATGTCTCCACCGGGGCTATCGTTAGCCGTGGCTGTGCGTACTTCTGACTCATTTTCAATCACTAGATCAGGCGTTGCTAGCACAATATTGCCAGCTGCACCTCTGGCATCTTGTCCTGAGTCAGACACTAGATCTCCACTCGATAGGGTAATAGATTCGCGTCCCGTTAGATTAATATTACCGCTGGTTCCTTGCCCACCAGGCAGCTGTTGTCGGCTACCGGTAATTCCTGAGAGAATTTGCGCCCCATTTTCTACGATAATATTTTGAGCATTAACATCAATGTTGCCTGCACTGCCAACTGCCCCTTCTCGAAGAGTTGTGGCAATATTACTCAGCCCCGAAACAACTAGCGAGCCATCCAGCTGGATCTCAATATCGCCTGAATCTCCTATTCCTAGAACATCTGTGCGAATAGCCGGGAATTTAGCATCCTGGATCAAAAGATTTTGCCCTTGAATACGGATGTTGCCACTCGTGCCCACGGCTCCCGCGCCTAGCCCAGTATCTAAGCCTGTATTTGCAGGCGAATCAACACCATCCAGCACAATATCGCCCTGGACAATGATATCGATATCACCTCCGGTGCCCTGCCCTCCTGGTAAACCATTTGCAGCACGTCGTAGAAATGTACCGATGACAGCACCATCCGTAATCGTGAGTGAGCCTGCCCTGATGGTGATATCCCCTCCATCAGCTACTGCGCCTGCTCCAATTGTCGACAAAATTCCTGTGTTGACAGCACCGGGAATCTTGGATGCTGGAATATCGCCGATTATTTGCAAAGCATCGGTGACTTCAATGTAAATGTCTCCACCTCTTTCTTGAGATCCTGTACTAGTTGTAATCTGGGACCGCTCGGCCATCTGCAGAGCATTGGCGAGAATGTCTACACGTCCACCCTGCCCCACTCCAAGTGTAGGGCTCCTAATTACAGCGTCGTTGAGAATGACCGCACCCTCAGCAACTAACGCAATTCGCCCCGTATCGCCAAACAATGAGCTAGTTTGAATTCTACTTGGAATAAACGGATTGGTAGAAGATAACTGAATATCATCCCGTGAATCAATGAAAACACCACCACCGTTGTCTGCAGAAAAGGCTGTCCCACCACTGGTCAAAATGTTGCCTATCTGAATATTACCTGCCAAGCGTTCATTAGGCTGAAACTGATTGGTTAAAAGCACTACTCCGTTGGGCTGACTAATGCCTATAAAAACAATATTTATGTCAGCTGAAGTAACGGCTCCTGTCTGTAGACCAGAAGGATTCAAAACAGAACAACCCAAGCAGCTAAATGGAATCTGAGCAGCTGTTGTGCCAGCTCGAATATCAACTACAGGACGGCGGCTACCATCGACTACCACTGTGCCTACACCATCAGGCAAGACCCGAGAGAGGGGAACTTGATCATCTGGAAATGTGGGATCGGTACCGTTAATAAATATGTTGCCAATATTTACTGAACCACCTGCCAGAACTCGCAGCGATCCACCTGCGTAGGCAAAAAAACGAACATCACCCTGTGCTTCAATAACAGGATCAAGCAGACTGACTAAATTACCTGGGCTTCCATCTAGCTGTTCTATCTGAAATTGGCCTCCAGACCAGAAATGGGCATCTCCTATGATTGGCTGATCAGAGCGTAGGCTCAAATCCCCGCCAGCAAACAACCCACTTTCAGAATTTTCCAAGATAGAGATATCTAAAGTCTGATTTGCCTGGATATCAATGCCTTCTCCCGCAGCTGCTACAAAAGGTTGAGAAACGCGATCGCGAATTTCGACTGTGTCTTCTGCCCAAAGCCGTAAGTAGCCAGGGGTTAAGAGAGAACCTTGCAAGTTCAATGTCTCAGCTTGCAGGCTTAACTGTCCGCCCACCTGCAATTGGGCTTCACTTTGAATGGTTCCTTGCTGAGGCTCACCGATTTGTAAGCCTGGTGTTAGGGTGACAGCTAACAGTGGCGGTGCAGCTGGATTAGTCGCACTATAGCTCAGACCCTCAGCAAACTTAAAGGCGTCAGCCGTGCTGGCAAAGAAAGAACCAGTAATGTCAAGCTGAGAATTGGGACCAAAGGTAATGCCGTTAGGGTTTAAGAAAAACAGATTAGCATTGCCGTCAACACCAAGGGTACCTAGTAAATCTGAGGAGTTGTTGCCCGTTATACGGCTCAAAATATTCTCAATGCCAGCAGGATTTGTAAAGTAAACCCGCTGTAGTTCTGCAATGTTAAAGTCTGCAAAGCTGTGGAATATATTGGGTCTGCGGATGGCTCCGCCTTCGATGAGATCGGTGGGTAATCCGTGAACGACGCTGTCCTCGACAACGACTGAAGATTCGTTACCTAACGTAGTATCGGGAACAACTTGAGCGTGAGCAGCGGCTGAATAGCCTAAGCTTAAAGTGGTACATACAGATAGTACCGAAGCATAGCCACTCCACTTCGCCAAGTAAGCTGTTCCCATCGCTGCCCCATAGGTAAGAGGTTTAGAACGTCCGTTAGTAATGTCACGGATACTACCACGACCTTTTGAAGGAACGTCTTTAAGTTTGCATAAAGAAAAATTGATACACTTTAAAACAATTTTCCTGAAACGGTGAACAAAATACCGCTTTCTTGTAAAGAGTTGCCTTCTGGTCCAGGGTCAATCAGCGGAATGCCAAAATCTATACGGGCGGTAATGCGATCGCTAATCTGCCACAGCATACCCGTGCCGATTGATAAAAAGTCGTCAGGCTCGGGATCGGTCTGGTCACCGTTGTTCCAGCCCAACCCATAATCAATAAAGGGAGCGATTTGAGCAGTAGTATCCCACTCAGGAATGGACAATAAAGGGAATCGCATCTCCACCGAGGCAAATAGGCCATTGTCAGCCGTGGACTGGTCCTGCCGGTAGCCACGTACGCTGCCCTGACCGCCCAAGCGAAACTGTTCTAGAGACAGTAGAGAGCCATTAGCCCATTGACCATTCAGACGAGCTATTAGCAGCTGATCTCGATCAAGTGCCTTGACCCACTGGGCCTGGCCCTGCCAGCTAAAAAACTCACTGTCTGGCAGGCTACCATTGTTAGTTGTAGCATCAAACCAAGGGACACCCAAGCTAAATTGCGATCTCAACGCTATCACCTCATCCGCCCTGCGCTGAGTCCATTCCTGACTAAATCGCAGGGCCGAAACGCGAGTCCTACCATCGTCGGCTCCCAGGGTGGGAAAGGGGAGACGCTCGGTACCAGGAAGCTGAAATGTGCTGCTGGACCGATCGTGGTCAAACGTTAGCTCCAAAGCCAACAGTTCGGTTGGGGTTTCAATTACAGGTTGCCGTAGGCTGAAGGAAAGCTGGTCAGAGTCAGAACGAATACCCAGTATCTCAAAGTCATCCGCAACCACACGACTATCGGTCGTGCTAAATGAAGCATTCAGTGTTCCGTTGCGAGGATTGATCGGCAGGGTGTAGTTAGCTTCCCAGGTGTTGCTACCCTCAGTATTGCTATAGCTGAGATTAAATCCATCCCCTAGACCGAGGACATTGGCATGGGAAAACGTAGCTCGACGCCGAAAGCTGCCCACGGTCGTAGAGCGGCTGTTATCTAATGTAATTTGAGCGCCGATGACAGGGGCTTCTTTTATCGTGAGGTTAAGGATACTACCGCCTACACGGGTACCTGTGGCTAGCTCAGCGGAAATGCTTTCCAGTAAGGGATTGATTTGCAATAGCTGCAACGCCTCCACTAGGTCATCCACATTTAAAGGGGGGCGAGAGGCAAGTCCGATGCGGCTCCGAATGTAGCCAGGGTCAAGGTGTTTGAGGCCCTCTATGTTGATGTCCTCTAAACTACCTTCCACGACCTGAATGGTAACTACACCATCTTCGATATCTTGCTCTCCAACTAAGAAAGCACCTGAAGAAATGTATCTTTCCTTTATATAGAGTTGTGTTATGGCCGATCTGGCCTCAAACAGCTCAGGAAAGGTGATAGGACGATCCACATACTCCTGGGTCGCCATGTTCAGTTCTTCTTCGCTAAACACGGTGCTACCAACCACCTCAAACCGGTTTACCACGATGGTATCGGGCACATCTAAGCCTGTCTGTGGGTCAGGCTCTGGCAAGTTGGGTGGCGTTGACGGTATCGGTAATATGTCTTCTGGTAGCGGTAGCGGTACGGGTTCAGGCAGTGGTTCTTCAGATTCGGGGGGAAGTCCAGTATCACTGGGCGGGGCTGATTGGGCAAAACTAGTTTCGGGTAAATAGATAACTAGCGCTGCGATCGCAACGCTAGCTGCAAACAGCTGAGTTTTTTTGAACAACATCAAGGTCAGGGCAACACACCTGTTGTATTATTATCCATAGGCTTAAAAAGTCAAATGCCTAAACAATAAAAAGCTACAGTTTTAATAGAACAACTTTAAGTTTTCTGTTAAGGGAGCCGCGCCTAGATAATGTACCGGTCAATCCGGTTTCGACTCCGCTCAACCTACTCATCCCGAGATTAGTATTTTATTTTCCAGCACATCCCTAATCTACTTGAAATCCAAATGGTGGCAGGCTGATGCTAGACCCATGGGGTAGACCAATGGTTACGGTAAACTGCTCCTGCCAATAGCCGATCGCCTGGGCATATAGATATGTAATAGTGGTCTCTTGAGTAAGGGAGGATTTTGACAAAACAGTCTGCTGATCGCTAACGATTAATTCAATCCCCAGCGGCATTGTCTCACCGGGGGTGGGTCCTAGGATTAAAAATAAGCTCCACTCAGGCACATTGTCTGTCATCAGTGACCAGGTCCAAGCATAGAGACGACAGGGAAATCCGGCGATGGCGATCTCTTTACAGGCTCCTCGGGCTCTGGGAGGGATCTCAATGCCCTGGGAAATGAGCTCAGCGACAATATCTTCAATTTCTTCTTTGACGGGTCGAAATCCCTGGGCGGTTGTTAACGGTGGCAATAGCTCCCAAGCTAGCTGCTCAGCGATCGCATCGAGCTCTCCCTGGAGCCACCTACCAACATTGACTACACCTGTGGTGATGGTCTCTGCGACCTCATTCATGGGTCTGGGTTGGTCTGGCTGTATAATGGCCTCCGGTTCTAGGCAGTTGAGATATAGCAACAGCTGCTCTGGGGTGACTGTAAACTGGCTGAGGGGAATGTTGTAGCCCTGGTCCTCGAGATCAGGATGGTGTTGCACGTACTGCTGCAGCTGATCGTGACGCAGGGTGGTAACGATGCGTACGTGGTTCACCTCTTCTTGGACTTCTGCCAGCAGATATAAATGGGCTGCCTGGGTCCCAGCCGGGACTGTTACTGTGTCATCGCTGAGACTATCGATAGGTAACACACAAAGACGATAGTCTCCTACCCTGAGATTTATCTCTGCTGTTGGAGCTGTTGCTTTGGCATAAGTCGGGGCTAGGCCAGCGTCCCTCAGCCATTGGCTGATACCGGCTACAGCCAATGCTCTTAAAAAAGTTTGCCATTGGCTCTCATCATCCGCAATGTCTTGGCAAATGTCTGTAGCCCACTGTGTTGACGCGGTGGACAGAACAACTGTCTCGGGTGAGAGTGGAACAAGGTCAAACTGTTGAATTGTAAGGGATGGGGTAGTCATGATAAGCGCTGTGACAAGTCGTGTAACTAAAACTGAACAAATAACAGGGACACTGAAAGCTATCTGATAGAACTCGAAGAAAGGGCCGATGATGAAACAGTCTCACACAGCCGACGAGAAAAGATACTATTAGCTGTGCGATTTTTAGGTATTTGAGCTTCGGAGGCGGCTTCTGCCATCGCGGTTTTGGTTTCTTCGCTTAAAATATGATCTAACTGTTGGGCAATTTGGGTGAGCCGATCGGCTGAAACATGCTGCATGACATCGGTTTTCACCTGTTCTTTGAGCTGATTTAGCCAGTAGATGCAAACCTTGGTGCGGAACTGTTTGAGCTGCAACAGTCGAGTGACTTTTACTTGGTTGGTCAGACCGAGCTGTTTGGCAATTACGCCCATGGACAACCCCTGACAGTGAAACAAGGTGAGTGCCTGTCGATATACACTATCCTGGGGGGGCTTGCGCTTTTGGTATTGGCTGCTGTAGGTGTGGACGCTGTGCTCAATGGCCTGGTCGAGGGTGGCAACAAAATGAGTGCGATATTGTTGTAAAAATTTGTCCTGGGCTTGTTCCGTATCGTTTGATGCTGGGACAGAGAGATTTGCAATGCCGGACTCGGTGCTGTCTAAGGATTGGGTCAAGGGAGTGCGTCGCCGAACGGCAATGCGATACTGTCGTAGCTGATCGGCTAGCTCATGGAGTTGAGAGAAGACTAAATTAGGGGCTTCATGGGGGATAATCTGTCGAAGCTGCTCTTCGGTAGGATCCGCACAGCGACGGGCGCGTCCCTGCCCCTGTTTGAGTCGATCATGACGATACACACGATGATAGGCACCCAGCAGTTGACCAGCGGTGGCTAATTCGCTTGGGCTCAGATGAGGCAGGGCTTTGGGGAGTTGGGCAATGCGCGTGTCATTAAGAATAGCCCAGGGGCTAATGCGGTATAGTCCCAACTCCATAAAAAAGCGATTTAGGGGCGGATGGCTTTTGGTCAGTCGGCTGGCCCAGGTGCCCAGGGCTGACTGGCTAGGATTGTATTTAGTGAGAATTTGTATGGCCAGGGAGGCATAGGTTGGGGAAAGCTGACCATCATCATCCAGGGTCAGGGGCCACAGATCCTGGGCGGTAAAGCTGTAGGTTTCACCAAACTGTCGGGCTAGCTGGTAGCAGGCGGCTTCGATCTGGTGAGAAAGCCAGCAGCGTAAACAGAGCTGGGCGATGGAGGCATTGTTGTCGGGGGGTTGAGTTAATTCCCATAGCCGTTGCTGATAGTCTCGCTCGGGGAGAGGAGCGGCGTCTAAGTCAGGAAAAAACTGCGGCTGAAACCACTGTTGAAACCACTGTTGGGCAGTGGGAAAAGTTTGTCGCTGCAGCCGTCCGGCGGCGGTTAAAACCATCATTTCCCAGTAGCGAGATGTATCAGCCATGATGAAAACAAAAGTGATCTAGAACTAGTTTGGACGGGTCCGGACTCGGTAAATATGGCATTTATGACATAAAGGCTCTCTAGGCGTCTGTGGCAACCTATTGCTTTTTGGAATGCACTTATTCAAGCCTTTAATTCCAGCCGGATTGCGTTAATATTTGCAAAGAAACTTCACAAAGAGCAAATTGTTATGGGGTTGGGGCCATCCATGATTGCGCGGGTAAGCGGCTGGCTGCGGCCATCGGAGGGGAACTGGCAGCGGCAGCCGTCCCAGGGATTTATCGAACTCCGTCACTTGAGTAAAGGGTTTACAGAAGGGGTGATCGAGCGGCAGGTGCTCAATGACCTGACGATGACGTTTGAGGAGGGTCAGTTTATTGTGCTGCTCGGCCAAAGCGGCAGTGGTAAGAGTACGCTGCTAAATCTGATCAGTGGGATTGAGCGGCCTAGTGGGGGGACGGTGCTGATTGATGGGGTGCCGATTACGGAGCTGAGTGAGCGGGCCTGTACGCTGTTTCGCCGCGATCAAATTGGCATTATTTTTCAGTTTTTTAATTTGATTCCAACGCTGACGGTTTTGGAAAATGTGACACTGCCCCAGGAGCTAGCGGGAAGTGCGCCCCAGGCGATTGAAAAACAGGCGCGATCGCTACTGACAAACGTGGGCCTCGGCGATCGCACCGAAGCCTTTCCTGACAAGCTTTCAGGTGGACAGCAGCAGCGGGTGGCCATTGCCCGCGCTCTAGTGCACGAACCGCGTCTGATCCTGGCGGATGAACCCACCGGCAACCTGGATGAAGACACGGGGGAAACGGTGCTCAAGCTGCTGTTGGATCTCACCCGCAATGCCCATAAGACCTTAATTATGGCTACGCACAACCCGAATATTGCTAAGTATGCCGACCGGGTGCTGCGGGTGCATGAGGGGCATTTGGAAGACGCCACCGCTGAATTTACGGAGGCGGCTGTCGTCTAATGTCGATCTCGCCTTCTGACGCTGCCACGTCTCCAGTTACGAATGCTCCCCTCTGGCGACTGGCCTGGCGACGGATTCGCCGTCGTCCCTTTCAGTATGTACTGTTTATTTTGGGTATCGCCATTGGGGTGGCGATGATGGTATCCATTGATCTGGCCAACGGGTCGGCCCAGCGGGCGTTTGAGCTGTCGACGGATGCGATCGCAGGTCGCACCACCCATCGGATCGAAGCCATTTCCCCGGTGGGCGTTGACGAGGGCCTCTACCGGCAGCTGCGCACCGAGGTGGGCTATACCCGCTCGGCCCCGATTGTCGAAGGCTATGTGGTGGCCGAAGAGTTAGACCGGCAGCCCATGCGGCTGGTGGGTGTCGATTTTTTTGCTGAAGCTCCGTTTCGTAGCTATCTAGGTAACAACTTGGGCAGCGGCTTTGGCCAAGGGGTTGAGGCGCTTACCGCCTTTTTGACAAAACCCAATACGATAATTTTGGCGCGAGATACCGCCGCTCAGTATGGGGTGCAGGTGGGAGACCGGCTGCAGCTAACCCTGGCGGGACAGCCGATTTCGGCCCAGG
This sequence comes from Leptolyngbya cf. ectocarpi LEGE 11479, assembly GCF_015207065.1. GTDB lineage: Bacteria > Cyanobacteriota > Cyanobacteriia > Phormidesmidales > Phormidesmidaceae > Leptothoe > Leptothoe ectocarpi. Next base: position 5,968 of record NZ_JADEXP010000062.1, on the reverse strand, counting down.
TGGTGGGGATTTTGCAGCCTGCCAATGCCCTCACCCGTGACGCCCTGAGCAACGTGCTATTTACCGACATTGCCTCGGCCCAGGAAGTGTTGGGAATGCAGGGACACCTCAGCCACATTGACCTGATTGCCGACAGCGATGCCGAACTAGACCCTATTTGGGCCATCCTGCCGGAGGGGACAAAGCTAGAAACCACCCAGGCTCAGAAAAATGCGGTGCAGCAGATGACCGCCGCCTTTGAGCTTAATCTGACTGCCCTGAGTTTGCTGGCGCTGGTGGTGGGTATGTTTTTGATCTACAACACCGTCACCTTTAGCGTGATTCAGCGGCGGTCGCTGTTTGGTACGCTGCGGTGTTTGGGGGTGACCCAGGGACAGCTGTTTCAGCTGATTATGGGAGAATCCCTGGTGCTTAGTATTGTTGGGTCGCTGCTGGGGCTGGGGCTGGGCGTGGTCCTCGGTCGCAGCATTGTAGGATTGATCACCCAGAGTATTAACGACTTCTATTTTGTGGTCTCTGTGCGCGACATTAGCCTGAGCACCTGGACTCTGGTGAAGGGTATGGGCATCGGTATTTTGGCAGCTCTGCTGGCCTCGTTAGTGCCGGCGCTAGAGGCCATGGGTACTTCGCCTCAAAGCAGCCTCAAACGCTCTACCCTGGAGGGTAAGGTGCAACAGATTTTGCCCTGGTTGGTGCTGGCCTGGGGGCTGTTTACCCTGGGGGGCATTGGTTTATTAACCATCAAAAATGGCGGTCTGGTGGTTGCCTTTGCCGGGCTGTTTGCCATCCTGCTAGCGGCGGCCCTGCTGACACCGCCGCTGACGGCGCTGTTGATGAAAGGGCTGTCGCCGCTGCTCAACAGTCTGGTGGGGATGCTGGGTAAAATGGCCCCGCGCGATATTACCCGGTCGCTGAGTCGCACATCGATTGCGATCGCATCCCTCATGGTGGCCGTCTCGGTCATCGTTGGTGTCTCGGTGATGGTGGGTTCTTTTAGAACCACGGTGGTGCAGTGGCTTGACCAGACCCTGCAGGCCGATATCTATGTCACTCCTCCTAGCACCACTGCCAACCGGATACTGGGTAGCGTTGATCCCAGCGTAGTTAGAGATGCCTACAGCTGGCCGGAAATCGACCATATCGTCACCTACAACGACACCGATGTGGATGTGATTGCCTTTAATCGTGAGGCGGATCCTGATATTCGGGCAGCTGAAATACCGGTCAAGCGCACCGCCAAACTTATTTCTGCCGATGGTGATGTTTCCAACGGTCAGCGCCCCTATGCCTGGATTCGAGACAATGTCAAAAATCCCTGGCCCCAGCTAGATGCCGGCGACGGCGTGATTATTTCAGAAGCCCTGCTGCTGCGAGCGGGAGTGTCAGACCCTCCAGAGACGATTACCCTAGAATCTCCTCAGGGTCCGATGACGTTCCCGGTATTGGCTGTCTTTTATGACTACGCCTCCGACCGGGGCACCATTTTGCTGGACAACGATCTTTACCTGGCTACATGGCAGGACCCCAGCATTGCTTCGCTAGGACTGTTTGTAAAACCGGATGTCTCTGTAGATGCCGTTGTCGCCCGGCTGCGAGAATCCTTTAAAGGGCGTCAGGACTTAGTGGCCCAGTCCAATCGCAATCTGCGGCAGGGATCGCTAGAAATCTTTGACCGCACCTTTGCCATTACCGGAGCGCTACGATTGCTAGCCGTGGTGGTGGCCTTTATTGGAGTGCTCAGTGCCCTGATGAGCCTTCAGCTAGAGCGCACGCGAGAGTTGGGAATCTTGCGTGCTAACGGCATGACACCGCTGCAAATGTGGCAGCTCACTTTGCTCGAAACCGGCATTATGGGCAGCCTAGCCGGATTTTTTGCCATGCCCCTGGGCTATGTGCTCGCCTGGATTTTGATCTATGTGATCAACGTGCGTTCGTTTGGCTGGACCCTGCAGATGCAGATAGAGCCTGGTTATTTTTGGCAAGCCTGGATCGTGGCGGTGGCGGCAGCGCTGTTGGCCGGTGTGTATCCAGCCTGGCGGTTAGGTAAAATGGCCGTTGCCAGTGCTATTCGAGAAGAGTAAGGCCCCACTAGCTAAAAACAAAAGTCTTCAAAACTCTCCCCATGAAACGTCTTTCTTTACTCCTGGCTGCCGTTACTCTCATTTTGGCGATTGCCTTTTGGCCACGACCGGGCATTACCAACAGTGGTCAAGCCTCTGTCGAATGGCTCTCTAGCCAGGATGTTACTGCTTCAGACGGCTTTGCCCAGGTAACAGAGCCCAAATCGCTGACATTCCCTCAGGATCTGGGACCCCATGAGGCCTATCAGACAGAATGGTGGTACTACACAGGCAATCTGGAAACTGAATCCGGGCGCGAATTTGGCTACCAGCTCACTTTTTTTCGGCGGAAGCTGACGCCCGAAAAAACTAAATCGGTCGCTAATCAATCGGCCTGGCGCTCAAATCAGATCTACTTTGCCGACTTTACGATTACCGACGTTGAGCAGCAAAAATTCTATTCCCATGAGCGGTTTAGTCGGCAGTCAGCTGACCTGTCCGGGGCGCAGGCAGAGCCTTACCGGGTGTGGTTAGAGGATTGGTCAGTGAGTGCGATCGCACCCGGCGTAGTCCACCTGGTGGCCAATACTGATGATGTAGCCCTAGATTTAACCCTGACCGAGACATTACCGCCCGTACTCCAAGGAGACCAAGGCTATAGCAAACGGGGAACTGAGCCCGGCAATGCATCCTATTACTATTCTATTTTGCAACAACAGACCCAGGGCACACTGACCATCGCCGATGAGACCTTTGCAGTCCAGGGGCTAACCTGGAAAGATCATGAGTATTCCACCAGTGCGCTTAGCCCTGGTACGGTCGGCTGGGACTGGTTTTCACTACAGCTAGATGACGGTTCAGCCCTGATGCTATACGGTTTGCGTCAGGAAAATGGCGACATTGCCGACGTCTCTAGCGGTACCTATATCAGCCCCGATGGCAGCACTCAACCCATCGCCCCCACCGACTGGCAAATCGATGTCCTCGACACCTGGCGCAGTCCCACCAGTCAGGCTGTTTATCCCTCCCGATGGCACATTAAAATTCCCAAGCTAGCGCTGGTGCTAGACGGCAAATCGCTAGTGGCCAATCAGGAGTTAAGTTTTTCTACTACCTACTGGGAAGGCGCTGTTGGGTTTACCGGCACCGTAGCCGAGCAGCCGGTTAGTGCCAGGGGATATGTAGAAATGACTGGATATGCTGATCGACTAGATGCGGTGCTGTAGCGCTCTAGGGTACTCTGATTTTTAGTTTCCCCAGCCCCGAATACCGTGACTGCAGCCCTCAACACCATTACGATCGGCAATATCATTCGCTTCGTCATTATCCCCGTTGTCCTGGTTCTAGGTGCATTGTTTCTAGGCATCGTTGTCGAACGCCAGGGGCTTAACCGACTGCAGGCCATGTCCGCCAAGCTGGGTTGGGGCGGTGCCGATGTTATTATCAGGTCGCTTAAGGGGCTGATTCTGCTGTGGTTTGTCATTGGGGGTGCGTTTGCGGCAATTCTCACCCTGCCCCTTGACAACAACCTATTGATTACCCTTCAAAACGCTCTGCTGGTGATCGCCATTGCTTCCGGCACGCTGATTGCGGCTCGTCTAGCGGTGGGCTTTGTTCGTTATTTTTCAGAAACTAAGGGAGCCGGCAATCTCACATCTCTGTTTGAGATGCTCACCCAGATTGTCATTTTTACCTTTGGTGTCCTGATTGCCCTACAGTCCCTGGGCATTGCCATCACACCGTTGCTGACGGCCTTGGGTATTGGTGGTGTCTCTCTGGGTCTGGCGTTTCAAAGCACTCTGACAAATTTTCTCTCCGGTCTTAACTTAGCCACATCCAACAAGCTGCGCGTGGGAGACTTCATCCAGCTAGACTCTGGTGAAGAGGGCTACGTTGTTGACATTGCCTGGCGACACACCATCTTGCAAGATATCCGAGACAATATGGTGGTTGTGCCCAACACGCGCATCCTCAACAATGTTTTCAAAAACTATGGTCTTCCCGGTAAAGAAGCCCTGATCGTTTTAGAAGTGGGCATTAGCTACGATACGGATCTAGAACAAGTGGAGCGGGTAGCCTTAGAAATTGCCACCGAGGTGATGAATCAAGTAGAAGGGGGCGTCCCCAATTCCGACCCGTGGATTCGATATAAGGAGTTTGGGTATTTTGCCATTACCATGACGGTTTATCTGCGAATCCAAGAATATTTTGACCATCTGGTGGTGCGCCATGAGTTTATTAAACGGCTGCATACTCGCTTTCGCCAGGAAAATATTGCTATGCCGTTTCCCATCAAAGCAGGGCTGATTCCTATACCGCAGTCGGATACGCCTAAGCGCAATGCTCTAAGTCAGGACGGCTTATTTGAGTTGCCTTTTCTGCAGGATGATTAGTTGTAGCAACTCATTCGCTTGATAAGTAGATAGTCGAAAGTAAACATCCCTAACACCGCTGGTTCCGACTCCGCTCAACCAGCTAATTTAGAGAAGATGAGGGCTGAGCGGAGTCGAAGCCCGGATTGATGGATAATTCTGTCCATTCACCTACTATGTCACCTCTCACAGACACACTCGTTAAGTATAAAACTCTGTCCCCATGGACAGAAACAACTCTGCCAGAAACGTTTCGAACGAAGCACAATACCAAACCAGGTACCTGGGCTAAAATCACTGTCCAAACGGGCCGTTTACAGTACGACGCATTGAACGCAGCCGGGGACATTCTGTCTACAGACATTATCACTTCAGAACACAGCGACTTTTTTGTAGAACCTGGTGCTTGGCATAAGGTAACGCCCCTAGAATCATTGTCCTGTTTCGTAGAGTTTTATTGTCGTCTCGAAGACTATTACCAAAAGAAGTATCAGTTTGCCGCTCCCCATAATGATGTTCGAGGCTTACTTCAAGGATTGTTGTCAGGGAACAAAAAACTGAACGTCCTAGACCTGGGCTGTGGCAAAGGTCGCAATGCCACTTATTTGCATGCCCATGGCCATCGGGTAACAGCGTTGGATAAGAATGCCAGCTCTATTCATCATTTGCAGACAGTCATTCAACAAGAAAATGTTGGAAATACGTTTCAAGCCCAGGTATACGACATCGAAACAGCAGCCCTGAGTGATGATTACGATCTGATTATCTCCACCGTTGTGTTTCAGTTTTTAAAAGCAGAGGCTTTACCCCGAGTCATTGAGAACATGCAGGCAAAAACTAAGCCCCATGGCTATAACTTTATAATTGCGCCCGTGTCCTCGCTGGAGTTTCCCTGTCCTATCGATTTTCCGTCTACGTTTGCACCCCAGGCACTACTTAACTATTACTCCCATTGGCAGATCTGTCAGTATCAGGAACAACTAGGAACGTTTCATCGTAAAGATAGCAGTGGCAAACCAATTGAGTCTATGTTTGCGACTCTTCTAGCCCAGAAACGTGCTTGAGTATCCGCATAATCAATGCTGCATCAGCAATGTTGCCAAGACTATCTTTCAGGTGCTCGAATCAATAATGGCAATACCATTGAAAAAATGCAGATTATAATAATAGAAGGCACTACACAATCCAAGCTTAAAACAACATGATTACCCAATGTTTTATCCTAATAAACTATTCGCCAGGTTCGTTTAAGCTATAGGCTATATCATCTGCAATAACTCTATTTTTTGTATTTTTTGGTATCGAGTTAGTAGCTACTTATTGGGGCTTCCAGGTTTTGATTTTCTCAGATCATTATGCCTGGGGCCTTTTCTTTACCGTTTACGTCAGTGTCATTCCACTTGATCGATTGTTCAGGCGCTGTACTACCGCTTGTTAGTTGAGATTTTAGCCCAGCAATATCTGCAGTTCCATATTTCTGGCAATAAGATATTGTCGCCCCTCGAGTTACTCCCTTGGCATCTTATTTTTGACACC
>NZ_JADEXP010000061.1 GCF_015207065.1 Leptolyngbya cf. ectocarpi LEGE 11479 | reverse complement strand
CTGCTGGCAGAAGTGCGTAACCTGCTCGCCCTCAAGGCCAACGAACACAAAGTGGCCGAACTCAATCGATACTTAACCGAGTCCGTGCTCAAGCGGTTTTTACCAGCCCCCTTAGTCAAAAAAGCCGCCCACGGTGAGCTGCAACTGAACCTGACGCCAGAACCTCGGCTAGTGACAGTGCTGTTTAGCGACATTGTGGGCTTTACCCAACTGTCTAATACGCTGCGATCGCGACGGGTGGCCGAGCTGCTCAACGAATATTTTGAAGTGATGACCCAGGTTATTTTTCAAAATGGTGGGACCGTCGATAAATTTATGGGGGATGCCATCCTAGCCCTGTTTGGTGCCCCCGAGGCCCTGAGCCCCAATGAGCAAGTGCGCCGTGCGATCGCCACCGCCCGCCACATGTACCAAGCCCTAGACAAGCTCAACCAGCGCTGGCAGGGTGTTCCCTACGTTAAATTTCGCTGTGGCATTCACCAAGGGACAGCAGTAGTCGGTATGTTTGGTAGCCCAGAGCGGGCTGACTATACCGCCATTGGCCCCAGCGTCAACATTGCCGCTCGTCTTCAGGAAGCCGCCGACAGTGAAAGCATTTTAGTCTCAGCCGCCGTTGCTGACTATCTCGACGAACAGGAAATCGTCAAATTTAGCCCTTTGCAGCTCAAGGGCATTGATGAAACGGTACTCACATTCAACGTCAAAACCACTCTGCCTGAAGGCGTTATGAGCGCTCAACCCGTAGGCAATCCATAGCTGTGCATAATATGTCGCATGCGTTTTTTCGCCCGTGAGACCCGCTTGCGCAGGGTAGCCTGGCTGGGAATATTAGTTTCCCCCAACTCCGTCAGGCGAGTAGTGATTTGCTCCCACGACAGCCGGTCGATAGTTCGCCAAACCAGGAGCTGAGCGGTGTGATCATCTTCCCGGGATAGGGCTCGCAAAGCCTTATACAGCAGCTCTATCTCATGACCCAAATCAATGTTTTCCAAAACATAGTCCGGTTCGGCGCTGATGCGATACTCTATGTCCTCATAACTTTGGGAAGACTGCCGCTGCGCCTGACGACTTTTTTCACGCACAATGTTGAAAGCAGTTCGTTTGAGCCAGGCATGGGGATTATAAATTGTTTCGCCATTGCGCTGCCGCGTTTTGCCCCGAAGATACGCCTCAAACAAAATTTCATAGGGCTCACACTGGTGGATCAGTCGAAACTGGTACAGATGACGCCGGACCGTCGCGAGGGTGGAATACGCATAGGAATTGCCTTTACCTAAAATCTCTGAAAGGGCAAGATCTAAAACATCTAATAAAGGCAAGTCAGGTCGCTCAGCCATACCAATCGCCGGTTGATTATCTTAATAATGGAGTTCAAGGTGGACCTGTGACATTCCGTATTACGCCTGCGCTGGTTCAGAACTACGTCATTCAGCTTGATGGAAACCGCCGTTTAGCACACTGATTTTGCGCAAATCGATAAAGATTTAACGTTTGCAGTCACAGGGGCATCGCCCTTGTCACTAACCCCTTAGCGCCTTAAACCCACACACCTTATAACCCACAGCTCACTAAAGGTACCCTTATGTCTAACCACTTCAACCCTAGCAACTTAAATATTAGCGACCACGCTCAACACCATCGAGCCGTCATTCAAACCTATTGCCAGATAGCGACACAACCTACATTGAGCGATCACGATACGGCACGTTTAGATACTATTTTAGCCACCGCTGAAACGGACCCCTTACTAAGTTTTTTAATTGATGAAGCCGACCACATGCTAGCCCACCTACATGGCTTGATCGATGATGTCGAGATTGCAGATCAGCAGCAAAAACTCCAAACCTGTCTAAGCGAAGCATGGCTAAATCAGGCATTTCAGGATCTCACCCACCGTCTCCAAGAATCTCAGTGTCAACATTTGCAACAATACCTCCAGCAGGAGGGATTTTATCAAGGAGCCATTGACGGGGTAATGGGACCGGCCACCAAGGCGGCTATCAAGCAATGTTGCGAGCAACGGGGCGAACTACCACAGCCACTACCGATTCACACGCCTGATCCTGTGAGTGGGTAAATTCGCCGTCACATATTGGTCACATATGCATGCATGGCATCACTAGTAGATAAGTAAGCCTACTAGATGTTTTACAAAAGCACTATGCAACCCAACCTTCAGCGTTTAATCGAACGTTATCAGCAAGGTGAACGGATGTTTCACGGATGGGATTTAACGGGATGTGACCTGAGTCATTTGGAACTACCTGAGATCGACCTAAGCTACAGCAGCTTAAAGGAGGCTTGTCTGATTGGTACGGATTTGGAATGGGCAATTTTGCGGGATGTGAACCTAACCAAAGCTAACTTGACCCATGCGCATTTACACCGGGCAAATCTGCGACGGGCCAACTTAACAACAGCCACCCTACAGCGAGCCGATTTGCGGGCCGCTGACCTCAGCGGTGCCACCATCATCAATACCGTTTTTGCGGAGAGTAACCTGTGGGGAGCCGTGGCGCCCGATGGCCTCACTCCCCTCCATACAAACTGATTGGACTACCCCCTCTACTCCACTCGAAGACGACGAGTAATCACCACCAGGCCATCTTCTCGTACCAATAAGCCCGATACCCAGAGATTATCAGCTGCCTCTGGTGTATCCCCCAGCTTGAATAAGCCCCCAGCTGACAGCAGCTCGAGGTCGAGGGGACGTGGGGTAAAGAAATCTTCTGCAGTGGTGCCCTCATCTAAAGCAGCCCCCAACAAATAGCGTTCACCCAAGGGCTCTTGAACAATGGCATCAAACCCATAGCTGTCACCCGGCACCACACGCTCCGGGAGGATCACCACGACTTCGGGAGGGGTCACCTCAGAGTTAAGCTGATTACGCTCAGATAGAATTTCTTGAGACGTGATCTGAGTACCGGTAAATTGTTGGCGAGAACGAATCACCGACTCTAGGGTGAGCCGTCGGGGAGTGGTTTGCACACCGTCAATGTAGGTCACCGTCTCGGCAATATATCCACCGTCCTCCAATGCTTCCCAGGACTGCAGCTCGACACGATAGTCGAGGGTGTCGTAGCGCTCCCACAGCTGGGGCAGTGTGGCTTGGAGGATTTCATAGCTAAAACCATCGTTGTTGGTAAATTCATCGCTATAAAACGCCATCACCGCGTCAATATCTTGCTCGTTAGAGGCGGATTCTATTTGCTCTAGGGCATTGACTAGGGCAGCGGGGGCTGTCTCTGGAGAAGCCGCATAGGCGGACAAACTGTACACACTGATACCCAGCACACCGAGTGAAAAAAGCGGCCAGCGGCAAGGAGACGTCATGTATAAAGTCCTCAGTAATTTCAGTAACGGTGGTATGCGTAACATTGGGGCCACAACCAAGCCATAGATAGCGCAATCAGCTAAATCGTATAAATCAGCACCAAGGTCCTCCCATGGACTTGACTCGTCTGATCGGCTGATGGTTCAGAAAGCACTGCTCCATTGGCGCCAATTCAACGGATAATAGCTTCTGGCTAAGTTACCCTCAAATTAACCCTTGATCGTGCTTTTTAGTCTAAATAGACTAGAAAGATTGGACCATTGAGTCTTAGAAACAGCGGCCTGCTCCATCCCAGCAGCTGCAACACATGGCCAGGGTTGCTCACATTATGGACGACAGACGCAAAAATCGTGAAGGCAATAGGATTCTGATTGCGGCCAGTGGGACCGGCGGTCATCTTTTTCCTGCGATCGCAACTGCCGAACATGTTAATAGCCCGATCGAATGGCTAGGGGTACCCGATCGCTTAGAGACGGAGCTTGTCCCTGAGCAATACTCCCTCCATACAGTTCGCATGGGAGGTGTTCAGGGCAAACCGGGATTAGGCACCTTCAAAATTTTCACCCAGCTGGTCCAGGCCACTTTGGCCACTCGACGACTGCTCAACCAGGGGAATTTTCGCGGGGTGTTTACCACTGGCGGCTATATTGCGGCCCCAGCAATTTTGGCAGCCCGCAGCTTGGGCCTGCCGACTGTGCTCCACGAGTCCAATGCCATGCCGGGAAAAGTAACGCGGTGGCTCAGTCCCTGGTGTTCGCTGGTGGCCATTGGTTTTAAGGAAACTCGACAGTATTTGCCCAAGCAGGCTAAGACCCGGTGGGTAGGAACGCCTGTGCGATCGCAGTTTCTAGCAGACAGTAACGCCACCCTCACAGAGGTAGATATTCCCGACGATGTCCCGCTGATTGTGGTCGTCGGCGGTAGCCAGGGCGCTGTCTCTGTCAATCAACTGGTGCGAGCCGCTGCACCCACCTGGCTCAAGGCAGGAGCCTGGATAGTCCATCAAACTGGAACGAACGACCCGGACACTGATAGCCTGCACCATGCCCACTATATCCATCGTCCCTTCTTTAAAAACGTGGCAGCCCTATTCAAGCGAGCCACCTTGGTCATTAGCCGGGCCGGTGCTGGCACATTAACGGAACTGGCCATGACCCACACACCGTCCATCCTGATTCCCTATCCCTTTGCCGCAGATAACCATCAGGCCTACAATGCCGACGCCTTTGGCAAGGTGGGCGCCAGCAAAGTGTATTGTCAAGCAGAATTGGATGGCCACACCTTAGAGCAACGGGTCTTAGCACTGCTCGAAACCCCAGAAGAGCTAGACTGCATGAGAGTTGCAGCAGAGGCACTCGCCGTCAACGATAGCGCCCAGCAGGTGGCCAAATTATTACAGCAAATAATGGGTTAGGTAGGAGAAGATATCGCTGGCATGCTAGTGTGGACACACAAATCAAATAGCTGGGTAGCATGCTGTTAGTTTGAGCGCAAAGGCGTATGCTACCTGGGTGGTTGCCCATGCTTCTATTTAAAGGCAACCATGGCAGAGAAGATTTCAGACTTTGATCAAGCGGTAGCAGCTTATAAGGATAGTTGCGATCGCAACAACATGACCTTCCAACAACCCAGTGAAGAACACTCTGAATTGATCCACAATGTTATGTACTTGAGGAAAAGCCCGGCTAGCTATGTAGCCAGGTACGATACCCGACGACAGCGTGTACTTGCATAATAGCCGCTCTTTCACATCGGCTTCTAATCTAGTAAAAACCGAGAAGAGCCTCTGGCAAAATTTGCTAGAGGCTCTTCTCTTTACGATCACTCATGACCTACCCTCGTTCAGCGTAGCTAGCAGGTTGAAATAGTCTTCTGAAACAGCGGTGACGGAAATGATGCCACAAGCACTCCCAACAGCTGGCCTTCTTCCAAAATCCATCGAGCAATTGGCTGGGGCGTTCCAGGCTGAGCAGCCTGACACATGGAAGCTTGGATCTCAATGACATCAGGAGGAGAATTATGAGCAGTGTGAGGCATGGTGACAACAGGGGACATGGCGATGACTTCCAACAGGTAAAAACATTCTGCGATTGTTCTTAGTTAAGAATACCGTATTCCCCTAAGAGATTACTGAGTAATTCTTGTGATCCTTGTGCTAGCACCCTGTGTTTTATATCACTTGATAGCTGTGAGTCTTTTTTGTTTGAATACTGCACAATGACTGAGAATAGGCACCTCTAGCCATTGTGCAGCCATCTATTGCGAGGCATATTTGAGCACATCGCTAGATCAAATGCCGACAGCGACACTCAATGTTGCACTTACGAAAGATATTTTTCATATGCTTTTTAACCGTATTGAGAGCTATCACCAACTCTTTGCTCACCTCACGGTAGGAAAAACCCTGTAAATAAAGCTCCCATACTTCAGCCTCTCGACCAGTCAATTCGTACCGATAGGCATCAGACACCGCCCGATGATGAGCAATCTGAGTCAGATCTTCAATGGTGACGAGAATGCACTTTGTCGGTAGGTTAGCCAGCTCAATCCATTCCACATTGAGCTGCAGACGAATACCACCAGGCAAAAACGCTGTGTCATATAGCTGCAGGGTATATTCAGGAAAATCATCACAGCTCTCCCGCAGAAAATTACACAGCGTCGTCACCTGTTCAGGGATAGCCCCAAAGTACTGAGGATCCACAGCCCCAAAGGCCTGACCTGGAACACCTTTTTGCAAAAGCATACAGAACTCATCAGCCTTGGTCGTACTACGCAGCAGACGACCCACATGATCAAATAGGATAAACCCCCGAAATGGAAAAACCTGTCCTAGTAGGACTTCAAAAATCAGGTCTAGATCATCCGTTGTGGAATTAATGGCGGGTAAAGCAGGGTCAGTTTGAGCACTCAAGACCTCATCCATGGGGGATATGAGGTCATTTACAGCTACCGTACTTAGCATCATGGTTCTGCATTGAATAAGGGAAACAATGGATGACTCGCAGCTAAAACTTGAATGGATAGAGGGTTGAATTCAAATTTTCTTGGGGCGATTCATCACAGTTCCTAACTTACGTAATTTGGCTGAACAGCATCGACGAGAGGGCTGTAGCGATCGCAAGTCTTGGTTAAGGCCGTGATTGATGCTCAAGATAGGCGTGGCACCCATCAGGGGGATGGGATAGTATCAAGCAGGGTGAAGCAGGGGTGAAGCATTTTGACTTCACGTTCTGCTGACTATTCTGGAACATTCATGGCATACAAAGAGGAGCATCGCCACCATGAATCATGAACTCAAGCCCAATGCTGTTGAGGAGTGGTTCCCGCTCGATATACAAAAGAAATACATCGAACATATTGTTCATCAGCCAGGTTTAAAAATAACCCTGACACAGGCTACTTATTTTGTCCGTCTGTGGGGCTATGGCTATCTCACTGAGCATGGCCTAGACCAAGGGCCAATTACCAGCCTCAATCGACAGATCGGCAGCTTTTACTGCTCCCACAGTGATGCCGCCGATTTGTTCTACACCCAAACCCAGGGAACTCCAAGAGCCGCAGGGCAGATGATCGACAAACTGGCTTCCAAAAATCTTCTTAGACGGGGCGAAGCCGACGGCATTGCCACAAGACTGAGCTTAAACATTCCCCAAAGCTATGAGCTACCTCAACCGGAGGAAATTGACGACACATTTTACACCAACACCTTTGATCCTAGAAACGATGCGACTCTAGTTGCTAACATTTTAGAGAAGCTCTATAGCTATGACCCAGAACGCCCTGAGAGCATGCTATACAATATCAAAAAAGGACTGCGACAATGGGCCAGACAATATCCCGAAGGTCTCAGGGTGTTAAGACGGGAATCAACTCAGGAGCCCGTGGGCTTTGCTGCTTTCCTGCCAGCCCATCCTGATTCAGAAGAGAAATTTGATCTCTCTCCCAGTCGTAGCCTCCATCTAAGTCGCCTGGATGTGAGAGAAGAAGATCCAATTAAAGTGGCCACTAAAGGAGATCCAGACTGCTACACCGTCTTTGTGCGTAGCTGGCAAATTGAGCTGGCTGTTTGGACCTATGAGAATGCCTGTGAGCTGATCAAAGACTCTCAGATTACCCTGAGGAAAATTCGCGATGACTTTCCTAATCTGAGTGATATTTACACCATCGCTATTCATCCTCTTTCAGAAGACTTTGCCCTGACTCTCGGATTTCGCATGACCAAAGCGGACCCTAATTCTTCCTTGCGCTGGCTATATATGCCTCTAGATCGCTTTCTGGCATTAGATTATGAGGATGTACTACTAAACTTTGACTACAACCATCGCTACAGCTAGCCTCAATTAGATATAGATCATAGATATCGGCATCGGCCTATTATCGGCCAGGTGGCCTACCACACACCACGAAATGACTGCATCACTTTAGAATGGAGTGGTTCTTATGTACTCAAGCATTAATGTCTCGACCAAAACAGCAATCCCCGCGTCCTCTCTTGGACCCACGGCTTAAGTCCCAGAAAACTACCGGTAAGTTAAAGTACTTCCGCCCCATGCCCTATCACATTGCCCTGAGTCAGGCGGCACGGCTAGAAGCTTGGACAGAGGAAGTAGAGGGCATGGGTGGCCCCGCAGAAGCAGCGGACAGCAGTGATTTTGATCCAAGATTGATGGAGCGCCAGCAAACGGTTGACTTGTGAGGTAATGAGAACACAGGTACACCTCGAGCGAGTCGGACATAAAAAAGCAGCAGGGCTAGGTTAATTTTAGCCCTGCTGTATCGTTAGCCGTTTGCTCTAAACTGCTGTTTCTAGGCTTCAGTACGAAGCTTTTCTAGAACACTTTGGTCTTCCATGGTGGTGGCATCGCCGACGAGTTCTTCGCCGCTGGCCAGGTTACGGAGAAAGCGGCGAATGATTTTGCCGGAGCGGGTTTTGGGTAGACCGTCGGCAAAGCGGATTTCGCCAGGGCGTGCGATCGCACCAATCTCTTTGACCACATGCTGCTTTAACGCAGCTTTTAGCTCATCGCTAGGGCTGTGGGTCCCTTCCAAAATCACAAAGGCAAACACATCCTCACCCTTGAGGTCGTCCTTGCGACCCACCACGGCAGCTTCGGCCACCGCTGGATGAGACTGCAGGGCCGACTCAATTTCCATGGTGCCAAGACGGTGGCCTGACACATTGAGCACATCGTCGGTGCGGCCCATAATCCAGAAGTAGCCGTCTTCGTCCTTGCGGGCACCGTCCCCGGCAAAGTAAACATACTTGCCGTCCTTGGGGGGAATGTGCTCCCAGTAGGTGCGGCGGAAGCGGGCATCGTCGCCGTAGACGGTGCGCATCATGCTGGGCCAGGGATGCTTGACCACCAGGTACCCGCCTTCGTTAGCAGGAACGGGGTTGCCTTCGGCATCGACAATGTCGGCCAGGATACCGGGGAAGGGTTTGGTGGCTGAACCGGGTTTGGTTGCGATCGCACCCGGCAAGGGCGTAATCATAAAGCCCCCTGTCTCCGTCTGCCACCAGGTATCGATAATCGGGCATTTCTCACCACCGATCACCCGGTGGTACCACATCCAGGCTTCCGGGTTAATCGGCTCACCCACCGTCCCCAAAATCCGCAGCGACGACAGATCGCGAGCATTGGGATGCTGATCGCCCATTTTCAAAAAGGCCCGAATTGCCGTAGGTGCCGTGTAAAAAATCGTCACCTTGTACTTCTGCACCACATCCCAGAAGCAGCCAGGGTTAGACGCCCGGGGTGCCCCCTCATACATCACACTGGCGGCACCGTTGGATAGAGGACCGTACACAATGTAGCTGTGGCCTGTAATCCAGCCCACATCCGCCGTACACCAGTAGACATCGTCCTCTTTGATATCAAAAGCCCACTTAAATGTGGTGTGGGTATAGAGGTTATAGCCTCCCGTCGTGTGGACCACCCCCTTCGGCTTACCGGTGGTACCGCTGGTGTAGAGAATAAACAGCAGATCTTCACTGTCCATCGGTTCCGCTGCACAGTCCTTAGATGCACTAGGCTGCACATCGTGCCACCACACATCCCGGCCCTCGGTCCAGTCCACGTCCTGCTTAGTGCGCTGCACCACCAGCACATTGGTCACACTGGGAACGGCATTACCTTCTAGCGCCGTATCCACCGCAGGCTTGAGCGGCATCGCCTTATCCTTACGGAAACCACCATCTGCCGTAATCACCACCTTGGCTTCGGCATCATTGAGCCGGTCCCGCAGCGCCTCAGAACTAAAGCCACCAAACACCACCGTATGGGCCGCACCGATGCGGGCACAGGCCAACATCGCCACCGCCGCCTCTGGGATCATCGGCATGTAGATACCCACGCGATCGCCTTTGGCCACACCCATATCCTTAAGGACGTTAGCCATTTGGCACACTTCAGCGTGCAGCTCCACATAGGTGAGGGTGCGGGCATCCCCCGGCTCCCCTTCCCACACCAGGGCTGGCTTATCCCGACGGGGCGTGTCCAGATGGCGATCGAGGCAGTTATAGGAAATATTGATCTGGCCGCCCACAAACCACTTTGCAAAAGGAGGCTGCCAGTCTAGGACGGTGTCCCATTTTTTGAACCAATGCAGTTCCTGCTCAGCCAGCTCGGCCCAGAACGCAGCAGGATCGGCGGCTGCTTTATCGTAGAGTGCCTGGTACTGATCGGCTCCAGAAATCGTCGCCGCTTTGGCAAACTCAGCGGGCGGCTCAAACAGACGCTGCTCATGCAGAATCGATTCGATAGCAGGCTGTGAGTTAGAGGATTGTGCCATAGGTCGTCGTCTTACTAGCGTTTCTAAATACGATCTAGGCTACCGGTTGAAACCACAGCCAAGCCGAAACTATCTATGTTTTTCAATATTTTTCGATGCAAAGACACCCAAACATCATTTTGGTTGAAAAACGTAAATTAACTGTAACGAGTTCGGTAGATGCGACCAGCGCTGTGGAGATAGGCTGAGCGCGGAGATGCCCCCTCGTCAAAACGACATCATCAAACAAATTGTCTTCTGCCATAACTTGAGTAATTTGGCACCCAATTGTTCCATTGGCTTTAACAACAAAGCTGTTGTCTATTACCAGATGTCAAGAACCAAAACTATCTGTCAAAAACCAGCTCTATCCCTCCAAGAAATCGCTAATTTGTGAAAGGACCACAACGGTTATCGATCGGCTGGTCATCCCAAAATCTCCTTAATCTTCTGGAGAATAACCCACACACAATCAAGTCTTTGCTGCTGAGCAAGGATCACGCACCATGACTGAAATCACCACATTGCTGCAACACTATAATCGCGGTCAGCGAGACTTTTCTGGCTTATCGCTGGCTGATGCCAACCTCAGCCATGCGGATCTAAAAGGGGCCGATCTCAGCTACAGCGATCTCAGCAATATTGACTTGAGCCAGGCAAATCTGCGCGGCGTTGATCTGAGCTACGCCAAGCTCAGCAAGGTGAACTTACACGACGCAGATTTGCGCGGGGCCATGCTGATTGGCACAGACTTGCGGGATGTCAGCTTGCAAAATGCCAATCTGAAAGATGCTGACTACATACCGGAGACAACTCGATTTCCCAGTGAGTTTGATCCGCAGCAGGCAAAGATGATTTCTGTACAAGGATAAGAAACTGGGTCTGGTCATCCGGTACTCGCTGAAAAAGCCAGACCTTCTAGTTCTATTCAAAGAAAAGCCCCTGATAAAACTATCAGGGGCGAATCACTGTGCCGTATCAAATGCTCTGTGTTAAGCAACAAGTGCTCATGCAGTGATTCCGGGTGCGATCGCTATCTATTGTGAAAAATGCCCGACTCACCAACATCCGCTTCTCGAATGTAATATTTCCTTAATAATCTGAGGAAATCCTCTGGCTGTATCCCTTTTAGAGAAAGGAATCTATCCGAGTTCATTTAATGTGTAGCCTAGCGAACCAACTTTACATTTGTTCATGTAATACTAAGGTTATGAGCAAGTACTGAGTCGATGAAATAAGGTTCTTAGCCTAATTCCATCTCAGCATTTCTAATAATTGGTGAGTCCCTGATGCTATTGGGGCAATGATTTTAAGATTCAAATATTTAAGGAAGGTCAAGATGCGTCATCATCAAGACGAAGTTAAGGTTGCTGTTTACTCGGCCCAAATGGCTGCCCCTGAGCAGCAGCGCGCTCAGGATGTACTGCTGGCTCTGATGATGGGTCTTAGTGCTATAGCAGTTATGGGGTTACGCTACTACTACTTTTAGGCTTTTTAGACCCAGCGTCTTTTAGACCCAATACAGATGAGCATGCGAGTCAGGGAGTGGGTTTCATTCTCTGGCTCGTGGCTTAATTTTGTGCAGGTGCTTCAAATTCAGGCATTAGCAGCAGCTGACTAGCTTCGACCTGCTCTGCCCAGACATTCAGCGTAGTGCCTAAGGACTGGTTGAGATTTGCGATCGCATCTGCCAAGTCAATCGCCGCATTCACCTCACTGTTCTGCGCCTCAACCACCGCATTTTGCAATTCCAGCACTTCAAAAATGTCGCGCGTTCGTCCCAGCCGCGCCCGCGCCCGCGCATTCTCTAACCGCTGAATTGCCAGCTCACGGGCTAAACGAGTTGAGGCAATCCGGTTGCGCGCAGAATCCACATTGCGCAGCTGATCGGCCACTTCCAAACGAATATCAGACCTCAGGCTTTCTAGACCGTTCTGCAGCTGTTGCTGGGTTACCTGGTTGCGCTGAAATGCCGTTTCCGCCGACTCATCTTCTAGCAGTCGGGTCAGCACCAGCTCTGTCGAGGCTGATGATAAATCACCTTCCCTCGCATTTGCCCGTAAGTCTAAATTCCAGCGACGATTATCGGCAGCCACCACACCATTAATCTGCGCAATTTGCACATTGAGTTGAGCCTGCTGATAATCGGGGCGATTGGCATAGGCAACGGTCACTAGCTCATCGAGAGAGGTCATATCAGACGGTTGTACCACTGCGCTCAGGGTGGCTAGGGTTTCCTCAGGAATGGTAATTTCGATGGAGTCGTCTAAATCTAACAGGTCTAATAGGTCAGACTTGGCTTGTTCTAGAGCGTTAGCGGCTTCCAATACACTGGTTTCAGTATCTGCCAGGTTAGCGTCGATCTCCACTAGCTCAAACCGAGGCCGCCGTCCAGCTTCGACTAGGGCAGCAATAGAGCGGCGCTGTTGTTGCTGAGTCTCAAAGGACAGTTGTTGAATCTGTAGGCTAGCCTGGGCACGAATGAGGGCGTGGTACGTCACAACGCTACCGGTAATGTCAGAAATGAGCCGCTGGCGTAAATCCAGCTGATTTCTAGTTTCCTGTAAACGTGCCACTTCTACGGATGCCGTATTCACCTCCCGACCAAACCCACGCAGCAAGGGTTGAGTTATGGTAACTCCCAACTCCTGCTCATCTAGAATATCCACCGTCACCTCCAGGTTAGTCCCCAAAGGAGTCAACAAATCAGCCCCGAGACGAGCTTCCTGCGTAATGTCTGTCTCATTTCCCGAGGCATCGCTCACTTCTAAGCTCAATGTGGGAGTAAAGTCTGGCTCAAAAATACTCTCGGCTTCTCGCAGTTCCTGCTGTTGAGCAATTCTATCCAAAACGGCGTTCTTAAGTTCACGGTTATTTTGGAGTAGCAGCGTAACCACATCTGTCTCTGTTAGGGATAAGGTTTGGGTAGAAAGGTTATTAGATTCAGACTCGTCTGCTTGAGGGATATCCAGTAGGTCACTTGCGGATGGGCCAGAAGCCGGTTCTTCCTGGAGTGGTGGCAAGTCAGGAAGGCTTGTCTGAGCTAGAGCAGACCGCGTAACAGGTAAGGTCAAAACACTAGCCAATAACAATGTTTTGAGAAAACTGTTTTGAAAGCATCTACTGACATGAGGTTGAACTCTCATTTGCATTAGTCACTCCGCAGGGCTTTGACAATATCAATCTGGGTAGCCCGTAGGGCTGGAATAAAGCTAGCTCCCACACCCACTGCCACGGCAGCACCCATGGATAAAGCTGCATTGCGAGGAGAGAATTGATAAGGCGCTTGAATGACTACAGTAGTAGTCACTCGAGTCAATCCGTGGACCGTGGCAACAGCAGCAGCTCCCCCCAACAAACTTAGAATGACGGCTTCTAAAATAAATTGGCTCATCACCTCTAGCTTGGAAGCACCAATGGCCCGACGAATACCAATTTCTTTGGTTCGTTCTAGTACTGCTGCAACCGTAATGTTGGCAATGCCTACTCCACCAATGACCAGGGCAATCAACCCAACTCCGGTGAGTGCTGCCGAGGCAATTTGTTGAATTTCTAAGTCCTCCAATAGATCTTCAGCATTACTTTGCATATAGACCTCTGCCTGGGGATAGCTATCTAGTAAAAACGCTTCGACCGCTTCACTTAAGGTACCAATTTGAGTAAGCGAATGGGCACTAATTTGCAACTGGTCCCAACGATATCCACCAGATAAGACCGACGCAAAGGTTTCGGTGATCCACAGCTCACCATCCGACTCCCACTCAGAATTAGACTTGGTTTCAATCACACCAATCACCACAAACCGATTGCCGCTGGCATAAATCGCTTTGTTTAGCGGCGACTGTCTCTGAAACAAATTTTCTGACAGCTTTTCATCGATCAGGGCCACAGGGCGATACTGCTCTGCATCCGCCTGGTCAAAGAACCGGCCCTGTAGTACGCGACGTCCGGTCGTCTCTAAGTAGTTTAGGGAAACACTACGGGCATCAATCTCCGCTTCTTGGGCCTCATACTGCGCATTTCTCACATTCCAAACTCGGCTAATGGAACTGATGGAACGAATCTCAGCAATTGAGTCCTGAAGAGATTTTTGCACCGCCTCGTCAATTTCGGGCTCGGGGCCTTCGTTTGCCCAAATATAAGGTGTGACAAAAGGTCGGTCTCTGGCAGCTAGCTTGATGTCGATCTGTTCACGGGTAATGGTTTGAATATTTAAGGTGGCGCTAACGGCTCCCACACCCATAAAAACGCCAAAGGCCGTTAACCCAGAGCGCAACCACTGATTGGTCAGGGAGCGCCAGGTCATAAATAACAAATCAGGTAAGGGGAGTCCCATGGCAGCTACTCAACCAGTGATGCATCCGGTGATGCATCCGGCGCAGAAAATTCGGGCTCGCTAATGGGCGTCCCTGGGGTAATAGTCAGCGTCGGGGGCACTAGCGCCACCTGATCGCCCACCCTCAGGCCCTCGGTCACCTCAAACAGGTCCAGACCTTGTAAGCCCAGCTCAATCGGTTGTTGAGCGGCATTACCCCGCTGGTCGCGGATCCAGACAAATGTGTCTGGGCCATTCCGCTGAACCGCTTCGGGAGGGATCACCAAAACGTTTTGCTGCTGCTCCGTGATGATTTCGACACTGACAAAACTGCCAGGAATCAAGGTTTGACTAGCACTGTCTAGCCTCACTTTGGTATTGACCCTGGCCTGACCTTCTTGAGAATTATTACCAGCGCCCTGCGGATTGATTGCCTGGGGCGATAGAGCCACTACTCGCCCCTGATAGTCTTGGGCGTCGGGACCGATGGCACGAATTCTCGATGGCTGGTTGATACTGACTTTGGCAGCATCCAGGGTGGAAAGCTGCAGGTCAACAATTTCTTGGGTAGGGTCCCCTAAGGTGAGTAACTCTGTATTCGTTGCGATCGCTTCTCCAGCACTAACATGTACTTTGAGCACCACTCCATCAATCGGTGAGGTAATAACGCGATCGCTAAGCTGCTGTTCTAACAAGGCCAGGGTTTCTTCTGCTGCTTTGAGGTCCAGCTCAGTTTTGGTCACCGCTAGCTGGGCATCTTTGAGCGCAGAGCGAACGCGATCTAGGGCGTCTTGATCATCACGCACCTCATCTTCAGAAATAAATCCCTGCTCCAACAGCGTTTGAGATTCTTGATATTGCTCAACCGCCGCCGACACTTGCTGCTGGACCTCAGTTACTTTTTCTTGATTACGATTGAGGTCTAGCGTTGCTTTTTGGATTGTGACCCGTTGCGATCGCAGCTCCTGTTCTTTATTGCGATCGCGCAGCACCACCAGCGGCTGCCCCGTTTCAACCTGGTTGCGCGTCGCCACCAGCACTTGCTCAACTGTCGCTTCGTTTTGAGGCGACTTTAGCGTTTGCTGCCCCCCAAAGGCCAACGTGCCACTTGCCGTCACCGTCAGCTCTACCGCCGAGCGCTCTACCGTATGCAAGGGAACAGAAATAGCCTCTACAGTGGTCTTGCGATAGCGCCTGTAGCCCCAAACAGATACAGCTGCTAAAGCCATAAAGCCAAGCAGCCAGATTGCGATCGCACGATAGGTTAAAGAGCGAGACGTCGCCCCCAAAGGATCCAAAGCCGCCAGCGACTTTGCCCTAGACTGCTCTGGAGACCCAACATCCGTCATATTTCCTGATACCTCGACAGCAAATGCCCATGATGTCTGCTTACTCCAGAGTAAAAGACCAGCCGATGACTGTCCATCATCGCCAAAGGTCGAATGGTTGAGAAAACAGAGAGCACCAGCAAAAGCGTAGGTTGGGTTATCCCATACCCAAATTTCTCGCTTTTTTCCAAAAACTCATTAACCCAACATTGGCAACGATCAACGCTCAAAAAATACATTTAGGCGATGTGGGTTGGATTTGTTGGGTTGATGAGACATTGCTTTAGAAGCAAAAGGTGCTGGTAGTGTTTCAACCCAACCTACACCTTATGCTCTGGGTTCTTAAAGTCCGTCTTACATCCCGCCTCCCAAGCGTCGGGCTGATTGCCATGGCCTGGAATTCCGTCACTATCCTTCAGCATTCGTGCCAGGTGCATACAGTTCCACGCCAAAAATGTAGTATTCCGATTGGTAAAATCATTGCCAGGACCACCGGAACCTGGATCTAGGTAGGACGGACCAGGCCCCACCTCACCGAGCCAGCCTGCATCCGCCTGGGGAGGAATCGTATAGCCAATGTGGGACAGCGAGAACAAAATGTTCATGGCGCAGTGCTTCACACCGTCTTCGTTACCGGTGATCAACGTAGCTCCCACCTTGCCATAGTCACGATATTGCCCTTTCTCATTGAGCAGATGAGTGTAGCCATACATCCGCTCCAACACCCGGTTGCATACAGAGCTTTTCTCACCGAGCCACACCGACGTACACAACACCAAAATGTCAGTCTCATCGATCTGTTTTTGTAGCTGTGGCCAGTCATCTTTATCCCATTCAGGGGTTTCAGACATATCCAAACCTAAACCTGCTGGAATCTCATAGTCCACAGGACGGATCACTTTAGTCTGGATGCCATTAGCCTCAAAAATCTCTTTGGCAATATTGATCACCCCTCGGGTATGGGAAAGCACAGGTGTACGGTTGAGGGTACAGTTTAGAAAAAGCGCTTTAAGATCGCTGTATTGCGCAGGTGCATTCTCGCATTGATGCTGAGTAATCTTGGCAAGTTGTTCTGTCATCAGAGTAAGTAGGTTTAGAAACAGTGTTTTTGTGTCGGCGTTCCTTTCGACTTCGATCAAGAAACGCGGATAGGTGACGGGGCTAAATTAATTCAGGATCAGCAATAATCTCCACCAGGGCGGGTCCCTGATAGGCCAGGGCTCGGGTAATTGCCTCATCCAGTTCCTCCTTGTTAGTGACCTGTATGCCCAGACCACCACAGTTCTCGGCATATTTAGAAAAATCAGGGTTGTGCAACGACGTTTGCCACACATCCCACTCTCCCGCCCGCTGCTCCTTGGAGATTTTACCCAGCTGAGAATTGTTGACCAGAATGTGGGTGATATTCATGCCATACTTCACAGCAGTGGTAAACTCAGCCAGGTATTGGCCCAAACCGCCATCCCCCGAAACAGAGACAATCGGTCGCTCCTGACCTGCTGCTGCCCAAGCGCCCATGGCAGCTGGAAACGCAAAGCCGATAGAGCCGAGATACCCCGACATCAGAACGGACTGGGACTGACATTCAAAGTAACGGCCAAAGGAATAGGTGTTGTTGCCCACGTCAACAGCGATGACAGCATTGGCGGGTACATGGCGAGTCATCGCGGCAAAGATACTGGCAGAGTTTAAACCATTGCCCCGATCATCTGCCTCACGGCGAACTTTTTCGGCGCGCCAGATGGCCCAGCGGTCTGCTATTTGCGATCGCTGATCCTCCGTCTCCACATTGCCGGTCAATGCCGCCTGCAGCTGCTCCACCACAATGCTGATTTCACCCCACACGGGTACCTCCACCGGGTGAAACTTACCCAGCGCCAGCGGGTCAAAATCCACTTGAATAATCGGCTTACCCGGATAAATGCCGGTGTGGTTCGAGAATGAGGCTCCTAACACCAGCAGCACATCCGCCTCATTCATAAACCAGCTGGCAATGGGCGTGCCACTACGCCCCAACACTCCACACCCTAGAGGGTGGTGATCCGAAATCAAGCCTTTGGCCTTAAACGTGGTCAGGATGGGAGCCCCTAAGCTCTCTGCCAGGGCAGTAATCGCCTCCATATTAAAGCGAGCACCGTGGCCAACAATAATCACCGGACGGCGAGACTGTTTTAACTTATCGATGGCTTGCTGCAATGACTCAGGAGGGGGAGCAATTTGCAACGGAGTGATGCGCCCCCCAGGGTCTGAAGCCGGAACATCAACGGCCTCCTGCACCTGAATCTCATCGGGAAAAATTAGATGAGAAACATCCCGCTTTAACAACGAATGTTTAATCGCTAGGGTCATCAGTTCAGCATGCTTGCTATGGCTAAGCACCGTCTGACTCCAGGCGGCAACACCGCTAAAGGCAGCGGAGAGATCGCATTCTTGAAAGTTACCGGTGCCCAATACCTGAGAATTGACCTGCCCCGTAAGCGCCAGAATTGGGGCGCGATCTACTTTGGCATCCCACATACCGGTGAGTAAATTGGTCGCACCCGGCCCCGCAATACTCAAACAAGCAGCCGGTTTCCCCGTCAGCTTGGCGTAGGCAGATGCGGCAAACGCAGCCGCCCCCTCATGACGAATGCCAATATAGCTGAGATTTCCCTGAATTTCCTGGCGACGCATGGCGTCGGCTAGTCCCAAATTCGAATGGCCCACCATGCCAAATACATGGGTCACGCCCCAGTTCACCATGGTTTCCACCATCACATCGCTGACGGTGCGGGTGTGGGGCGTTTCTGTCTCTAACCCTACATACACGCCATCGGAGCGCACCTCCACGGGAAATATATCTAGACCGTCATCTACGTCTAACTCTCCAGGCGGTGCCCCCGTCAGAGGACAGTAATCCCAGCCGTGCCAGGGACACCGCAGCAGACCATTTTCGATGGAGCCTTCCCCCAACGGCCCACCCTGATGGGGACAGCGATTATCGAGAGCACCATACTGACCTTGGTAATGGGTGAGAGCCAAGCTTTTATGGCCAGCGACAACAGTCTTGACTCGACCGTCGGGTAATTCATCTAGATCTAGAACGCGATACCACTGCGTTATGACATCAGGCATGGTCGTTCTCCTAAAATCTCAGTCCCAGGAATTATGGCAGTTGTTTATGAGAACAACCTAAACAAGCAACAGTAACGTTGTGTAAAGAGCAGCTCCGCCTGCAAACGACAAGAAACAACTTTCTTTCTCATCAGGTAGTTCTTGCTTCAAAATATGCAGAATGATGCTACCTGCCAAAAATGACCAAACGGCTAGGATTCCAGCTTCACTGAGGTGGATAGATTGACCTGCGATCGCACCCACTATAATTGCCATCGTCAACAGCCAGCGGCCATACCTGTCATAGGGAGCCTGGTGATGTTCCCGCAAACCATGATCAACAATAAAAAAGTGCAGAGCCATGGCCCCAAAAAACAAAAGGCAGCGTACCAGCGTGTGATCGCTCAACTCCTGTAGCAGGTAACCCACAATAATATTAAGCACTGTAAACGCAGCAATATGTATCCAAAAAACAGAATGTTGAGTGCGATTTTGATCGTTTCTATTCCTGTTATGCTGTCGAGACTTAAGTGCCCAAATATCTAACCCATAGAATACCAAAAGCCCCAATAGCGACAGAATATAGACATGATTTTCCACATAGGCAATCAGCGGCACCTCAGAATGCTCTATTGCCTCTTGCGCATGGCTTAACTCTGGAAAAATCTCCAGAAAAACATATCCGATAGACACACCACCCGCAAAGGACATCCATCGAAATTCAGAAATAAATGAGAAAATATTTAGTTTAGAAACAAACGCATGGACCAGTGCCAAACCTACCGTTAATACCAATCCCGGTCCAGACATAGCAGGCCCCTAGCGATACACATTATCGTTCCTTGACCATAGTTGTATAGATAGTGACAGCGCCACAAAAATGCTTACCTAAATTTACTTTGGCATTCTTAATCTGAGGCATTTCAGGACACTCCTAGTCCGACTTCAGCACAAGATATGAATCCTGCCTAGAGTTTTGTCAATGCTTCACATGCTATTGAAGTTTTCTAGAGGTTATACCGGCACTAGGCACTGAGTTATAGCTGATCACGTATATGTAATGTAGAAAAAGAAATTGGGGGCTTATCAGGGTACTCTCTGGCACCTCAGGCTTATTCCATTTTGTTCGTCCCTACGGCCAAGCTTTAATCGAGCTGCCGCTTTGGGTAACGTGCCTATATACGTGCCTGCCTAAGTCAAAAATAATATGAAGAACGCTCAGCATGATGCCTTGTTGGAACAAGCCTTAGATATCAGAGCTGCCCGTACGCTATGTAGAGAAGGTTGGTCTTGTGAACAAATCAATAGCGTCTTAAAAAAAGCTGATATCACTGACCAGCAATTTGCCATGATGCAGACTCAGTCTAGAGAGTTTGATAAGCTGCAGCAAGTATTTGGGCCGCCCGCTGATTCTCTATATTCAGGCCATGCTGAACCCACCCATTCAGCTATCGATTTTCTCAACCGGGGTCCGGACGCAGCCACTGATATTTTGAAAGATAAGGGCTGGAGCGGCTATGAAATCAGCCTCGTGCTTGAGGAAAGCATGTTTACTGGCTTAGAAGAAGCTCCCATAGCGGTACCTAGCAACAGCTATCACCGCAATCCTCCTATCATCATTCAACCGGCTTTTCCGACCCACAGCGACAACGGATATGTCGTGGGTCATAGTGATGCCGCCACACTGGCTTTACCCCACCCAGGTAGTCGAGCCCTTCCTCGCAGAAACTCCCGCCGTTCATTGAGCCGGGACACCTTTATTCTGACGTGCATGGCCGCATTTGCCTTAGTGCTGATCTACACGTTGCTGTAGAGGCTCGAGCCCATCTCTGAACCGAGAGATTTCTTCCGACAAAATCTGCGGTCTTAGCAGGGGCAGGGCCGATCACTCAATTACAAATTCATCAAAGCGGTTGATCGGCAAACAGTCTTCCACATCAATCCGCTGAACATTAGCCCGCACAGGCCCAGTTTGCGTCCACGCCACCAGAGACTGGAGCTGCCGCTCGGAGCCATCGGCCACAATTTCTACCGTACGATCGGGTTTATTGGTTACGTAGCCGGTCAAATCCAGCTCTTGTGCTTTTTGCCGCGTGTGATAGCGAAAGCCCACACCTTGCACCCGGCCATAGACCGTAATCTTGATTCTTGACATCTAAGGGGAGAGCTAACTTACTGATCCCCATTCTGTCTCAAATTGTAATTTTTTGTTAAGATTTATCACGTTCTAAAATTTTCGTGGTCAGGGGATTTATTTTTTGCAATCACCCAGGGATTTACATTGACAAAGACATCGGTTGATAGATATTTTTACTCATCGGCCCTGGGACGTGAGCTAATGCGGCGTTGACAGTGTCAACGCCAGCACCGGGGCGGCAGCTATTATCAGTCAGGTGGCGCTTCCAAGCACGGCTACCCGGCACGCCATGAAACAGCTGCAGCATGTGTCGAGTGATGGAGTGGAGCTTAGTTCCCTGCTCGGTCCAGTGAGCAATATAGGGCAACATAGCGAGAACAACCTGATGACGGGTCAAGGGGGCATAGTCTGCAGCATAAATATCGTGGTCAGCCTCAGCAAAAATATAGGGGGTGTCATAGGCGGCTCGACCAATCATGACGGCGTCTGCCTGCTGTAGATGAACCAGACTATGGCTTAAGGTTTTGATGCCCCCGTTGATTTCAATCCACAGCTGGGGTTGCTCCTGCTTGAGGCGATAGACATCGTCATAGCGTAGGGGAGGAATAGTGCGATTGTCCTTAGGACTGAGTCCCTGGAGCCATGCCTTACGGGCATGCACAGTAAAGCGATCGCAACCGGCAGCGGCAACCGTAGTGACGAAGTGGCTCATGTCCTCGTAGCGATCGCACTCATCAATTCCAATCCGATGCTTGACCGTGACTGGAATACTCACCGCCGCCCGCATTGCCGCCACACAGTCAGCCACCCGTTCCGGCTGGGCCATCAGACAAGCCCCAAAATGACCACTTTGCACCCGGTTGCTAGGGCAGCCCACATTGAGATTGACCTCGTCATAGCCCATATCTTCAGCAATGCGGGCACATTTGGCCAGCAGCTGAGGATTATCGCCACCAATCTGTAGCGCCAGGGGTTTTTCGGCTGGGTCAAACCCTAAGAGCTTGTTGCGATCGCCATGGTGAATCGCCTGGGCGGTGATCATCTCCGTGTACAGCAGCGTTTTGCGAGTGATCTGCCGCATAAAATAGCGAAAATGCCGGTCGGTGCGGTCCATCATAGGGGCCACACTGAGGGGATGGAGACGTTTGGCGGGGGGAGTCGTAAGGGACAAATCTGGGTTTTGTTGGGTTTCACTGTGTTCTACCCAACCTACGGTTGATGTTTTACTACGCTTTGTCATGGGTTGCCTGGGTGTCTAAATAAGCTTTGGCTTTTTGCGGTTGGCCCCATAGCACCTGTTCGTGTTTATAGATCACCATGCCAGGACGGGCTCCTTTCGGTTTATAGACATGTTTAGGTTTGGTATAAACCACCGGCACCTGCTCCGACTGTCGGGCCCGGCTAAACCAGGCCGCAATGTTAGCCGCCCAGGCCAGGTCATCATCACTGGCATTCACGCCAGGTTCCAGACGTAGTAGCACATGACTGCCAGGAATTTCCTGGGTATGGAGCCATAGATCATAGTCATTGGCCGCCTTAAACGATAGGGCCTCATTTTGGCTATTGTTGCGTCCTACCCAGACATCAGTACCACTGGGGGTTTGGAACTTATGAAAGTTGGGCAGGTCGGCCCGGCCCCTGGATTTACTCTGACGCTGATAGGGATCTCTCACATAACCCTGCTGTATCAGCTCGTCACGGATTTCTTCTAGGGCCATGAGATCGTCAACAGTCCTATACTGAGCGGTTTGGAGCAGGGCAGCTTCCACTTGTTCAAGGTAGTGCAGCTCCGTTTCCACCTCCTCCAGCAAAGGCATCACCGCATCACGGGTGCGCTTCAGTTTTTGATGTCGCTTATAAAAAGCCTGGGCATTTTGCACCGCATTTTTTTCAGGATTCAGCGATAGCGTGACGGGCTCTCCTGATTCAAACGCCTTCAGCTGAATCGACGACATCCCTGGTTGCCACTCATGGAGATAAGCCATCAGTAAATCTGCTTCCACGCGATAGCCTTCAGCCTGGTCAGAATCCTCCAACCGCTGATAAAACTTAGCCGCCTTTTGGCGCAGTTTACCCGTCAAATTTTTGATTTTTTGAGTGAGTTGATGGTGCAGCTGTGAAAAGGTTTGTCGGTTGAGCTGGGTGCTGTAATAATCTTCCAACAGCTGCTGGATTGACCCTGCTACAGGTACCGCCGTCCAACCTAGGACGGTATATCCTGACTCAGTACGGCCTGGTTGAAAGTCATTTTTTTCCAGACATTGGAGCCAGTGTTGCCAATGCCCATACGGCTGATGCCAATCGTCCGCTGTCAGACTATCTGTCACTTGATTAGGAGCCAGACCAGCAG
>NZ_JADEXP010000060.1 GCF_015207065.1 Leptolyngbya cf. ectocarpi LEGE 11479 | reverse complement strand
CATTCACAACCAGCGTCCCCTTCGACTCCGCTCAGGGGGCGCTTACTTATACGGTTATTTAAGATATTGTCAGCTGTCTAAATCTTTTAGTTTTTAAGCGGTATCACCCATGTTGCAGCATGCTCTTAAGGAATGGTCTGTTGCCGTCGACGCTTTAGTCCAGGGGCAAAGTATTTTACTGCTGCGCAAAGGGGGTATTCGTGAAGACAACAAGCACTTCACGGTGCCCCATCAGCGGGTGTGGCTGTACCCTACCTATGAACATCAAAAGCCCCATTTGCTAAAACCCCAGTGGGCCAATCAGGTGACAGCAGTTGCCCCAGGCTGGCATCCCAGCCAGGTCACGTTGCAGGCTTGGGCCGATATTTCCTATGTCTGGGTGGTGAAGACTAGAGAGGCTGTGGAGGCTTTACTGCCATTTCATATTTGGAATGAGCAGTTTGTAACCGAGCGATTGCGGTGGAAACCCGCTCAACCGCTTCATCTTCTTATCCTGAGAGTGCATCGTTTAGCTACACCGGTTCAGATCGACTGGCAGTCGGCTTATGGCGGCTGTCGTTCGTGGATACCCTTAGCCAATGCCTTGAGCACGATGCCGTCTATACCCGTATTAGACAAACCAACGTGGACAGGAAAAGTACAGCAGATACATCAGAAAATCGCTGCGTTTGAAACTGTCAAACCCATGACAGGGCGATGAAATAATTTGAGTTATAGCTTGTTCGAAAGTATCACCCCAGTTATATTTGACTACGTTTTGTAAGCTTTGTTTGCATAAAACCTAGCAACTCTAAAGGAAAACGGATGATCCCCGCCAAGCGTGTCTAATCAGCCATAAACCATTACAAGCTGCTCGTTTATTGAGGCAGTGATGTTGTAACAATGAGCACTATTTGTCATGGCCGTACTGAAAGTTGGCATTAATGGGTTTGGTCGTATCGGGCGTTTGATACTGCGGGCCGCCATCAAAAATTCAAACATTGAGTTTGCTGGTATTAACGATTTAGTTTCCCCTGAGAATCTGGCTTACTTATTGAAATACGATTCCACCCATGGTCCTTTCCCTGGCCATGTTGAAGCTCGAGATAATGGAATTGTTGTCAGCGGACACTTTATTCCCTGTTTTTCGATCTCGAATCCAGCTGACCTGCCTTGGGGAAATCTTGGTGTTGACTATGTAGTTGAAGCCACTGGGCGGTTTACCACCCATGAGCAAGCTTCAAATCATCTAAAAGCTGGGGCTAAGCGGGTAGTCATCTCAGCGCCTACTAAGAGTCCTGATCAGGTGCCCACTCTGCTGGTGGGTG
This sequence comes from Leptolyngbya cf. ectocarpi LEGE 11479, assembly GCF_015207065.1. GTDB lineage: Bacteria > Cyanobacteriota > Cyanobacteriia > Phormidesmidales > Phormidesmidaceae > Leptothoe > Leptothoe ectocarpi. The sequence goes on along the minus strand of NZ_JADEXP010000060.1, from coordinate 22,513 downwards.
TAAACCACAAAACCTTTAATCCTGACACTGATCAAATTGTTTCTAACGCTAGCTGTACCACTAACTGTCTAGCGCCTGTGGCTAAGGTCATCCATGAGCATTTTGGGTTTGCAGAAGGTTTGATGACCACTGTGCACGCTTCTACTGCCACCCAGCCAACTGTGGATAGTCCCAACAAAAAGGACTTGCGCAGCGGTCGGGGTGCGGCCCAAAATATTATTCCAGCCTCCACGGGAGCCGCTAAGGCTGTGACCCTGGTACTTCCAGAGCTGGTGGGTAAGCTGACTGGTATGGCGCTGCGGGTGCCCACACCTGATGTATCGGTGGTGGATTTGACCGTACGCACTGAAAAAGCGACGAGCTATGGTGAAATCTGCCAGGCCATGGAAGCGGCGTCCAAAAATGGACTGCGAGGCGTTTTAGGCTATACCGAAGACCCTGTAGTTTCTACTGACTTTGTCGGCGATCCTCGTTCCAGCGTGTTCGATGCTGGCGCTGGCATTGAGCTTAATCCCAATTTCTTTAAGCTGTTGACCTGGTATGACAACGAGTGGGGCTATTCCAATCGTGTGGTTGATCTCATGTTGCACATGGCTCTGACCGAAGGTCTGCTGCAGGGTGTGACCAGTGATGCCTTAGAAGCAGTTTATGCTTAGGTTTAAGGTGTTTTTGGGGCTGTGTAGGCTTTAAGCCTTAACTTGAACCGGCCATTAAAAAGCGGCCCCATGGGGCCGCTTTTTAATGGCAAAGAAAATGTGAGTCAGTCGTAGCTAATGCCTGCCGCACCGCCAGAATTAGCCCCCAATGGAGAGGTACCAGTAGTAGGTGGCCATGGGAATAACTGTCGCCAAAATCAGCAGCACGACCACCACCCAGGTGGAGCTAGTGCGATTCTCTTCAGTTTCTTCTGCAGTTGCAAAGGTGCCTTCAATGTTGATGGTTTCTCCAATGATAGGAGGGCCAGGATCTGGCTCGCCTGCCAGGACAGCTGCTAGCCGCTCAGTGGCATCACCAAACGCCCGATTGTAGCTATTGTTTTTGAGCAGAGGTGCTTTCATTGTTTCCTGGGTGATGCTGTCAGCAATGTCCGCAGGCAACAAGGCCGCTGTTTCTTCGCCGGATTTGAGGCCGATATTATTGGTGACATCGTCTAACACCACCACAGTTTGGTTGGCACCAGCTTCTGCGGTGGGAAACCAGCGCGTGAATAGTTGTTCAGCAAAGCTTTGGGCGGTTTCGCCATAGTCTAGGCGATGGATAGTTACGTAGCGAACATCCTGGCCAGTTTCTGCCGCTAGGTTTTTGAGTGCTTTGTTGAGGTTGATTTCGTTGAGCCGGGTGATCTGATTGGCGTCGTCTAGTACCCAAGCATCTTCACTGGCGTTGAGAGGCATGTCATATACCCCAGTGGCATGGGCCGGTGTGGCCATGGTGAGGTTAACGGCTAGTGCGATCGCAACCACAGCAATCCAGCGGCAGCGACGAAGTATCGAACTCAGAAGCATGATCTTTTTAAAGGCAGACATAGAGCAGGCAGACGTTGAGCAGCTGGATAGCTACCGCCTATATTTACCACTATAAATGACTCGATGCCCTAGCTGTCTATGGATGTGTTAGAGGAACGTCAGCGTCCCTAGGAAATAGTCGTAGCTTGTATCTGGATCGGGACAATACAACCATCAGCAATGGCACTGTCTAAAATTGTTAATTGTCGCTGTTCGACCGCTGTTAGTCCAGATTTTGCACGGTAGTCTTCAACGGCCATGGCAACGCCTGGAGATAATTCCCCATGGGTGAGAGCCGTGCGGACTAAGATCTCTAGATCTTTGCTAGCGAATTGGGCTGTATCGAACATGGCAGCAAAGAGTTAGATAGGTGACTATTTATACAATCACTGCGGATGCTCTCTTTTCCGGAGCTAATCGAGGGGACTCTAAATCAATGTAGTCTCGCCGATGGTCCTATGGTTTGGTGGTGGGCCGCTAAGGCAATAGCAGCGGGATAGATTTGATGTTCTTGGACTTGAATTCTGGCTTGGAGACTCGCTTCAGTATCTGTTGGTAAAACAGGTACCGCTGCCTGCATGATAATGGGACCGCTATCGACCACTAGCTCGACATGGTGTACGGTGCAGCCGGCTATGGTGACATTGGCCTCTAGCGCTTGGCGGACGGCATGGAGTCCGGGAAAGCTGGGCAACAAACTGGGATGAATGTTAAGTAATCGTCCAGTAAAGGCTGAAATCAGCTGCTCAGTGACTCGCCGCATCCAGCCTGCCATGATCACCCAGTCAACGCCATGGGCTGTGAGGGCGCTAACAATAGCTTGGTCAAGGGCGACCCGTGACTCAAACTCGCGGTGGTTGAGGAGTACGGTGCGAATCCCTCTATGAGTTGCCTTTTGCAACACGTTAGCGCCTGGATTATTGCAGATAACAACCTTGACCTCGGCGTTGAGTTCTGCGCGATCAATAGCGGCCATGATGGCTTCAAAGTTGCTGCCGTTACCGGAGGCCAAAACACCCAGTGACAGTTTGGAATAGGTTAGTGTTTGCTGATCGATATTGGGAGAGAGGAGCCCATCTGTTGATGGGTAGACACCGGCACGGTCGGTGGAGCCCATGGGATTAACAAGAAACAAACTCTAGAATTCTACAGGGTGCGGGCAGAGTTTATTTTGCCAACTGATGTCTGCGTATGATTACGTATTTTCTAGAGTAGGCTGCTGCACACGATACACGGTCGACCGTTTTAGAAAATCCAGGGCATAGTTAGGGGAGCACCGTTACGCTGTCCAAAGGCCCAATGACTCTATCTGTCGCCTCAAATCATGCTGACGTCCAAGATGCGATTGACTTACTCGCCAGCTCGCTAAATGCAGTGGCAACACCTATCTATGTGAAAAACCAGGAGCACCAGTGGCTATTTGCCAATACGGCCTGTTGTCGCCTGTTGGATATGTCCCTAGAGCAGCTGGTGGGCTGTTTGGATCACGATGTGGTGGCGGTGGTGGATACGGATTTATTGCGATCGCAAGATGACCGCTTCTTTAAAACCGGCGACCTTAAAACCGGCGACCTTGCTCACCAACCGCTCACTATCGATACCCATGCCGGACAGCGGCAGGTGATGGGCGAACGCTCTTTGCTACAAACAGCCAGCGGTCCAATCTTGATCAATACCCTTCAAGACGTGAGTGAGCTGGTTCAAATTCGCCAAACCAATCAAGAACTATGTCAAGAACTAGAAGAGCGCAACAGTGCCCTAGACCAGCTATCAGAGTTTGAAGCCACCCTAAAACGGATTACTGATCGAGTGCGCGACAGTCTCGATGAAAAACAAATCCTACAAACGGCGGTCCAGGAGCTGACAGAAGCCCTCAACGTCCGAGGGTCCAATACGTCTCTTTATGACCTCGAGCAGGGCACCTCCACCATCTATTACGAATACACCACCCTACCGTCTGACCGGGGCCGTGTGTCTCAAATGGAGTCGTTTCCTGAGGTCTATCACCAGCTCCTGGAGGGGCAGTACTTACAGTTTTGCTCCATTGCTCCTAACCCGGTACGAGGGCTGGTATCGATGTTGGCCTGTGCCATTTTGGACGACCGAGGCGTGCTAGGAGATCTGTGGCTGATCAACGACAAGGACCATGGCTTTAGCGAATATGAAATTCGTCTCGTCCAGCAAGTGTCTAATCAGTGTGCTATTGCCATTCGTCAGGCGCGTCTCTATCAAGAGTCCCAGTCCCAAGTCCGCGAACTCGAGCAAGTCAATAATCTCAAGGATGACTTTTTGAGCACCGTTTCCCACGAGCTACGCACCCCAGTGACCAGTATGCGAGTGGCCTTACAACTCTTAGGCGTCACCCTGACCCAAGAGCTAGGTTTAGACGAAGAGCTGACAAAACCGAATGTTGAGCAGGGCCGAATTGCTCGCTACTATCGCATTCTCAAGGAAGAATGTGAGCGAGAAATTAGTTTGATTAATGATTTGCTCGATCTGCAGCGATTGGATGCGGGTAGCCACGATCTGGCGCTGCAAACGATTCCATTGGATGAGTGGCTACCTGCTCTGGTCAATAGCTTTCAGGAGCGGGCCACTAGCCGTCAGCAGCAATTGGCCATGACCATAGCCAAGGATCTACCCGTCTTGCAATCAGACCTGTCAAGTCTCGACCGGATCTGGGCAGAACTTTTGAACAATGCGTGTAAATACACGCCTCCGGGAGGGGCAATCACGCTGTCTGTGGCCCTAGCTCATACCGGTAGCGCCTTAAAATTTGACCTGATAAACACGGGTGTGGAAATCCCTGAAGAGGAACTACCCCGGATTTTTGATAAGTTTTACCGAGTGCCCAGTGCGGATCCATGGAGGCAGGGAGGAACGGGGTTAGGGTTAGCTTTGGTCCAAAAGCTAGTGCAACATATTAATGGAGATATTAAGGTTAGCAGCGGAGATGAGCAGACGTGCTTTACGATTGAGTTACCGCTGTCGAAAGCGTCTTAGGTGCAGTTTGGCGTAGGTGCATAGGGCCTACGAGCAGCACTCCACTTGTCCATAAATCGCAACGGACTGCAATGGATTAAATCAGTCCATACCAGGAGGTAATTGTGGTAACAGCAGCATCAGAAACCAGCGCAGAGACCTATGAGGGACAATTTGGCTCGTTTGTGATCACCCCGGATGACCGGCGTGAAGTGGTTATTTATCGCGGTGGTTTAGGATTAGCCGCGTTTAGTTTTGCCTTGGGTGTGGTGCTATTGCTAGCGGGTGGGGCTGGCATTGGTATGCTGTGGGCAGTGACTGTCTGTTACGGGACCCTGTGGTTAGGGTTAGGCGTCAGTCTTTGGTTTATTCATATTTATCTACGACCGTTGCATCAGGCCTTGCAAATTTTTTGGCTAGTTGGGGGAGTGGCAAGTTTGGGAATTGCGATCGCACAGCCAGGACCACTGGCCTTAACGGTGTATCAGCAACCCCTATCGATTCTGGGCATTGGGTTTACCTTTGCGGCCTTAACCGGCATTTTCTTCAAAGAGGCGTTTTGTTTTAATCGGTTGGAAACTAAGTTCCTGACGCTTCTGATACCTGCTCTACTGTTGACCCATATGGTGGGTGCATTGCCTGCGGATTTGGGACGCGATCTGCTAGGGGTTTGGGCCGTTTTATTTGCCGTTTTTGCTGTACGTAAGCTCATACAGCCGATTCCTCCAGACATTGGCGATAAAAGTGTCTTTGAGTATCTTAAGCAGCAGCGTCAGGTCAGCGTTTAAGCGCTAGGGGCTGAGGCGTTCTATCGCAACCTGTACGCTCCGAGAGCTAGAGCCCGGTAGTGTTTATGGGCATCCTAGAACCGTTGAAGCGACGGAGAATCTAGGTTGGAACGAGCATATTGGCTGGCCTGGTCAAGGGTGCAGGATGTGGGTCCCGTATTGATCAAGCGGCTGCATGAGCAATTTGGTTCGTTATCGCTGGCATGGCAGGCGGACCCAGCCGACTTGCTGACTGTAGATGGGATTGGGCTAGTGACCGCCGATCGAATTGGAGCATTGCGATCGCACCTCAACCCCCAACAGCTGTTAGAACAATACGAAACCCAATACCCACACTTCTGGACCCCTGCCGATGCAGACTATCCTAGGCTGCTGTGGGAAATTCCCGACCCACCTCCCATCCTGTACTATCGTGGCCCCTTGCGGCCTAACGATGCCACCACCATCACAGTGGGCATGGTAGGGACTCGCCGCCCTAGTCCCTACGGTCGCCGCTGGACCCAGCGGCTCAGCCGCTATCTCAGTCAGCGGCAGTTCACTATTGTCTCAGGGATGGCAACCGGGATTGATACCTATGCTCACCAGGGCTGTCTAGATAGCCAGGGTCAGACCATAGCCGTCCTGGGAACAGGGGTAGACGTCGTTTATCCCCGTAATAATGCACAACTCTACCAACGCATTTTGGAAACCGGCTTAATTTTGAGCGAATATCCCGACGGTACGCCCCCCAATCGCAGCAATTTTCCTCGACGCAATCGCATCATTGCCGGTCTGAGTCATGCCACCCTTGTTACCGAGGCTCCAGAGCGTTCTGGGGCTCTAATTACGGCCTATTTAGCCAACGATTATGGTCGTCACGTCTACGCGCTACCAGATGGGTTAGATAATCCCACAGCCCGTGGTTGTTTAGCCTTGATCAACCTCGGTGCCGCTATGGTTCTTGGCGAAGACCACCTAGTCACAGATTTACTCAACAGCGCTGTCCTTCATAAAAATGCGGAGTTTGAGGATAGGGAGAATCCCAGAAACCTTGCCTTAATGCCTCGCGAGACTGATACGAGTCAGCAAAATGAGCCAATTTCGGACTCTGAGCTGGCTCCAGATACCAAGGTCGATGCCATGCTGCAGCCGATTTTTAAGATGATTCCAGATGTTCCTATTAGTTTAGACACCTTAGTCCAAACCACTCAGCTAGACACAAGTGCCCTGCTGAGTGGTTTATTCCAGCTGGAGATGGCGGGGGTGATCACCCAATTACCGGGTGGCCGGTATCAGCGCATATGAGAGGCCCTGTTCTACTCCCCCGAGTAGGTTTCCATGCCTGTATAGGTGATGTCATAGCCCGTATAGGTGATATCGTGGCCATCCAGCGGGTCTTCTATGCGATCAAAGTTATCCACAAAGAATTCCAATACCAGGTCTCCTAGTTCAATCATGTCTCCATCCCTAAGAGCCTGACGCTTTTGAGGGACAAGGCGACGACGATTCAAGCGAGTACCTGACTGACTGCCCACATCAGCAATAAAAAATCCAGCTTCAGGGGTATGACGAATGACTGCATGACAGGGGGCAACTGTGGCATTGCCGACTGGTAATGCACATGTTATGGATTTTCCTAAGAGCCAACATGCACCCGCATGGGTAAGATTTAATGCTTCAGAACTGCCCGTGTTAGAAACTAAAAATACAGAAGAATTGGCAATGATAGCCTGAACATAAAACGGGGTGATTTGACAGCGATCTTTAACTGTCAGTATAGAATCGACGATGGTACTAGCCGTATCAAAATCATTTTTAACGTTATTAAACAAGGCATCCCAAGGGAGTGATAAAACATCATCACTGATCACGGCGTCAGTCGCTTTTTTCACTGTTTGGTTGCTGGGATGAAAGGCTCTAATCGTGGACATGGACAATGACTAAACAACTTAACAGCAATAGGCTATAAGTGCGATCGATTGTCACCCTAATTCAGTAGATTCACAGGCAGACTTCTCATTCTCTGAGAAAAATCTACGGGTTTAGAAAGATAGAATTTAAATGAATGGCTAATGCAAAAAATGCCGTTTACCTATAGCGTAGTCCCCGTTGTTTAAGCTAAAGAGAATCTCTCCAAAATTGGATATGCAACGATATTAGGACTTACTCAAAATCCTAGTAAATAGGAATTTTATCTATAAGTGTTCAGCAATCTCTAATAGGATGTGAATCTGTTAAAGGCAGTGCAGTTTTTACGTCTTTTTTTATTAAAGCTTGTTCCTCTAAAATCAGTGATTTGAGGGAGAGTCTTTTATGGAAGCTTTAAAAGCCATGAGCAAATATTAAAATCACCCGAGATTGAGAACTGATGTCCTGAATCCGTAATCCAGAATTCACAACGGTTACAGAGTCTTTGGTAGTGGGCAGTATAGAAATCTACACACTCTGCGACCACTATCATGACAGGGGCCATTAAGGCTGTATCTATTAAGTAATAATTAAGCGATTTATACTGCTGCCTGCTGGAGAATTCCTGCCGTGACCAATGCCATTATCCATGCCCAACCTCCCTTGGACTTTATTCCTGAGCGGTTTAATCCTTGGGTGCGACGGTTGGTTCAGTTAGGTTTGCCGGGTTGGGTCCGCTGGCAGACTGACTTAGTCAATATAAAAGTCAGCAATGCTGATGTGTTGGCGCAGCTGTATGGTGACTTTCAGGTGGGGAAAAATCGGTTTGCGATCGCATTCCGACATCCCGCCCCTGAAGATGCCTATGGCATGGCTCATTTGCTATGGCGAGCAGTACCCCGGTCAGCAAAACAGCTGGGTATAAACTTACAGCCGGTCCATAGTCATTTCATTTATGACCGAGGCATTCCCCTATGGGCCGGTAACTGGGTCGGTCGACTCTGCTCTCGACTAGGTGGAGTATCGATTCAGCGAGGCAAGTTAGATCTAGTGGCCCTTAAATCAGCAAGACAGCTTTTGGCCCATGGTCAGTTTCCGCTGGCGGCAGCGCCGGAAGGAGGCAATAACGGCCATAACGAAATTGTCAGTCCGTTAGAACCCGGTGTGTCCCAGCTCGCATTTTGGTGTGTAGATGATTTGAAAAAGACCGAGCGGTCTGAGCCGGTCTATATTGTTCCCATCGGTATCCAGTATCGATATATTAATCCACCTTGGGATGCCATTGATCAGCTGCTGGGTCGCCTAGAGGCCTGCAGTGGTATAACCGGCCCTAGTAGAGAAAAGTTTGAATCCCCTGAACTACCCACGGCGCAAATTACTAGTCTCTACGGGCGTCTCCATCGATTAGCCGAGCATCTGTTGCTCCTCATGGAAGGCTATTACCAGCAGATTTACGGTTTAGAGCAACCCGAGATAGATGGGGGAGGGAATGCACAGCTTGCTGTACGGCTACAACATTTGCTCAATGGAGCGCTAGCCGTAGCCGAAAAGTATTTTGATCTGAGGCCCAAGGGTTCTGTAATTGAGCGCTGTCGGCGTTTAGAACAGGCAGGTTGGGAGCGTATCTTTCGAGAGGATTTGCGGGATGAGACGACAATATCCCCGGTGGAACGAGGATTGGCAGATCGAATCGCAGAGGAGGCCGATTTGCGCATGTGGCATATGCGGCTGGTAGAAAGCTTTGTGGCTGTGACAGGCCGCTATGTGTTGGAAAAACCTACAGCAGAGCGCTTTGCAGAAACCGTGCTGTTGTTAGCGGATATGGTGACCCGCCTTCAGGGAGAAAATCCATTTCCTCGGCCTTCCCTGGGTAAGCGGGAGGCTCTGCTAACGGTGGGAGAGCCGATTTGTGTTAGCGATCGTTGGGATGACTATCAAAAAAGCCGACGAAAGGCGGTGGCCTCACTGACTGAAGAGCTGCAAACATCATTGCAGAGCTTGATTGTAGATAGTTCTGATTATTGAATGAAAGCCTTTCAGGGATACGTGAGCCCTGAGCATGGATAGCTTTAAAGATTAACGGTCCTAACCATCAAAGTGTCAGGACCGTCAAAAGTATCAAAAAATCAGTATAAATACAGGGCTTCTGTTTTTAACCAGACTATTCAGTCTATGCAGTTTTTGACCTATAAATACTTTTCAAGGGTATTGGCCAGGGTAGTTTTTGGAACAGCTCCAACCACCATGTCCACCCGTTGACCATCTTTAAAGATCATCAACGTTGGAATACTACGGATGCCATACTGGCTAGCCACCTTGGGATTATCATCCGTATTAACCTTAACAACCTTTACCTTGCCGTTGTACTGCTCAGAAATCTCATCCACCACGGGTGCAACCATCCGGCAAGGGCCACACCAGGGTGCCCAAAAGTCTACAAGCACCGGCAGCTCACTTTTGAGTACTTCTTGTTCGAAGGTCGAATCTGTGACTTGTGCGGCTGACATCCCTACATTCCTTGTCGTCAAATATCAGATTCTTACCATAGCTGATTTTGGCCTGCGACTCATACCAGCATGGGAAAAATCAACCTTAAGAATATCGCTTTATGGGCAATTCGACTGGCTACCAACGGTTATGCAGTGACGTTACTGTAAAAATTCTGATTTTTACACGCGCCAAAAACCATGATTAAGTACCCCATGTAGGAACCTATAGGAACCGCCTAAACCCAACGGGCTTAGGCGGAGTGTGGTGTGAGGAGTGAACGGAAACTTCCGTCTCCGCTTTCTGTCTCATTGTAGGTCAAGTCTCAGCTTTTGCCATCCCCTACACCCCAGGTATGACGCGGATTTTAAGTTTTGTTTTCTAGTGGTGACAAGAAAACAAAAGCGCTAGTGAGGAAGGTCATTATGAGCCAGTGATGTGGATCATGATGTTAATAATAGACAAAGCTCAGACAAGCTCAGACTACTTACCCATGCCTAACTGTTGGGCTTTTTGATAAACCTTACCTTCTGTTAGCAGTGAAGGGGCAATCACAACCTCAACCTGTTGCATATCCTTAATATCTTTGGCCCCGAGGGTACCCATACTTGTTTTTAAGGCACCTAGGAGATTGTGGGTGCCATCATCGAGCTGGGCGGGTCCCCTTAAAATCTGTTGCAGGCTACCCGTCGTACCTACTTGGATGCGTGTCCCCCGAGGGAGAACAGGACTGGGTGTCGCCATGCCCCAATGAAACCCCCGCCCAGGCGCTTCGGCTGCACGGGCAAAGGGAGACCCAATCATGACCGCATCGGCACCTGAGGCGATCGATTTACAAATATCTCCCCCAGTGATGAGTCCCCCGTCTGCGATCACAGGCACATAATGTCCTGTTTCACGTTGGTAGTTATCCCGAGCTGCTGCACAGTCAGAAACAGCCGTTGCTTGGGGAATACCTACACCTAAAACCCCCCGTGAGGTACAGGCCGCGCCAGGGCCAATACCCACTAGAACACCGGCTGCTCCGGCCTTCATTAAGTCAAGGGTGACGTCGTAGGTAACACAGTTTCCTAAAATGACTGGCATCGGCATTTGCTCACAAAAGCTTGCCAAATTTAGGGGGGTGACAGACTCAGGAGATAAATGATTGGTAGACACCACCGTTGCTTGTACAAACACCAGATCAGCTTGGGCCTCGGCTACGGTCTGACCATATTTAGCTGCGCCCAAAGGGGTTAAGCTAACGGCTGCGATTCCTCCTTGAGCCTTAATATCTGCAATTCGTTTCTGAATTAGGGCCGGCTGTACAGGCTGGGAATAAACTTCCTGCATCAGTGGGACAAATTCGGCTTTGCCAACGGAGGTAATCCGGTCCAGTACAGGGTTGGGATCTTCGTAGCGAGTCTGAATGCCCTCTAAATTTAGGACGCCAAGAGCCCCTAGTTTTGCTAGCTCCACAGCCATCCGCACGTCAATAACGCCGTCCATGGCACTGGCAATAATGGGGATCTCACGTTCTATATTGCCAAGGGTCCACTGAGTGTTGGCTAATTCGGGATCTAGGGTTTTGGGTCCGGGCACTAATGCGATTTCATCGATGCCATAGGCACGTCTTGCTGTTTTGCCACGACCAAGTTGAATGTTCACTTATATCTCCTTCCCAAGATCATTAGGCTAGCCTAGCAAAGAAAGAAATCGATACTCAATCGTTTTCAGAATAGCTCCATGGGGACAGACTAATCAGGTATGCTCACCATAGACTTGGGTCATGTTGAGTGATTAGCAATTACCGTGAATCTATCGTCACTAAAGTTTTTTAGGAATCTGCGTGCTAACAATCGCCAGTTTGCGGTCATTGGTCTAGGGCGCTTTGGGCGTGCTGTCTGTTTAACTCTGCACGGCATGGGTTACGAGGTCTTGGGGATTGACTCTGATGAAGACCGGGTGGCCCAGGTGCTAACGGATCAAATTGCAGCCCATGCTGTCCAAATGGATTCTACACAGCCTTCCGCACTTCAGGAGGCAGGAATTCCTGATTTTGATACGGTGATTGTGGCCATTGGTAATTACATTCAGGAAAGCATTATTACTACACTCAATGTTAAAGAAGCGGGGGTGGCCAATGTAGTGGCTAAAGCTTCGACAGAAATCCATGGCAAGCTCCTGCAGCGGGTGGGGGCCGATCATGTGGTTTTTCCAGAGTTTGAAATGGGGTGTGAGCTGGCGCGTTCGATCACGCGTCCGGGAGTGCTGGATCGATTTGAATTGGACCCAGATCACAGCATTGTGGAGGTGGTTGTTCCCCAAGAATTTGATGGGAAAACGATTGTTGAGCTGGATCTGCGCAACAACTACGGGCTGACGCTGATGGCCATTAGCAAAGAAAATGCAATGGACAAATTTGAGATTAACCCGAGTCCAGTCACGCGTCTAAAGGCTGGCTCTCTAATGGTAGTCGTGGGAGCCAACGGCGGTATTGATAAGCTGCCTACGCTGTAGATATTGCAGATATTTATGAAAGTTATTGGCCTCATAAGTGGTACCTCCGTCGATGGGATTGACGCCGCCTTAGTGGAGTTAACGGGGGTGGGCTATAATGTGCAGCCTACTCTTCTCGCAACCCAGACGGCTGATTATTCAACGGAGCTGCGCGATCGCATCCTGGCCATATGTGGAGGGAAGCCCCTCACCATGGCCGATATTGCCAGCCTGGATGACGAGATTGCGATCGCATTTGCCAACACCGCCAATCAGCTGGGGCCAGCTGACCTCATTGCCTCCCACGGTCAAACCATCTATCATCGCCCTCCCACATCAGCTCGCATGGGCTACAGCTGGCAGCTAGGGCGAGGGGAATTAATTGCCGCCCTGACTAAAACGCCCACTGTTAGTGATTTTCGCCATGCTGATATTGCCGCAGGTGGTCACGGTGCCCCCCTAGTGCCCCCTGTTGATGCCAGTCTCCTCAGCCATCCGCACCATCATCGATGTGTGCAAAACATTGGCGGGATTGGTAACCTCACCTACTTACCTCCCTGGGATAAAACGGGCAGTCCACCCCAGGGCATTGTCGGTTGGGACACTGGCCCTGGTAATGCCCTGATTGACTGGGCTGTGCATGCCTTTAGCCAGGGTAAATTGACCTATGATCACAATGGGGATTGGGCTGCCCAAGGTACCCCCTGCCAACGGTTAATTGATCGGTGGTTGACCCATCCATTTTTTCGGCAGCCCCCCCCTAAATCGACGGGACGGGAGCTATTTGGGGCTGACTATGGCCATAACTGTTGGCAAGAGGCTCAGGCGTTGGGGCTGAGTCAGGCGGATTTTCTGGCGACCCTGACTGACTTTACCGCCACTACGATTGTTGATAGCTATCGACAGCTACCCCGTGTACCCGACGAGGTTTTACTATGCGGGGGGGGGAGTAAAAATGGATATTTGCGATCGCAGCTGCAAGTCAAATTACCGGATGTCACTCTGCTCACCACCGATGATATTGGTCTTGATAGCGGATTTAAAGAAGCGATCGCATTTGCTATCCTCGGCTATTGGCGTTGGCACCAGCATCCTGGCAATCTGCTGGCTGTTACGGGAGCCAGCTATCCCTGCCAACTTGGCCAGATTGAAAAGATGGGCGTGAACGTAGCTACGAACGATTAACGTAGCTATAAAAAGATACAAGATTTATCCCACTACGGTAGCAATCACCCCAGATCTTCATTTATTCTTAGGGTGCAGAGGGTGCAGATATTCCCAGGGAACGGGTAATCTAAACTTGCAGTCATTAGCAGTCTTCTGTAACTTTATTATTCTTAACGTTCCAAGTTTCCGAGCAATAAATTATTGAGAGTGACCTATACAAATCGTTATAGACCATTAGGGAGAACACGTGAGCCACAGTTTTCTGATTGAGCCGGGACGTTGGACCCTTCAAGGTAACTGGTTAGCCAAGGATTCACTCCCGATGACCGTTAAAGGCAAAATTCTAGTTGCCTGGAATAGCAATGACTGGTTCACGATGGTCACTAAGCTCGTTTTTCCTAAAGGGGAGCTAGACGATGTATCCCTTCAGTATAAAGGGCGCATTGCCGGGGGCGACCGTCAATATACCTTTGTCTTGCAACACAGCGTGCTTGGACGGGTTGAGGGTGAAGGCTGGCTCGCACCGGAGTCAATCGTTCAGCAATACTGGGCTCTTAAGGATCGACACATGCGTACCGGGTTTGAAACCCTTTATCGTCTTAGTCCTGATCGGTATCATTTTTCGGGAGGCATTATTGCCGGCCATCATTTAACCAGCACTATGGAAGCCGTTGTTGAGCGGCATCCAGGTTAGTAGGACACACATCAGTTGATTTCTAAGTTGCTGTCAATTCACCCTGGCACCCTATATCTCAAGGTGTAGTGATAGATAGTCTATCCACGATGTTTTAAGACTCCGGAGTTAATAAAGCACTCACTACTTTTTCCTTGGGATAGGGATTGGCGCTTACGGGGACTGAAGTTTAGTTATATAGGGAGATAGACGCATCCCGATGTGTCTATTGTTACTTGTCGTTGTCGCTAGTCTATTGACTTAGGGTCGCAGCTTTGAAATGAACAAGAACGTTGGTCGTAAACTTGTCAATCGCTATGAACTCATGGACTCCATCGGTCAAGGCTCCATGGGTAGTGTCTATTTGGCTAAGGATACGCTGCTAGGTGGTGTTCTCGTCGCTGTCAAATTTCTTGCCCAAACTCTGCTCAACGAACAAATGACCCAGCGATTTATGCATGAGGCTATGACCTGTGCGCAGCTGGGAAATAAGAGCATCCATGTTGTCAGGGTTACAGACTACGGCGTCACCGATGACGAAATCCCTTTCTATGTCATGGAGTATCTCCAGGGGAAAAATCTTGGTCAAGTAATCCATTCAAGGCCTCTGCCAGTCAAACGATTTCGCGCTTTTGTCCGACAAATTTGTCTAGGGTTGGAAGCAGCCCATAAGGGAATTATTCTCAACGATCAGGTGGTTCCTATTATTCATCGGGATATCAAACCCAGCAATATTTTAGTTACCCACAGCCCCAGTGTCGGTGAACTCGTTAAGATTTTGGACTTTGGGATTGCCAAGCTTATGCAAGCAGGCGATAGCGACCACACCAGTACGTTCTTGGGGACATTAGCCTATGCCTCGCCCGAGCAGATGGAGGGGCAAGAACTCGATCATCGTTCTGATATTTACAGCTTGGGCGTCATGATGTACCAAATGCTGACAGGCTCATTACCATTGCGCCCCCGAAAAATGGATTCATTTGGCGGTTGGTATGACGCCCATCGTAATCAAGACCCTACCCCGTTGGATGATTTATCGCCCTATGGTCCATTACCAAAGCAGTTAAAAGAAGCGGTTATGAGCTGTCTGGCCAAGGAACCGAGCCAACGCCCCAGCAGTGTGAATCAGCTTCTTGGCCATATTCAAGGGTTTACATTACCTGCTCCGCCCCCTGCCCCGCCGAAACCCGCAGCCCATCCTTTTTTTAGTAAGCAAGCATGGCCAAAGGATAAACCCATCGCAGAAATTGTGTTTCCTCAACTGCTCACCATGGATAAGCGCCAACTACCTACACTGTGGGTGATGCTGCCTCCCCAAGAAATTGAGAAACGCATGGGTAATACAGGGTACAACAACTTTCTATGTACCCTGTATCCTCATCCGATGGTGTTATGGATTACAGCGTTTTACAGTAAAAGCCAAGGACCTCGATGGTTGTCGAGCTACCTAGATCTTAAAAAAACGAGTGACCAACAATTTATTTGGCACTTAGGAGAAAACAAGAACTATCACGTATTATTCTTTTCCAAAGACAGTCCTAATCAGTTTGTAAATGTTCGTCGTTTACACATTGCTCTTCCTCAGCAGAAATTGCTGAAGGAATGGACAATGATGGCGCGTACAACGTTGTCGGTAGGCAGCCCTCAGACAAGTAAAAACATGCTTAAGAAAGAGCTGAACGACAAGCTTAAGCCTCAAATGTTGTGGTAGATGCTAGAGCCAGTCATTACTGGGCCGTAATAGTCTTATTTTAAGCAGGGTGATCGAGTGTAAGCCTGTGCGTCGATGATATTTTCTACGTTAACAGCAATTCTTTAGGGGGAATTGCACATAATAGTTTGTGCGTCATCGTTTGTGCTCCATCGTATGCGTACGGTAGCCTCATCCTCACTATGATGTTTGAGCCTCTATTTTTTAGCCCTCTAGGATCAAGCTTGTGGCTGCTGTGGCTGAAGTTTCTAGGAGGTTGTATAGGCCTCTCGGCAATAGGACCAACGCTATGTATTATTGGCTTAGAGGATGGTTTAGAAGTGCCATACATCTGATTTTTATTACAAACTTTCAGAACCGCAGCGCTAAATGGCAGACAGTAACTTTGGTCGTAGACTTGCTAATCGTTACGAGCTTATGGACTCCATTGGTCAAGGCTCCATGGGTAAAGTCTATTTGGCTGAAGATATGCTGTTGGGGGGGGTTCCCGTTGCTGTCAAATTTCTCGCCCACACTCTGCTGAACAAGCAAATGACTCAGCGATTTATGCGCGAGGCGATGACCTGCGCCCAGCTGGGAAACAATAGTATCCATGTGGTTAGGGTTACGGACTATGGTGTGACGGATGATGAAATCCCGTTCTACGTTATGGAGTATCTTAAGGGGCAAAATCTTGGACAGGTTATTCATCCAACACCGCTTCCCATACCCAGATTCCTCGACTTTACTCGACAAATTTGTCTAGGGTTAGAAACAGCCCACAAAGGCATTATTCTCAATGGCCAAGCCATTCCCATTATTCATCGGGATATTAAACCCAGTAATATCTTGGTCACTCAAAGTTCCAGCATCGGTGAATTGGTTAAGATTTTGGACTTTGGGAT
Source organism: Leptolyngbya cf. ectocarpi LEGE 11479 (assembly GCF_015207065.1). Classification (GTDB taxonomy): domain Bacteria; phylum Cyanobacteriota; class Cyanobacteriia; order Phormidesmidales; family Phormidesmidaceae; genus Leptothoe; species Leptothoe ectocarpi. Next base: position 5,951 of record NZ_JADEXP010000060.1, on the reverse strand, counting down.
TGCCAAACTTATACAAGCTGACAACAGTGAGCAAACGAGTAGCTTTATGGGGACATTGGCCTATGCCTCGCCGGAGCAAATGGAGGGGCAAGAGCTTGATAAGCGTTCTGATATCTATAGCCTGGGCATTATGATGTATCAAATGCTGACAGGTTGTTTGCCGTTGCGGCCTAACAATAATACGTTTGGCGGCTGGTACAAGGCTCATCGCTCTCAGGAACCGATTTCTCTAGAGGACCTGTCGCCCTATGGGGCCTTGCCTAAGGTGCTTAAGGACGTGATTATGAGTTGCTTGGCCAAAGATCGGTCTCAACGACCTAACAGTGTTAGCCACCTACTCGATCGGCTAGCACCGTTAGAAAATCGATTTGGTCGCTCAATTGATCTGGGTAAACAGATCCAGAGCACTCTTAGGGATGTCCCTGTCGTTACTAAACCAGTCTCTCCTAGTGACTCTGAAGAAGATCGGTTTTGCCGACTCCAGGTCTGGCCCCAAAATACTCCGATTGCAGAGATTGTATTTCCTAGGCTACTGACTATGAGCAATCGTCAGTTACCTACTCTGTGGGCGATGTTGGGCTCCTTAGAAATTGAGAAACGGATTAGCAACACCGGTTCCAACAATTTTTTATGTGTTCGAAATCCTTATCCAATGGTGCTGTGGGTGACAGCGTTTTATAGCAAAGCTCAAGGGGCTCGGTGGCTATCTAGCTATCTGGATCTTAAAAATCCTGGCAACCAAAAATTTATTTGGCATTTGGGTGAAGAAGGGGCGTATCGGGTTCTATTTTTCTCTAAAGAGGCTCCCAATGCGTTCATTAACTTCCGCCGTCTGCATATTGCTACGCCTCAGCAGAAACTGCTTAAGGAATGGGTGCTGATGGCGCGCACTGTTATGCCCATAGGCAGTCCCCGGGACAGTAAAAATATGCTGAGAAAAGAGCTGAATGATAATTTGAAACCCCAAATGTTGTTAAGTTTCGAAGCCATGCATTCCGTTTCTTAACTCGATAGCTGCAGATATAACCGGCTTAATCGGAACGAGGAAAGTGGATGACGGGATGCCAGCTGGAGCGTAGTAGAGCGCTGGTAAAGCTGGGTACGGACCACTGTAAGATGCCTTTGGTTTTACCTGAACAAATTGCGATCGCAGAAATATCATTTACTTCTGCCGACTTCAATATTTCCGGCTGGGGATCACCCTGACGAACCTCAGTAAATACCTCGATCCCGACCGATTCTAAATCTGTTTTAACGTCATCCAGCAACCCCTGGACCTGTTCTTCTGATTCCCTTAGCTCTATACGAATACACTCATCAATCACCCAACAAAGCGTACACTGCTTGGGATGGCTATTAGTCTGGGCTGCCGCTTTAATCTGCGATACCAAACACTTAGCACTGTCACTGCCATCAAAGGGCACCAACAAATGGTCAAATAATGTTTGACACCGTAGAGCGAGTTCTTGCTTCCGATACGTTGATACCAACTGGGGACGTAAAATCACTAACGGAACATCCAGCTGTTTGGCAATTCCTGTAGTAGTACTACCAAAAATTTTTTCCGTCAGCAAAGAGCGGGTCGGTGTTCCTAAAATAAGTACATTGGCGTCATAGCAGCGCGCTACCTTCGCAATATTGTCAATAACCCGGCCTGACCTGACGTCAACTATCACCGACTTTCCCTCCGGTAGGGCAGCCTGGTTAGCTACCTCCAGTCGGCGTTTGGCCGCAGCTACAGCGTCATCATCAACTTTGGGAATCTCACGGTCCTTAGTCAGAGAGACATTGTGAAAAAAAACGATTTGATCTAGACCAGACTGAACCAAATCAGGCACAAATTCGAGCAGTCGCTGTAGACTGTCATCAAAATCGGTGCAGACCAGCGCACATTTAAACATCTAGTTTTACTCCACCCTCATCACTTAGACATTGGGATTAATCTTGAAAAGCTACTACTACCACCGTAATGTTATCGCGGCCACCGCGCTGCTTAGCCGCATCCACTAGAGACTCCGCAGCAGTGGGACAGGATCGAATCGACTTCAAATGGGTGGCAATTAGTGGATCAGAAAGCTCTTCGGTTAGACCATCGCTACATAGCAGCAACCGATCCCCCCCTGAGACATCCAAAGTCTGAATATCAATTCGATTTAAATCTTCTCGCCCTAAGCATTGGGAAAGCACATGCCGCCAAGGATGATGCTTCGATTCATCCGGGGTTAGCTCACCATCTTCAATGGCCTTCGCAACCCAGGTATGGTCGGTCGTAATCTGATCGAGTTTGGCTCCCCGTAGCCGGTAGAGTCGGGAATCCCCAACATGGGCACACCAAGGATGATTGTCATGCTCTCGAAACATGACGGCCACCGCCGTTGTTCCCATATCTGCCCGTTCAGGATGATGATATTGGTCTTTTAAAATAGCATCATTAGCCGCAATAAATGCCTTACGCAGCATCACATCTGGAGACTCCGAACTATCCCAGTGATTATCTAAATACTGATAAATAGCTTCCGTGGCCAAGCGACTAGCTTCCTGACCGCCAGCATGCCCACCCATGCCATCAGCAACCACAAAGAAACGGCCTAAATCATCCAGGTAATAAGCATCTTGATTGCTAGTGCGCAGTAATCCTGGATCCGTTAAACCGGCAAAAAAGCGTTGCATAAAGCAGCTAGGCATAAAAATTAACTAGGGCATGCGATCAGCTCGACCAAGACGCATTAAGGAACGGATTAAGGCTACCCCTGAAGCCGCCGCAGGTAATGCCATTCCCAACGCAAACCATGGCAGTTGGCTCACCAATAATACGGTGGCCGATAGGGTAAATGTCCCCACGAGCAGTGTATAGTTCATCATCAGATTGACACTGCTGAGGCGACGGATGGCGCGATCCGTTTCAATGGATCGTACCCGTACACGGATATCTCCTCGATCTAAACGATCTAGCGAATCTTCAATTCGCCTGGGTAGACCGAACGCTGAACTACCCACTTGAGCAGCCTGACGGCCAATTTCACCAATCAGACCGTTACTAGAAGCATTAGAAACGTTAGTCATAAGCTGATTAGCAAACGGTTTTGCAGCCTCCATAAAGTTAAAGTCTGGATCTAGCCCTTTACCCACACCTTCCAATGTGGAAAATGCTCGCATAACAAATGTAAATGTAGCTGGAAATCGAAACGGTTGGTCATAAGCAACCGCATACAGATCGTCACTGATGGCGGTGATGGACTGTTCCTCAAAGGGTTTGTCCATGAAGTTATCTAGAATATACTGAATCGAGCGCCGTACAGGTCCCATATCGTCAGCTTCTGTTAAGGCACCCAGCTCTACCAAAGACATCATTACCATATCGGCATTTCTCTGAGCCACCCCCATAAAGGTGCGCATCAGACCATCTCGGGTAATCGGCTGAATTTGGCCCATCATGCCAAAATCATAAAAGATCAGAGCGCCATCCGGATTCACTGCGATATTGCCAGGATGAGGATCCGCATGGAAAAAGCCATCGTTAAGAAGCTGGTGCAAATAGGCTTGAGCACCTAACTGCGCCAGCCGCTGTCGATCCAGTCCTGCCGCCTCTAGAGATTCATAATGACTAATTTTAATACCCGGTAGATATTCTAACGTCAGTACACGCCGTGATGCATATCGCCAATAGATACGGGGAGCTTTGACCCAATTAATGTCACGGAAATTACGACGAAATGTATCGGCATTACGACCCTCGTGCAAAAAATCAATTTCTAGCCATAAAATCCGGCAGCACTCTTCATAGATCCCGATCCAGTCACGGCCTCTGCCCCATTCAGGATGGTTTTGGAAATAATGAGCAATGCCTTTGAGGATAGATAAATCAATTTGAAATAGATTCTGCAAGCCAGGTCGCTGAATTTTAACGACGACTTCTTCCCCGGAATGTAGCTGGGCTCTGTGTACCTGCCCTAAGCTAGCAGCTGCTAAGGGAATCGGATCAAAGGTTAGATACAGCTCAGCTATAGGGCGATCTAAGTCACTTTCAATGATTGCTTTGGCTTGTTCATAGCTAAAAGCGGGTACTTGATCCTGTAGCTTTGATAGCTCTTCGACATATTCAGCTGGAAAGAGGTCAGAACGTGTAGAAAAGAGCTGCCCCAGCTTAATAAATGTAGGTCCTAAGTTTAGGCAGGTATGGCGAATCCAACGGGCCTGAGCACGGCGACGCGCGGCTTGTTTTTCAGCAGATATTCCGCCCGCATAGCTCCAGGATTTGCCATAAAGCCAACGCTTACCTAAAAGTGTCAGAAAAAATGACCAGATATCAATAAAACGCTCTGGCCGACTATAGCGTCGGTTCCAGCGGTAGCGTTTCTCTGTCGGTGCACTTAGTTGCTTGTCAGCTAAGTGCACCGATGTCAGACTAGAACCTGATTCACCCGACGTCAATCCTGTCGTCACTTGAGAAGTACTAAAATTGGCATGTTCATTAGGCAAGCGCTCTGATGAATGCTCATCTAATGAACGATGATCGGTTATGTCAGGAACTGTAGGCACGCAGTCTCCTAGAGGGCCAACGGCAGGGTAATAGTTTGGTTTTGAAAACGGCTGTCGACCTTGCGGCTAAGTTCTGGCCGTAACGTAGTATTTTCCCAAGAAAAGGTATGTATCAAGAAGAGGCACGATATTGTTGCAAAGCAACGCGTACTTGAGCAATTTCAGCTCGTAAGTTATCAATCGTAGCCTGCAAGTCTTCACCGGACTCTGAACCGTTAGCTTCAGAAGACATCACTGTTTGGGAAGATTGAGCCTGCTCAACAACATCTTCAACAAATCGATGTAGCCATTCTCTCTGCTCAGCATCAAAACGACCAACACCACTCATTCCAGTAGTGATTGCCTCTTCCAGCTTTTCACCGATAGCCGTTGCTAATGCACGTCCCAGGAAAAACGCTTGCAGCGTTGGATTGCTCATAAAAAAAATACGGATATCTAAGCCATATTATACCTATTGTTCATGACTAGCTGGGTTCAAATAACCAAACCTCTAAAAATATTTTTTGTGGGTGGAAATGAAAGCTTTTCTGAGCTAATCAGTGATGTGAATCTAATGGCTCTTCAGAGGTGGGGATTGATGGCTCGGGGGTGATGATTATAGGCCCATCAGAAAATTGGAACTCTGATACGGATTGTTTATTTGCCCAAGGCGTGGTGTTATCGGCAGCTGATGATGGCCCCTCCTCCAACGACACCTCATCAACGGCCTCAGCGCTATGCTCAAGCTCCTCGGACTGAGTTGGGTCGGGCAAGATGTCATTCTCAAAGGTCTGACGTGTACTGTCTTGTACCTGCTCCTCGCCATCCAGCGTTGTTAGCGAAGCCGCTGAGCTATCGGGCGTTGATACACCTTCGAAGGCATCACCTGCACTCAGGCCGTAAGTCTCAGCATCACCGTCAAGGTGATCGTTGTAAACCAGCTGGGATGGAGATGTTTGATCTCCCCAATTGGTGTCAAATCTTTCCGGCTCCGCTGTGGTTGGCAGTGGGGGGGGCCATTTTGCTGAAGGAGGAAAATCTTGCTGAGGCTTAAACAGCGGCGCTTGACCCACGGGCACAACCTGAAACCGTAAGGCACTGCCTAACGCGATGCCAGTGCTGCCAGCTATGGTTGCAGTCGCCACTAGGAAAAGTAGTCGTCGTCTAGATCCTTTATTCGACTGGGGCATCGAATCCTTGACGGTTAGTTCAGCGGGTGGCGGCATTATCTGCATTTGGGGATAAGTACGCTTTAGTTAAGAATAGCCAGATGATTAAAGGTGTAGAGCCTGGGTAAGTGCTATCTAGACACCCAAAACCTCCGCAATAAAACACGGGCTGTTGTCAAGTTAGTCGCTGATAGAACGAAACTTAATATTATCCTAACGTCTAACTTTATCGAGATTAGTAGAGGTATGGCAATGGTATAGGGC
>NZ_JADEXP010000610.1 GCF_015207065.1 Leptolyngbya cf. ectocarpi LEGE 11479 | reverse complement strand
GATGACCGCTCCATTGCCGACTATTTTGAGCGCACCATCGCCACCGGAGCCGATGCCAAAACAGCCGCCAACTGGGTAATGGGCGATATCGCTGGCTATCTCAATGCGGAAAAACTGTCCATTGACGATATCAGCCTGACCCCTGAAGGCCTGGGTGAGATGGTCAACCTGATCACCGCTGGCACCATTAGCAACAAAATCGGCAAAGATCTGCTGCCCACCCTACTCAAAAAAGGCGGTTCCCCCAAGGCCATCGTCGAAGAGAAGGGGCTGGTACAAATTTCTGACCCCGCCGCTATCGAGGCCATCATTGATGAGGTCATGGCGGCTCACCCCGACGAACTGGCCAAATACCGAGCTGGGAAGAAAAAGCTGCAAGGCTTCTTTGTCGGCAAGGTCATGAAGCAATCGGGCGGACGGGCCGATCCCAAACTGACCAACCAGTTACTGGGCAAGAAGCTAAATGGGTAGCCTGTTTTTTAGCTTGGTCAGTAAGTGCTATTGTCCAGTAGAGTAGACAGCGCCTCGTATCCAAGTTATCTATCTAGCGATTGACACCCTTCATCCCGGTTTCATCTATGTAAACTTCTGACAAGATTCCAAGAAATATCGAAAAGGGGGTTACACCCCACACCCCATCCGTGGCATACTATGTTAAGTAGATGCACCCTGATGGTTGGAGAGCTTATATGCTCTCCATTTTTTTTGGCTTCATTTCCACCAGCCCTCCCAGGAATCTGCTTTAAATCGCTACAGAGGTTAACAGAGAACACTTTTAGGTATATTTCTCGGTTAGGATTTAACTATTCCTAAAGGTTTCACTGAGAGTGCCTGGGTTGTTAGGCATTTCGTGGTGAGGCCTAACTGATGACCGGATATCTCTCAACTACAGCCATGAGTTATAACTTTGATATTGTCGGAGTCTCTCCCGTTTGGAACTTTTTTAAGCACCAGCAATATGTAGAGCAGTCGCCCCAACGCAGCTGCGCCTATGTGGGCAGCTATGAGTGCACCCTGGATGGGTTTATTGAGGCGACGTCGCTAATCTATAAAAAGCCAGACTGGGACTGGGATACGGTAGTCAGCGAGATCGTTAACTTTTGGCTGACTACGGGTGAGCATGTGGGCCAATGGAAAAAGGAACTGGCTCAGGCCGAGGAAACCAGCCTAATTGTGGGGCGGGTGGCCAATTTTAAACGGTTGCGCTCAGAGTTTGAGGGGTTAGTTTGAAGCTAGGGTTGACCTATGCGGCTAGCTCCAGGGGTTGTTTAGTCATCGTCAAGGAGTCTAAGGCCTGTTTTAGGTCTGCGGTCAACTGCATGGCCTGCCGCTTGGCCGAACCTGATGATAGGTAGTGCTCTACAGCTAAGGGCTGGCCAATGCGAACTTCAACACTGCTGCCTAAGCTAGGACGAGGGCTATCGTAGTCGAGATATATGGGCAGAACTTTCACACCGAGATTAGGGGTGGATTGTTCTGCCTGTAGTGCTAGCCTGGCTAGGCCAGGCTTGAGTCGCTGTACTTGCTTTTCGCGAAAAATATCGCCTTCGGGAAAAATGACGAGGGTTTGTTGATTTTGCAGCAGATGTAAACCGTGGCGTAGGGTTGCGATCGCAGGTCTCCTCACATCCACCGGAAACCCACCC
>NZ_JADEXP010000059.1 GCF_015207065.1 Leptolyngbya cf. ectocarpi LEGE 11479 | reverse complement strand
GAACATCAATAGAACCTACTAGTATCTTGATTTGACCAAATAAATTATCAATATTTTCTAAATGTTGAACGCTAACTGAAACCGGAATAGCATTACTACCTAGCTTGTTAGCGGCTTCTTGTAGTCGAGTCTCATTTTGTCCAGTGATAATAACGTTGGCACCTTCTTTGATAAAAAGTTGTGCAGTTGCCAATCCAATACCAGATGTACCACCGGTAATCACTGCTGTCTTTCCATTCAATCGAGTCATAGTCTCTATTTCCATTTTATCTACAAACTACGATAATTATCCTATGAAGGAGAAAAAGTATGTTCTGTTGTTATCTTGCTATGGTAGTTCTATCTTTGTGGAGGGTTAGTCGTCAGGCACAATGGTAACGATGTACCTGACTCTAGCCGCGAGAGTAGCTCAAACTGAAGTTTGGAATGATTATTCTGGGCTAATAACTCATTGAGTAAATAGTTAAGCCGATCGACCTCGCTGACAATTATTGTGATTTTATTGTTGACTGCAGGGGATAGTTGGGTGCGTTGGCAAGATTCAAGGCCTACTCTGATAACGGTTAGCGCATTACGGGCTTCATGCTTGGTGGACGCTAAACGACTACCAAAGTCAGCACTATTAAGCGATGGGCCTAACTCTAATTCATCTCTGGTAGATAGCTGAGATTGTATGTTCATGATTTTCAGCTTCAATGAAGCTCATTTGTTCACATTGAAATTTAGGACTCTTGATCAATAAACTTAGCTGGCTTTGAGCATATAAAGTAAGGACAAAGGCTTTCTACTATATTCTTGTTGAAAAGTATTCGTTTCTTGTTAAAGGAGCTATTTTTTGGTATCTGCTGATATTGCCTGATGGCATTCGAATATTCATGACTGAGATGCTTTTCAAGTCTATATAAAAGCCTAAATTTTTCGTTTTTTATCCTCTTGGAAACTACCGATAGGCTTTTTTTGATTAGATTCAACATGTTGAATGGGTATGTAACCGTTGATATCTGAGTTTTATCAGTCTTTAGAGTCAGAGTATTTCAAAAAATGGCACTTTCAAGATCTGACTATTATTTTATGAGAGCATTTTCGTGGCGCAAGATCTTATAATTTCTAAATTATAAAAGACGTTATTCAAAAGTAGTCACTATCATTGAGAGTCCCTTTACTAAGACCTTGAACGGTATCAAAAGTATGTCAAATCTCTCGACACTTATTAACGGACTGATCAGAGTATTAGCCAGTATCGTTGTCTTAAGAGCTAAGGTTCGTTGTTTTATATGGTCTTTGGGAGTATCACCCAAAAGTATGCTCAAGTCTTTGCTAGATGGCGATCATCATCTGCTAGACCATATCTCAGATGACTTGGCTGAGGCTATCAACAAGCGCGGAGGAACCATCCCATGTCATTATTCACAGCTTTTGAAACTGTCCTCAATCAGTGAGGAGGAACCATCTATAACCGCTCCTAAATCTGTTATGGATCAATTATTAGCCGATCATCAACAAGTTGTTCGAGATCTTGATTTTTTAATAATTCTACTCCAACAAGATAATGACCAGCCCATTGAGAGGCTTTTGCAAAACCTCTTAGAAAGAGTTAATTCTGGAATGTTAAATTTGAATCAGGCTATTTCCATCTTGAACATTCAATGAAATTTAAGCCTGGTAACGATAACACCTTCTTATCTTATCTGAGTACTCCCGGTGTTATTCCAAGCCGTTTCTTAAAGGTCGTTGTCATATGTGATTGAGAACTAAAGCCGGTGTCATAGGCGATCTCAGCCAGAGACAGTTGACTATTTTCGATTAATTTGCGGGCAGATGCAATTCGACGTTCTAAAACGTAGGCATAGGGAGACACTCCCATTTTTGCCTTAAATGACCGGGAAAACCGATACTGGTCCATATTGGCCAAGCAAGCTAGTTCTTTAAGCGAGATATTTTGAGCTAGATTCTCTTCTATGTAATCGCACACTAGCTTAATGCTTGGAGAGGAGAGCTGCGATGGTATATCTTCATATTGGTTATACAATCCTACCATCAGATTATGGAGCAACAGCGTACATAGGGTTTCTGCATAAAGCTGACTGCGCCCTGCCGGTTGGAGAATAAAGCGTCGCAGGAGACTACCCAGTGCTGCGTTGTCTGGATGATGAAAATCATAGATGGGGCGTATCTGGGTTTCTGAACAGTTAGCTGCGTCCATTGCCTCTACAAACAGGGCATCCTTAATGGAAAATGCTAGAAACTCAGAATTGATCTTGCCTGTTTGCGATTTAACGGTCGTATTCTTTGGCGAGAAGGTGATTGACCCCGCTGTTAACTGACGTTTCTGTAGGCGATCGCTGTTGAGTGCGATGGAGTAGTGGCGGGGGCCTAATTGCAATGAAAAAACCTGTCCAGGACAGGCAAAATTGACGGAGAATGGATCGGCTGTGTTTAAGTCTAGGGTAATCTGATCAGTTTCAAACCGATTGCCCAGGCAAGGCATTTCATCCTTCGGTTGTAAGTCAAGATCGTAATGGCGCATTTTACTGGTGACATAAGCTAAGTGAACACATTGGATTTAGCTAGATAACAGGAGTCTTATTTGCTTGAGACGTTGACTTATTGACCTCTACGGTAGGCTTTAGGCGTGGTGCCTGTGAGTTGACGAAAGTGCTTAGATAGATGGCTTTGGTTGGCAAAGCCGCACTCTAGGGAAATGTCAGATATGGCTACCTGCCGATCTCGTCTCAACAGTTGTTTAGCTCGCTCCACCCGTTGCCGAATCACATATTGATAGGGCGGGATCCCCATAGACTGTCGAAATAAACGACAGAAATAATATTGACTCATGCCTAAGAGAGTAGCAATATCAGCTAGCTTAATTGTCTGGTCAAGGTTAGCTTGAATATAATCAATCGCCTGCTTAAGCTGGTAGCGTGAGAGGCCATCTTCATAGTCACGGACGATGGGGTTATCCGTTGCATAATTCTGAATCAGGTGAACAGCGAGAGTATTAGCAAGAGATTCAGCATGGAGATGTCCATATTGATCGTCTTCTGCACTAGCATCTTTGACGAGACAACGGCCAATCTGATGAATCAGTGGATCCCTGAGGGGAGGAGATGGTAAAAAGTGGATGCGATCTGTATTCATCGACTCATAAACAGCCTGGGTCACAAAATCAGAACCGAGATAGATTGCAATCCACAACATGTCTTGTTGAATACGACCTTGATGAGGCACGCCTTTGGGAACGACCGCAACTTGCCCACCACCAGTAAATGAATGGGTTCTGGGAGCCCCATCAAAGTCATACCTCACTGTATTGTGTCCGGTCAGTTGAATAGCAATTAGATGCCTGTCATAGGCAACCACTGGGGATTCACCAGGGGAGGTTTGATGCTGTTCTATCTCAAAACCTTGCCAGGATTTACTGATGCTAGAGCACAGTAAATCCTCAGGACATAAATTGCCATATCGATCTATTTTTCGAGGCTGCAATGCCGAAGACGTTACCTGGGCCATTTCTATCTATCTCTTTCGGTAGGCTTTGGGGCTGGTGCCTGTGAGTTGACGAAAGTGTTTAGACAAATGGCTTTGGTTGGCGAAGCCGCAGTCTAAGGCAGCGTCAGATATTGCCACTTGCCGATCTCGTCTCAATAATTGCTTAGCCTGCTCTACCCGCTGCCAAATTACATATTGATAGGGGGGATCCCTATGGACTGATGAAACAACCGGCAGAAACAATACTGACTCATCTTAGATATATGGTTCGAAGCTAACCATACATCAAGCCATTCATAAAAGTCTGTGGTTAAAAATGGGAAATTGTGGGGAAAATTTCAATCTACGTAAAATTACAGTTGCGTACTGAGTGCTACTGGTATTCGTAGCACCTTTACCTAAAACTGTTGGTCTATAGAGCTTTCAAAGCTTACACGTTTGATCTAGCTATTGGTGCGATCGCATTCCCCAAGCCACAGCCCCATAGATCGTTTTTCATAACATGATGACAGCAAGATCATAGTCATTTCTACAAGAATAGAGAAGATAGGCAATACGCATCGTCATAGAATTACCTTGCTCAGGTCAATCATTTGAGCTAAACCACTAAACTGACCGCCGCTGCATTTTTATGAACAATCATTTACATATAGATAACAGTGACGAAGATTCACAACTGTTCAAAAAAGTCAGGGTCTATCCCACTCACCACGACCTACCTGAAGATATCCGAGTTCAGGTCACTGAATTACTCAACCAAACCCTATTCACAACCCTCGACTTAAAAAGCCAAGTCAAACAGGCCCATTGGAACGTTAAAGGAATGAACTTTCACCAGCTGCACAATCTCTTTGACGAGATTGCCGCACCGCTAGAAACCTATATCGATATGGTTGCCGAGCGAATCACAAGCTTAGGGAGTACCGCCATGGGAACTGTTCGAATAGCTGCCCGATATTCAGAGCTACCGGAATATAATCTGGACAGCGTCAATGGTAAGGAACATCTGGCTACCCTCGCTGAACGCCTTGCTATCTATGCAAAACTGTTAAGAACCGCCATTGAACAAACTGCCGATCTAGGAGATGCCGACACATCAGATCTTTATACTGAAATATCTCGTACCATTGATAAATCTTTGTGGCTGCTGGACTCTCACTTGCAGGCTAACTAACCAGAAGACTAAGCTAGTTTCTATCTAACCTAACGGTAGTTTTTTTATAGCGTCTCTCGTTTTGATGAGGTGAGGCTATAGTGCGAGTCACCAAAACTTGCGCTAGTGTCTATTCTCCCGATACAACGTCAAGGGGGCTGTCAAAACCCATATTGATACTGTTGATTATATTTTATGGTCCGACCAACCTCGATGGGCTGTAGATACTGTTGTAACACTCTCAAGACACGCGCTTCTTGAATGGGCTTTTTCAACAGTGTCGAAGCACCCGCAGCCTTGGCACGCATGCGGTCTACAACGCTATCGTTATTGCTCATAATGATAACAGGGGTATTTTCAATATCGGAGATGCGACGAACCCTAGTACACAGTTCATAACCGTCAACGACAGGCATTCTGGCGCTTAATAAAATAAGCCGAGGCTGAAATTTCACTAATAACGGTAGAGCCTGAAAAGAGTCGGTATAGCTGGCATAGGTATAACCAGCATCCTGAGAAATTTTAGCCACCGCGTGACTGTCCACTAAGTTGTTATCAATATAAAATATCATCGGTCCAGCCGATACTTGTTTTTGACAAGATTTATAGGTTGAAATATCTATATTTAACGTTTTTCTCTGCAGAGGTGTAGCACTATTCACGTTCCGCAATTCTTCTTTTTGAACGTGACTCTGCTGGCTAACGGACCTATCCTGAGTATCTGTGTCCACATCTATAGCAACTGACAATCCCTTTAACAAGGCTTCAATCTTACCTAAAAGAGATTTGATATTAATTGGTTTCAAGCTATAGCCATCATAGTGAGAATCAGATAACATTGCCAACTCTGTAAGTGAGATGGGTGTTGTCAAGATAATAACCGGTATTTTCTGAGTGACTGTAGATTCCTTCAGAATTCTAGCTACTTGCCAGCCATTGATCATGGGTAACTCCGTACCTACTAAGATTAAGTCTGGAGAGGCGGTAATAGCCAATACAATGCCCTGATCTCCTCCCTCAGTAGACGTAATCACATCATAACCCTTACGTTTAAGCTGTTGCTCTAGAATTCTGCAGCTCAGCTCATTTTTTTCTATCAACAGAATTCTGGGCATGAAGTACCTCATGTATAATTTTGTCTATAAATGCAGGTGAGTTAACCCATAAGAATGAGGAATAGCAAAGCCTGATTAATTATTTATTCCTAACTTAGGCCATCTATCATGAATTTAATGACTTAATTCTGCAATGCCCGTAACTATTGGCCACAAAATCCCACTTTATCTAACGAAAAAGGTTGTGTGTGATTGTGTGGCTTGAGTGATGTTGCCTGACCATAGACTCTCAGTGTTGCGATCGCATTGGATTCATCGATTACTATGAGCCACCAGTAGATACTCATCTTGCGAGGCATCGCTACTGGTGGCTCTAAAGCATTTAAGCGTAGCTAAAGTTGTTGTCCTCTAAATTTAATTGGTCTGGAGTGACATTTTCAACAACAGCAATCAGATTATTGCTGCCTTGGAAAATACCAACACCCGCCCTATCCGCTGTGGCACCCAACCGAAAATCACTCGCTTGACCATGGAGCTGAATCGTATCCTCTCCCATTGTAAAGTCGTTAATAGTGGCAAACTCTTCACGCCGCCAGTAATGGGTTCCGTGATTGCCACCAATGCGGAAGATGTCTTGACCCGCACCCCCGTGAAGCGAGTCTTGACCCGCACCGCCATGCAGAAAGTCGTTGCCTGCATTGCCGTAGAGCGCATCACTGCCGTTGCCGCCATAGAGCCGATCATTACCTAGACCGCCCTGGAGTTGGGCTGGCTCATGCTGGCTACGCAGCACATCATCACCCGCTGTGCCCATGTAGGTGTCCAGCTCAATACCATCAGGGCCATCTGGGGTAGGCACATCTTCAGAGCCCCCATTGTCTGGAGCATCTCCAGGCACGCCATCATGGCCATGTCCTTCATCGGTCGGTATCTCTACATCTGAGGGCACATCATCCGTGTCAGGCCATGGACTATGATCGTGGCCATCGTTCTGACTATCGTTTTCGTCCAATGGCGGTTGAGCAGATGTTGGCGCCAGCTTGAATCCCCCTCCAACAGACTCAGCATAGTCAAAGTAGTATTGTTCATCAACGCTTCCGTCAAATTCAAAGGGGTTATTTTTATCCTTTAGACGGAAGCGAGTCTGCTCTTGGCTAAATTCAAGCCATTCGGTCTCTTGAACCAGCACCTGATTTTGACCGTCGCTGACAAAGAACTGGACATTATCGACATAGGAGAGAATCTGATAGTCAGAACGGCTACCTTCGAACACAACCGTATCGCCAGTGGTTCCTTCTTGGTGGGTGCCAGCATTGACGATGATATCTTCAACACTGGCATAGATCAGATCAGATCCCAGCTGACCATAGAGTCTGTCTGCGCCCTCGCCGCCCATGATAATGTCGTCACCATCGAAGCCCCAGATTTCGTCATTTCCGGCACCGCCATCAAGATGATCCTTGCCATTACCGGTAAAAATCCGATCGTTACCGTTGCCGCCATCGATAGTCCGGTCACCTTTTTCAGCTTTGATATAATCATCGCCGTCGGTGCTGGCTGAACTGCTGTAGTCGATCATGTTTTGCCGATAGAGGGTATTGGCAGAATCCGCCTCTATCAAGCTGGCGTGACTGGCCAACGGGGTTTTTACATCCACCAACCCATCAATATAAGAGCGGTCAAATCCCTCCAAGGTAATCTTCATGGTCCGGGGGGTGTTATCACCGGTTACTCGATCACCCATAAAGAGAGTTAGGGTCGTATAAAGACCGTTAGCGTCCTCGAAAACGCCATAGCGCTGAAGGTGGCTCTCAAGGGTGTCAGCGCTAAGTTCCATTTCAATGCCAAACTCTTGATGTTCGGCGTTGACGATTTGGTGGGTCATATCAAAGACACCGTATTGCCGCTCTCCTAAACCATCCGTTACGGTACCGGCAATATGAACATACATGCTGTCCGGTGAGATGGAAAAGTCAGCGTATTCATCGGGGGTGAACTCAGCGACACCGCTGCTGCTGATATCATTTGATGAGAAAATCTCAGGTGCCCCACCGTTGTCAAACCATTGGTTATTGTTTGTACTGGTGACATCGATCAGGGCGCTTTCACTGTGAGTTTTGGTGGCATCATAGGCATAAAACCCGTTTCCAGTAAAGACCGTATCAAGATTCTCAAAATGCCCACCATTGACAATTAGGCTATCGACCCCTTGAGAGAACTGGATACCGCTAACTCGACGGGACGCATTTTCTGCCCCAATTACCGTTAGGTTTTCAAAGGTGTAGTTATTGGTGGCATACATATTGACGCCATTTCTCTCCACCTCCCAGGCGGTGAAGTCTTCGATATCATTGATCACTTCGTTGTCGAGGTGATTCATGCGGTGATTACTATCAAACCCCCGCTGAACCCCAATGGCGGTATTGCGTTCGAAGTCTAGAATTGCGGGTGCCGTCGGATCGATCCGCTTGGCAAACGGGTCGAAATTGAGCGGCATAGCATCCGGATCGGGATCGATCTGAAGTTGAGCCTCGCGGAAATGCCAAGCCCGAAGAGAGTTCGCTGCAATATTGTCCTGCTGGATGATCAGTCGCGAGACATTTTCAAAGGCGTGCCCTTCGTTGCCAAAATCATTGACGCCCTCACCCGCGCCCGTATTCTCATTCCCACCGATGACTTTGGTGACCAAGTTACTATTCCATTCACCGGCTTCATTCCCAGTTTCGGCAACAATTCCGGCCCCGACAATGTCATAGACAAAGTTGTCGTTGATATTGGCATGGGAGTCATGTTGAACAATCCCCCAACCAGGGCTGCCATGCACCGCATTGCCTTCCAAAATTGCAAGGCTAGATCCATCCGTCGCACCCGTTCGGTGCAGGTGCAGGGAGTAGCGACCGCGAACATTATCGGCCTGGGTCGGGTCAAGGGAAACAACTTTACCATGGTTGTTTTTTGTCGCATCATCGGCGGCAATGGATTTATTGGTGCGCCCCAAATCGGTGAACTCCGCATTGCGAATCACGGCATTCGGGTTATGCATCACCATAACGTGACCGCGCGAGAGCACATCATCCTGATTTTCAATCCCTGAATTCTCGCTGAAGATGCGGATATTGCGGGAGGCATTGCCCACATAAACATCCAGATCGCCATGGCCTTCCGGTGGCACATGATTGTACTCAAGCGCCTCAGACAGGGTAAACGTATTCCCCTCAATCTTCGTGATGGTCACTTCTTCATCTTGGGTAACAAGTTGACCATTTTGGTCTTCACCCAAGTATTTGGTGCCGATTACAACAATCGTGTCACCCACTTGCCAACCACTGGCATCGCCTTCGACGTTAATTGTTGTATCGCCAGCCGTTGCAGCTTCCATGACTAGGTGAGATTCTTTCTCTGCTCCCTGGATCGATACTTTGCCGTGGGTGACAACGCCTCGACTGAGCTGAAGCGGATCAATATCCCGAAAATCAGTAATGGGACCGTTGTCTGCAATCTCGATGGCCGTCGTGAAATGCGCTGGCATCGGATTCTCTTCGGTGCCGATGGTGAGAGTTGAAGCAACATCGGTCATGAGGGTATCTACCTTCATGGCGGTGTCTTGGTCGGTAGCAAAATGTAACTCGCCATTGACCCGCACATAGTGCAGTTCAGGATTACTGCCTGGGGCGACATCATAGGTCACTGAAACGCCTTCGCCAATAAACACATCAGCGTCTTCTCCTGGAATCCGTCCGCCTTCCCATGTGGTTGCGTCAGACCAATTACCATCTGCGATCGCACGATGGGTAGCCTGCTCCGGTGAGAGCAAATCAAAGAGTGCTAAATGCTCA
Organism: Leptolyngbya cf. ectocarpi LEGE 11479; assembly: GCF_015207065.1. GTDB lineage: Bacteria > Cyanobacteriota > Cyanobacteriia > Phormidesmidales > Phormidesmidaceae > Leptothoe > Leptothoe ectocarpi. Next base: position 14,363 of record NZ_JADEXP010000059.1, on the reverse strand, counting down.
CTGTGCTTAGCTGGATCATCTGCATGAACTACATGGTCGTTCGTTCCATGATCATGCACCGCATTGGCATCGCTCACTGTATTGTGAGCCTCCATGCCATTCATTTCGTCTGACACTGTGCTATGTATGTGCGTATTCATATGTTGATTCGCTATTAACATCAGGATTCAAATGCAGTCCTGATTCCGAGATAAATAGGGTAGAAAATATGCTGCTAGAATCTAAACGCTGTCCTCTAACTAACAGCATCTAGGCAACATATAAAGCCAACCACAAAAGGCGGAAAGCAATCAAACTTTGTGAGTATCTACAGTAAAGGCGACTCAATCAAACAAATGCTCTAGACAGGCTTAAGTCAAGCTATGGCTGACTGCGTGATGTATTGCGGGATAGATAAAGACGCATTGTCAGCTACTACAGAAACACAACCGCAGGCTTAAGAAGCCGAACAATTATCTTCTCTTTGATAGAGCAGCTAAATCTTTTAAGCCTTCAAAACAAATTTCAAGCTTTTTGAGCTTAAGCTCTCAAGGGGGCTAAATTAACTTTCTAGCCAGATGACACGCTGTTACAAATAAGCGTTCAAACCTGACAAATAGCACAAGCACATATTGCTGAAAGGCTGGGTAACTCTAGCAATAGAAAATGGCATTGCTAATTTCTGAGATGAATTAACAATCGTAAACTTGAATTGATCGAGGTTCGACGAATTCGTTCATCCCTCATCTCAACAATGCCCAAAAACAATTGTATTTATTCTTCGCACCCTAAGCCTAAGGATATAAGCTTAAAGCTAGAAGCGTCTGTGCCATAGTGTGTGCTCATAGCTCTAATTTGTGGTCTAAGTAGGGTTTGCTGCTAGAGTCATCATCAGTCAGGCCTTAGGCTCACCATAACGATACTTGAGCCTTTAAGGTATGGCTGCACACATCAAATCATGCAATATTGCAACCGTATTTTTGCACAGATCATTGATTGTCACACAAAACTCCACTTTTACCCACAGACAGCCAAAGTTAACGTTTAGTATGCTATTTGGCAATTAATAGAGAGCGATTCTCATGAGCACTGAATGCATGCCACTCACCCACGCAGCCAGAATGTATTTAGCGCAATCGAGACTGTTATGTAACTGACTGCCTGAGCAGGTAAATTCAAGGTTTTTTTATAGAGAGAAGGGAACGAAAAGTTGATGATTTGTTGTCCTAGAAAGTGGTTCATGGGTGGCTAGGTAAAGAGAGTCGGTCTTCCTAGATTCAGCTCCACATTTTGATTACAGGCGTAAAGTATTACTGGCGTACTTTACTCATAAAGCATCTGGTTACTAAGTATTCATTTGTGTCACAGGGCTTTTGAGGGACTGTCTATGTTATCTCGAGATGTAATCAGATATCATTCTAGGAATGTTTACCTCGCTTCTCCTTATTTCAGGCGAGAGCTAAAGCTTCGCTATCAGCCTATATTTTCATTGAAAAGCAAGGACTTATATGGGTTTGAGACCTTAGTATCCTGGCAGTCAAACCGGGCCAAGCTGTATCAAGGGAATTTACATGACTTGATAGCGCAATCTAGATTCTATGAAGAGTATCATCAATGGATGTTCTATGAGGCTTGTCGGCAGATAGAGCTATGGCAAGTGTATCATTCATCTGAAAAAGCGCTGTATCTAGGCATTAATTTATCTGAGAGACAGTTATCATATTCAAAGGTATATAGCTTTGTTGAAGAAATCTTTGAGAAGATTGATTTGGAGCCCACTCAAATACAGTTAGAAATCCCAGCTCAATGGACTGCGAAAAATTTGACAATGGCACGCAAGATTATCACTTACGTAAAGATGCGAAATATGTCTATTTGCATCGATAATTTTGAACCTTCGCCAGCTTTTTTCCAATGTCTGAAAGTTTTACCACCAGTGGATGCCCTGAAGCTAAGTACTCAATGCACTCAACAACTCGCAAAGAGTTCTCAGTGTAGAATGCTTTGCGATGAAATGATAAAAATCGCTGGGATGAGTGATGTTGCGGTTATCTCAAAAGGAATTGAAACGCAAGAACAGCTAAATGCTGTTGAAACTTTAGGCTGCACATATGGCCAAGGGTATTTACTTTCATATCCAATAGAATCACACCAAGCCATAGCCCTTATAGCTAAACAGATACATAAGTTAGTAGTGTATTTGGCGGCAATGGATACACTGCGTAATTTTGCACAAACTTTTTTAGGAGACGTTCTAGTTGCCAAATATTGGCAGGCCACAAAGCCAACAAAGTCGTGGTTAACTTCACTAACTCCTCATAATGAGAAAGAACTACTGCAAAGTTGGAACCAAGAAATTCAGCTAGATTCGCTGCAAGAAGAGGATCTTCGGTGTTGGGCCCATCAATTTATTCGGCGGTGTAGCCAAATAATTAGGGGATTCCATGAACTTCTTCTTCAATCCGAGCTGAGCACAACACAAAAACAACTACTTGGTATATAAATAGGGCTTACTGAACAACTCAATAGAATTGGTTTGGAGTAGGTCTTTTTAACTGTGGGACATCGCTGGCGAGGAATCTGAGATTTGCCTGTTACTAAGATTAGCTGCATCGAAAGATAGATCGCAAGAATCTAACGGAGATTACAAGAACTCGCAAGATTAAAATTGGGTTTTGCCTAACAATCAAATTATGCCGCTCATGGCCAGATTTAGGAGCATACTATCATGTCAAGGAGAGAGTTTCTCAAGTGGGCTTTGGCCGCAGGACTTTCAACCCGTCTAATTGATCGGGGCAAGTCCTGGGCGCAGAATCCTGCCGATACTGCTCAAAAAGCTGATTGGATTCTACATAATGGCCGGATTGTCACCCAGGACGGTCGCCGCTCGTTTGCCAAAGCTGTAGCGATTCAGGGAAATCGATTTCTGGCTGTGGGAACTGAAAAAGAGGTGATGGCCTATCGCAGCGATCGCACCCAGATGACCGACCTCAATGGCCGCACGGTAATTCCGGGCCTGAACGACAGCCATACCCATCTGATTCGCGGCGGACTAAACTACAACCTGGAGCTACGTTGGGATGGGGTACCCTCCCTTACCGATGCCCTGCAAATGTTGAAGGAGCAGGCACTGAGAACGCCTGCCCCCCAGTGGGTGCGGGTGATTGGTGGCTGGAATGAGTTTCAGTTTGCTGAACGCCGGATGCCCACCCTGGCGGAAATCAACGCGGTTTCCCAGGATGTACCCGTTTTTGTCTTACATCTATACGACCGCGCCTTGCTAAACCGGGCCGCACTGCAAGCGCTGGGCATTAATGGCAGGACGCCGCCGCCCCCTAACTCCGTGATTGAAAAGGACAGCAACGGTAACCCCACCGGCATGCTAGTCGCTACACCCAATGCCACCATTCTTTATCAGGCGATTGCCCAGGGGCCAACTCTTGGGGCAGCAGATCAGATCAACTCCTCTCGCCACTATATGCGAGAGATGAACCGTTTAGGCATCACCAGCGTCATTGATGCCGGTGGGGGTGGCCAAAACTATCCCCAGGACTATCAGATTATTGACCAACTCCACAAAGACGGACTGATGACCGTTCGGGTGGCCTATAACCTCTTTACCCAGAACCCAGGGGCGGAGAAAGGCGATTTTGAGCGGTGGATTGACATCGCTAAGCCGGGGCAGGGGGATGACTTTTATCAGCTCAACGGCGCAGGAGAAATGCTGGTCTTCTCGGCAGCGGATTTTGAAGATTTCACTGAGGCCCGCCCCACCCTAGGCGCTGACATGGAAGCCAACCTCACTGAGGTAATCCAACTCCTGGCGGCGAATCGCTGGCCCTTTCGGCTTCATGCCACCTACGATGAATCGATTTCCCGCTTTTTGAACATCTTCGAGACGGTCAACCGCGAAATTCCCTTCGGGGACATGCACTGGATTTTAGACCATGCAGAGACGATTAGCGATCGCAACATAGAGCGGGTTAAAGCCCTTGGTGGCGGCATCGCCATCCAGCATCGCATGGCTTACCAGGGAGAATACTTTATCAACCGCTATGGTGCTGAAGCCGCTGGTCGCACCCCCCCGATTAAGCGAATTATGGCGATGGATGTACCCATCTCCGGCGGCACCGACGGCACTCGAGTGGCCAGCTACAATCCCTGGGTGGGCCTATACTGGCTGGTGTCCGGCAAAACTGTCGGCGGCACCCCGCTCTATCCCGAAGCCAATCGCCTGGATCGGATGGAAGCCTTACGACTCTATACAACCGCTGCCGCCTGGTTCTCAAATCAGGAAGGCAATAAGGGGGCGATTGTGCCGGGGCAGCTAGCTGACTTAGCCGTGCTCTCTGAAGACTTTTTCTCAGTCCCCGAAGATCGGATCAAACACCTCGAATCGGTGCTAACGATTGTGGATGGTAAACCCGTGTACGCTTCGGCCGACTTTAGCTCGCTTTCTCCACCACCGCTGCCGGTTAGCCCTGATTGGTCCCCTGTTAACTATTTCGGCGGATACCACAACGCCTCAAGAATTTTGGTTCCCTCTGCCAATCAGTCCCGACTTGTTTCCCGTAGAGTAATGCCTCAAAATCAACCCATTAACCTGTCGAGCACGGGCAGCCTGTCTCACATCTGGGGTGGCCTGGTTTGTGCCTGTTGCTAATCCCAAAAAAGATGATCAAGGGGGTTGAGTAGTAATGGATGCTGTTTGAGGCCGGAACGTGAGTGTCCTTGGGTCACTTTGGCTTCGCGTACACTGATCCCGACTGGGACAGAGACGACAGTCCGTACGAGAAAATCTGACGTGAATGGTGGGATTTCCCAAGCGTCTTTTTGGGGGTCACTACACCGTGTTCTTCGAGCCAATGAAACCTCTTAAGGAACTCTCAGGACTGGCTCATGTTGGATATTTAGGATGACTGTGATCCTTTCGCCCTCCGCCATGACTTTTTTGACTCGTCCTGTAGCATTTGCGATCGCAGGCTCCATCGCCCTATCGCTGCCGCTGATTACCACGACAGCCTGTGCCCAGACCACAGAGCAGCTGCAGCCGATGACCTTGACACGGCTAGAGCAAATCCTGGAGTCGGAGGTGAGCAATGTTGAGGGGGAAAATGGCCAGTGGCGCTTTAGCGTGGCGGGTCGAGCCGTCATTGTTTTAGCCGATGCCAGTAATGATCGGATGCGGGTATTTAGTCCGGTGGTGCCGGTGGAGGAGCTGACGGCGCAGCAGGTGCAGGCAATGCTGGCGGCTAATTTTCATACGGCCTTAGATGCTCGCTATGCGGTGACCGATGGGGCCGTGGTTGCTGTCTATGTGCATCCGCTGAGCACGTTGCAGGGGGATAATTTTCGCTCCGCTCTCCGTCAGGTGGTGAGCCTAGCAGAAACGTTTGGGTCGTCTTATTCCAGTAATGAGCTGAACTTTGGTCTGCGGCAGCGGCAGCAGCCTAGCGATTTAGAACAAATTTAGTAGCCTCACCAATCCGCCTCACCTCTGTCCGATAACTCCCATCCCCGTACAACCAAAGTAATCGAAACCCAGATCTTGTTTCAGTTACGCCTGTCTCTGGTGACGTAATCTGAAAATACGTCGACGGACACCCATAAAAACTAAGCTCGCTGTCGAACTGCTGCTGAAACTCATGGTGAATATGGCCAAAGACAACTAGTTTGACATGGGAAAATTGCTTAACCAACGTGAGAAACTCGTCAGCATTCTGCACCTGCATTTGGTCTACCCAATCAATGCCAACAGGAACTGGATGATGGTGCAGGGCAAGCAGGGTCGGTTTATGAGGCTGGCTTTGTAGATAGGTTTGGAGCTGCTGTAACTCTTGAGAAGACAGATAACCTTCACCAAATTTGGCATGTAGAAGAACAGAATCTAGCAGAATCATCTGCCAGGGACCTAAATCGACGGATGTTAACCCCTGATTGCGGGGTAAATCCTGCAATGCCTGCCGCAGGGTGGGGAGACAATCATGGTTGCCTGGCAGCCAGTATGTAGGCAGACCCAGCGGTGCGATCTCATCGACTAAATGTCCATATGCTTCGCTGTCCCCCTGTTCTGCTAGATCTCCAGTTAGCAGCAGTCCGTTGGGGCTGCACTGACTGACGGCCTGGAGTACTGTCCTCAAAGAATTCCAAGGATTACAGCCTCTAAGTTCACCCGTGGTCTGAGCCAGTAAATGACTATCGGTAACCTGGGCTAACAGAATAGGATCGCTCATGGTTCTAGCTGCTGGTAATAAACCAGTTTATGGTCAGGGAGTAACTCTGGATGAAAGATCTTAACAAGATCTGCCAGAATTAGGTGGGGGTTAACGGCACCGCTTTCCCAATAGTCGTTGCCGCCAAAGTCATTCATGCGAACATTGTTGTTAAAGACGTTATTTTGTTTGAGGGCATCAAATTTGCCATAGCGGGGGTCGGATGCGATCGCATCCCCATGGCTCAACCAATCCTGACTCACATTCACCCACACATCGGCAGCAGCAGCCTGGTCAAATACCGACTCAAAATCTAACGGAATGGTAACCGTGGAGTCGCTATCTGCCCAAAGATAATCGGCACCGGCATCTTTTAACAACTGGGCTGCATAGCTTTGGCCCCCCGACATATACCAGGTGCCCTCATAGCTAAAACCTGTAAACACTGTGGGGCGTTCTGCCAAGGGGGCTGTTAGCTCCACCAGCGACTCATACTCCGTGGCAATATCCGTAAATATCGCCTGGGCTTGGGCCTCTTGATTAAAAAATAACGCCGTAAATATTAACCATTCAGCCCGCCCCAGGGGAGAGGTTTCCACATATTCCCCCACTAAGGCCACCGGCAGTCCCGCCTGCATAATGCGTCCGTAGCTATCGCTATCGGGGTCGCCGGTCCCGTAGGCCATGACCAAATCAGGACCAGCCACCAGCAGTCTTTCGATGTCGAGAGTTCTACCAGAGTTAAACTCTATTAGCTCACCTTGATCAATCTTTTGACGCACGGCGGGAGCGTATACAAAGTCAAAATTATCCATACCCACCAGGGCTTCTACCTGGCCCAGCAGCTCTAGGTGGGGCAGATAGGTGGTGGAAAGTGTCGCCACCGTCCTAATCGGTACCTGAATCACCTGAGCATTCTCAAAACCGTCTGGAGTCGGCGTACCACACTGAACCAGTACGTACTCAAACGTCTCATCAGCCGCTTTCCATGGCTGAGTCACCGTTACAACCTTGTAGTGATTGTAATAATCGACAGAAAAGCCCGAGGAGTATTCTGGCTGAACCTTGTCAGGGAAATAATCTTTATCGGCCTGATAATCTGTTACACAGGCAGAACTTTGAGAAGGAGGAGAGACAGTAGGTGCCTGTTGGCAACCAGTCGTTACCAACAGGCATGACAAGAAAGCCAGTGACCGCCGCTTAGACCAACCCATGATCTCTCCCCTCCTCTGCACCCTCAAAATGTTCCTCTTATTCCCATCTGGACATTGCGACCCACCCCCGGAAACCCAGGAAATTCCTCAAACTGCTCATCAAAAATGTTGTTGATACTCCCATTTAATGCCCAGCTGTCGTTGAAGGGCAGCCGCACTTTAAAGTCCACGGTTGTGTAGCTATCAAGCTCCTCCAAATTTCCCCGATCGACAAAGACATCGCTAATAGCATTCAACAGCAGCGCCATGTACACCCCATCGCCTGGCTCATAGGCCACCCCCAGATTAAAGCTGTCTGCGCTGGTAAAGGGCACCGAGTTACCATTGTCGGCTGAGTTGGGTCCGTCCTTAATCTCCGGTCGATTCCAGGTATAGTTGGCAAAGGCAAACACCTGATCAAATACCTGATAGTTCAGCTCTGTTTCAATACCGATAGACTCCACCCGGCCAATGTTCTGCGGCGTAAAACTAGCCAGGTCAAAGTTAATGGCATCGTCCACCTCAGTCCGGTAAAAGGTAAACCGCAACAAACCTCGGTCGCCAATTTCTTGGTCAATACCCACATCAAACCCGAGACTTGTTTCAGGGTCTAGGTCAGGATTGTTAAAGGGGGCAAAGAAGAGATCGGCCAGCGTCGGCACCCGAAAATTACGGCCAAAATTAGCGCGCAAGTTAGTCGTATCAGTCAGGGCCACACGGGTACCCAGATTAAATGATGTAAAAGAACCATCGGCAAGATCGTTAAAATCTTGGCGAATACCGGCATTGAGACTAAAACGCGGCGTTATATCCCCCTGATAGCGAGCAAAAATGCCCGTTTGGTTAATGCTGTCATCATAGTTGCTGGTTACAAGACCAGTGAGCAAATCCGTCGTTTCATTCTCGGTTTGGACATTGCGATAGTCTATGCCGTAGGTAATATTTTGATTGTCAGCAAACTGCCAGGCATGCTGTAGCTGACCGCCCCAAGATACTTGCTCAACATTATCCTCTGACGGACTTTCAAAACTGTTGTCCGCGACTGGATCTGTAAAGGTTGTATCAACAAAATCACCAAATACTCGGGCGCTCAGCAGCGAGTCCTCGCCCAAATCTGCTTCATAGGTTAGGTCCAGCAGTAGGTCTTCGGTGTATTGATTGTCATCTGGGGTCAGCCCGTTAAACCCGCCCGAAATGCTACCGGGTACCGGTACCCCACCGGGCACCCCTAAATCTTTGGTCAGATACAGTGCTCCAAACCGGATACGATTGCGCTCATTAATATTGGTCGCCAGCTGCAGGTTCAGGTTGTTGTAGAGCACCTCTGCGTTGGTGCGAGTCCCCTCAAAATCCGTTGTGGCCAGGCTAAAGGGAAAATCATTATTCGAGTCAGTGCGGTTATAGCCCAGGGTCCAGTCCACATTATTAGTGTTGCCGCGTACCTGCAGCGTCTGACTGTTATAGCCAAAGCTACCGATATCTACACCAGCGGTGGTCTCGATACCTTCTGCTTCCAGTGGTCTGCGGGTAATGATATTAATCACGCCGCCGATAGCATTGGAACCATACAGCACCGAGCCGCCACCGGGCAGCACTTCAATTTGTTCTACGGCATCGGTGGTAAAGTTGGCCAGGTCAAAAGCGCCAAAAGCCCCGACCTCGTTAATGGGACGACCATCCAACAAAATCAGCGTTTGAGACGACCCATTACCGCGAATAAACTGACCGCTCTGGCTACCCAGCTGACCGCCTGCCGTACCTGAACTCAGAACACCGGGCAAATAGCGCAGCGCTTCATCTACGGTGCGGGCTCCCTGGGCTTCAATTTGTTCACGGTTGATCACGTAAACGGGCTGTGTGGATTCACGAATGGTGCCTTCACGGCGGAAGGGGGAGTAAACAGGCTGATCGAGAATACTTTCAACCACGTTAATGCGGAGGATACCGTCGTCATCAGCCTGAGCTAAGGTGGGAGAGGCTTCTAGGGCCAGTGTTTCTTCAGCTAATGCAGGGGCTGCGAGTAGAAACGGTAGGAGAGTTAGAGAAACAGGGAGTTTGGACATAGTAGACAAGTTTTTCGGGATGAGGGGAGGCAGTGTATTGAGCAATGACCGATGGATCGCCTATACGGCAATTCCAAAAGGGGATTGAGGGAGATTGGCGAGAGCTATAAAGACTAAAAGATTCTCCCTCGCTTAAAAAGGGAATAACATCTAGACTCTATGGAGGATCGGTAACTTTTCCTAGCTTAAAATTCCTCTACCTAGGAGAGAGTTTGAGGAAGAAAATTCACCTAGGAGATGTATCTTTTAGATGCTAGGGCCAAGCTACTCTGGCAGTGTCGTACAGAGCCGCTGATGATAGGGTTGCGATCGCAGCCCAAGCTGAGCAAAAAATACTTGATTCACTATCCGTACCTCGCAGATGTTTTGGGGGACATAGCATCGGCGGGCATTCTGACTGAGAGGCATAAACCAAAGGTAAACCTCTTTCACAGCTGCGGGACAGTGGCAGATTTTCACTGCGCTTTCCCCATTAATTCCAGTGGCTGTTCCCCACTAGAACCGATACAGTGGTGAGATCATATCACACCGTTCAAATCTAAAAGATTCAGATTTAGTAATCCCGCCATTCCGCAGCCTATGTTGACCCTTGAAGCCTCCTACTCGACCCTATGTCCATCTGAGCTGCTGGCAAAAGTTGTACCGCACTATAGTATCCCTGCTCCCGACACCTGTGAGTTTTGGCATCGAGGTCTCAATGATACGTATAAATTATCTGCAGGGAAAGAGAGTTTTATGTTGCGCGTATATCGACAGGGTTGGCGATCGCGCTCAGAAATAGAATTTGAGCTGGAAGTACTATTGTATTTACAGCAAAAAGGTGCTCATGTTGCCGTGCCGGTGGCCAGAAAAGACGGTGAATTTATCACCTCCATTCTAGCTCCAGAAGGCGAACGGTATGTGATGATCACTCAGTATGCTCAGGGCGATATTTTACGATTTGACGATGCCAAAGATGCTGTTATATTTGGCCAGGCTGCGGCAGACATACACTGTTGCTCAGCTAGGTTTAGGCCAACGTCTAAGCGCTTTCAGCTCGATCTAAATCACCTGCTTAATGAACCCCTAGCACATATCCAACCTTACTTGATCCATAGACCTGCAGACTGGGAGTTTTTAAATGAGTTAGCGACCAGGATATCGAGCCTAGTGAATTCAGTCGGTACAGACAACCTTGACTATGGATTTTGCCACGGAGACTTTCATGGAGAGAATGCCCACGCAAGTGAGGGAACAGTCACACACTTTGATTTCGACTGCTGTGGGTTTGGCTGGCGTATCTATGATCTAGCTACATTTAAATGGGTAATCAGACTTCTAGACAAAGAAGAGCAGCTGTGGTCTGGGTTTCTAGAGAGTTATCAATCAAAAAGAGAGATATCTGATCTAGATTTAAGTTTAATGGAGCCCTTTATCGCCATTCGAGATGTTTGGCTTTTAGGCGTACATGCAGAAAATGCCCCAGATTTTGCTAAAGGTCGGCTCAATGATCGGCATATGGATTTTCATATCAACTTTCTCAGACAGGTATCTGAAGCGATCGACTACTCAACAACGTGAATAACCTTAAAAATCTGCTCAGGAGATTTGGTGGCCGTCACCGTATCCCAGTTTAGACCCGCTAAAAACTGCTCAGGCGCAACTGTCTCTACCACATCCACTCCCCATTCGCCAGGCTGCAGTGACGTTGGAGACGTGCCCATGGCTGGGGTGGTTTTGACCCCGCCGAGTAGCATCACCGTGTGACTGCTCACCGTTTTGTCTGGCTCGGCCAATCGTTGAGAACCCAGGCTTTGAGCACACAGTTTGGCTACATCGGTAGGTGATTTTTGCTGGGCATCAAATAGAACTTCAACCATCCAGTGGGGATTATCAACGGCGCTGCATTGAACATCGGAATAAGCTGCTAAACCCGTAATAAAAATATTAGCAAAGTCGTCACGGCTCAGTAGGGACACTGTGCCTTTGGGGAGTGTGCAGTTGTGGGAAAGGAGCATCCGGGTTGTTGATGTCATAGGTGCCTGTAGGAAGGGGGGCCTTAAATAGGATATCAGCGGTATGCAGTGACGGCGACACCCTGAACACAGTCAAACTGGGAATAATGCCTTATTATTTTCAGGCTTTCCATTTTTCAGACTATCAATGACTGAGACCCTCAAACTAGCCGTTAACGGCACCCTTATGCGCGGCCTTGCTCTCAACCCTAACCTGCTCAATGTAGATGCCACATTTGAACGAGATGCCAAGACAGAGCCTAGCTATCGCCTTTGGACCATAGACGATAACTATCCTGCTATGATCAAAGTTAAAACGGGCGGTGTCGCTGTTGCGGTCGAAGTGTGGCATGTGCCCTTGGCCGGGTTGGGTATTATTCTCTCTCAGGAGCCGCCAGGTTTGGCCATTGGCAAAGTCAAGCTTCACGATGGGGAAGAGGTTTTGGGGGTGATTGGAGAACCGCTAACGGTAGATGGGAAAAAAGAAATCACCCAATATGGCGGCTGGCGGGCTTATATAGAGACTGTTTAGTCAGCAACAGCTAATCGCTTCGATGAGATTTGAGACTGAGCATCGCTACTCCGATGCTTACTAGACCAATGCCGATAATCTGTTGTCGCTGTAGCGTCTCCTGCAACACCCACCAGGCAAAGAGAGTGGTCAATGCAGGAGTACTGGCGCTGAGGAGTGCCGTTAATGAGGCCCCAATCAAACGAATGCCAGAGTTATTCAAAACATAGGCAATCAGGGTGAGGATGGCCGAGAACAGTGTCATGACCAGGACGGGGGGCCATGCCGCAGCGGTGATAGTAACTGACTGATTGACCAGCAGCGTCAGACCGGCTAGCGCTGCCACCAAGGCAAATGTCACCAACGAAAAGGGGATAGGATGGAGTCCTTGGTGAGATCGCTGGGCTTTGAGCGAGAGTTCTGCAACAATACCGTACAGCCCAAAACTCAGTCCGGCTCCGAGGGCACATAGGCCACCCAGAACTGGATTTACCGCCACCTCAGACCCGAATGTGAGGGTGGTGAGTAGCACCCCTGCGAAAATAATCACCATGAGCCATAGCTGATAGGCTCGAGGAGCCTGGCGAAAAAACTGCCACGCCAGCAGAACCGTAATGGCTGGATAGATAAAGAATGTTGCGATCGCAACTCCCGCCGCCACCTGACTCAGGGCCGTATAAAGCAGCGTCAACCCCAAAAACAAACATACACCGCTAGCCACCACCGTACCCAGAAGTTTGGGCTTTCTAGGCAGTGCTAGAAGAACACCATACGTCTTAGGATATAGCCAGGGAGCCAGCCCCGCCAGCAGCAGCGCCATGACCGCCATGCGCATGGCCAACAGTAGTACAACATTGCCCAGCTGCGGAGTCACAAACCCACCAAACGAAATCTGACCAAACAACAGACTAGACGTAAAAAACAACCGTAAGATTACATTCTGCAGCGATAGCGCCAGGGCACTGACTAAAACGAAACCAATGCCTAACAGTTTGGTAGAACGAGGTGGCAGCATCAAAACATATCAGGCTGGAGTGGATAATGACAGGCCACCTGATGATAGTCGTTAACGGATTGCAATTCCGGCGCCGTTTGCTCGCACCGCTCGTCTCCTTTTGGGCAGCGGCCATACAGACGACAAACATGGGGCGATGGATTAATTGGGCTGCGGGGTTCTCCCGTCAAAGGAATCCGTTGAGGACTCGCCTCAAACGAAGGAATAGCAGAGATCAGCGCCTGGGTGTAAGGATGCCGGGGCCGCAGAAAAACATCATCCACCGGCCCCGTTTCCACCAGCTTACCCAGGTACATCACCAAGATGCGATCGCACAGCAACCTCACAACATTCAGATCGTGGGAAATAAACAAATAGCTCATATTCAGCTGCTGCCTTAGATCCGCCAGCAAATGCAAAATCACCGCCTGCACCGACACATCCAGCGCCGACGTCGGCTCATCCAAAATCAGCAACGTAGGATTGAGTGCAATTGCCCGCGCAATCCCCACCCGCGCCTTTTGCCCCCCAGACAGCTGATGCGGAAACCGACTCAGCAACTCCTGCGGTAAACCCACCTGCAGAGCCAGTTCAGATGCCCGCTGCCGAAGCTGCTGGCGATCCCGCTTTGACCCCAAACGCCGGATCGGTTCCGTAATCGTATCAAACGCCGTAAAACGCGGGTTAAGACTATCACTCGGATCCTGAAACACCATCTGCAGCTTCGCCCGATGGGAACTATGGGCAAAGTCTCCCACCGACACCTGACCAATATCAGCCCCATTAAAGACAATACTCCCAGCCGTAGGCTCCAGCAACCGTGAGATTAAGCGAATCAACGTAGACTTACCGCATCCAGACTCTCCTACGAGGCCAACACTCTCCCCCGGCTGAATCGTGAGACTCAGGCCATCCACAGCATGAAGAGATCGCGCTCCAGACCCACCTGGAAACCAGCCAGGAGTTTTAGAAGCAACAGAAAAGTGTCTCGTGAGATTAGTAACTTCAAGCATAGGGAAATAAAAAACTAGTCAGGATAAAGCAGAAGAAAGAGAGTTAGTTTAAAAGTCGAAGAGTAGCTTGAGATATCGAGCCCTCATCCTAAATCCTTCTCCCCAGGGAGAAGGACTTTGAAGTCGGCTCCGGAAATATAAAAATCATAGCGGTGGGACAATATTTACCCTAAACCCCACCGTAACTCCGCCCTTACCGAAATATTCGCCACAAACAACAACCCCTTTCGGGGGGTGTGGGGGAGTCTAGGCCCCCACGAACAGGAGAGTTTCAGGGAGGAAAGCCCTGAGCAACCCCTCTAGCTATTTACCGTGTGCATAAATCTCGAGCTAGAGCCTAAAATCCTGCATTACCCCCCTTAGTCCCCCTTACCAAGGAGGGAAACTCAGTCCCCATCCAAAGG
>NZ_JADEXP010000058.1 GCF_015207065.1 Leptolyngbya cf. ectocarpi LEGE 11479 | reverse complement strand
CTAGCCGTTGTTTCCTATGGCCATGCCAGAAAAAACAATCCAGAAACAGACCAACAGCCTTCCGCAGGTTTTCGTATACTGGTTGATCTTATTCTCATTGGCCTCATAATATGGTTTTTGCACGACCGCCTGCTTGCCCCAGTGCAAGGCTATCAAAACCATACCTCCAGCATCCACACATCCAATATTCAGCTCTATATGGGTGGGGCTTTGGCGTTATCTTTTGCTTCCCTGGCACTATTTCAACCGCTCAAGTTTTTACGAAATATCCGCTCTGAAGAAGAAACTAAGGAATACCTTAAATCTCTGACTGATAAAGCACCCTATATTAATTTCCACGTTCATGCCTATCACTATGAATGGCGAACTCGTTGGGTAACAGAAACCTATACCGACTCACAGGGGAATACAGAAACCAGAACTCGTCCTGAAACTTACCAGGAACAAGTGACAACAACCCGCCTATCAAGGCCTTACCTGATCCCTTCCTGGCAAGACACCACTAACCTGAAAACACTCCTAGAACCGCAGGAATTTCCCATCACAAAAATCAAAATTTCTACTGCCATCAAGCCCGCAAATGCTAGCGCCCAACAGCATTACAGTCAAGCATGGTCCGATTTCCGTGATGACTATAAAAACGCTGATACGCAGGTTGATTTCTCAACGAGCAAGGGAATTCGCGGCATCGGCCCTGTGCTTTTACTCTCCTTTCTTAATCCTGAAGAGCGGTCTATTTTTCTAAACGCTTTTTTTTGCGCTTTGATCTCTTTAACGCCGTTTGCCTGGGGTTATAGCCTCTGGCTCGATCAAATGTCTTCCGTTACTGAGAAAACAATATCTAAAAAATATTCTCTACCGTAATGATTTGATAGTAGAGCGTAGAGCACCGCTGACTTTTGAACTAGTGGTCGGAAGTAACAATGCTTCAAATCAAGTTTTGTTGATCTGTAACAAATTTTAGCTTGGGGTATCTTGCTTGGTGAAGCAAAGTGCATTACGGTTACTGAAGGCTGTGTTTACAGCCTGACCTCAGAACTCAATCTTGGCACCATCGGTCGGTGATTCCACCCACCATACCGATGGCTAGCCCCCGAAGATCAACCGGGGATCTCGGCGGTTAAGGCTATTATGGCTTAGCCCCCTCGATTTTCACTAATTTTCGTGGGTGGCTGGGCTTGGGTTCTGGTCAATCCCTCTCTGGAGACCAGAACCATGTTTCAAGATCAAACCCAGGGCGCGGCGGCGTCCATCGTTTTGCCTATTCCCGAACTATCTCCGCAGTTTGAAACTGTGCGCCATATGATGTTCGGTAGCTTGAGCGCAGTGCAGCTCACCATTATGGAGCTGCACACTAAGCACTACGCGGAGCCTAACGATTGGAGTAAGCCCATATCCACCGGGCGACCCAATGAGGTGATGGTCATCTTGACCCGCAACATTAGGATGGCTTAGCTGCTGTAGCGAGTTTAAGCTGATTGAATTGACCGGGTGCGATCGCACCATCACTAAAGAGCCAAGGTATTGATGTACCAACTATCAACTGAAGAAAGCCTGGTTGGTGCATCTGAAGCAGCTATCTTTTACCGTACTGCGACAACATGTTCTCTTGACACAAGAAAATAACTTTCTGCGACTGCACCAAAATACTATTCCTCATGCAGACATTGCCTATTATCATCAAGGCAAACGCCTCCACTGGAGAGGTTATTCGAATAAAGTAAAGACATGCACAGTTAGCCAACCACAGAATAAAATAGACCTGTAACCCACTAACAGCTTTCCCATGCAGACCACATACCGCTTAAATGCAAGTGAGTTGAATCAGGACTTTCTTGAAGGACTGAAGGCAACCTTCCAAAATCAGGAAATTGAGATCCTCGTGTACACCGTAGATGAAACTGACTATCTGTTAAAGTCCCCAGCCAACCGAGAGCGCCTTTTGACAGCTAAAAACAATATTGAAGCTGGCAATAACCGCATCTCGATTCAGCTTGAGGAACTTGAATGAGCCGTAAAATTGTTTTTGAATCTTCTGCATTTAAAGATTTTAACCAGTGGATAAATCTGGACAAAAAGCTCTATCGCAAAATTGTTAAGCTCATTAAGGATATTGACCGCTCCCCTTTTATTGGTCTCGGTAAACCAGAACCCCTCAAACATGAATTACAAGGCTATTGGTCACGACGTATCAACGATGAACACCGCTTAGTCTATAAAGTTACAGACGATGAAATCATCATCATTGCCTGCAAGTATCACTACGATTAGCACCATCACCTCCCATTCTAGACTGCGTTCTCATCCGATCTGGTAAAGTCCGTTTTTTGTAGCTCCATTTACCTCCGTCGAATAAACTGCATCAGTAGAACAAAGTGAAGCGTAGCGCCGCTGACTTAGGTCAACCTACTTGTTGCAAAGGCTATCTATCTTGCAACAGTCAAAAGCTTTTTATGAACAATACTGCTCATAGTGCTGAATCGCATTAAAAATAAATCGTAATTTTTCAAGAGAAGCATGTTCCGCACTAATATCGTCTGCCAATAGACCGCATTCCTCTAATTGACCATTCTTTAGATAGATGACGGAGCCATAAGATCGCATGCCTTTCCTTTTCGAAAAGGCTAAATGCAATCGTCCGCTCAATGGAGAATAATCTTCAAGAGCCTCAATAAAATACTCATAGTTTTTCGAATCAGCCGCAGAAAAATTTAACTCCTGCAAATTCTTGGTAAAACTATGGTTTTCTAAATAGAAGCTATACTGATTCTTCCTTAGAAAATCCAGCGCTATCTTGGCCTCAGTTTCTTTTGCCTTGGTGATTTGACCCATCAGAGACGGAACTGCGATCGCTGACAGCAACCCAATAATGACGATTGTGATCAGCGTTTCGATGAGTGTAAAACCATGGATTCGCTGCCGCACATCTCGAGACTTTGAATATCGAGGCATAGTCATCAGCAATTATTTCATCTGTATCTGTTTAGTCAGACGAATTGTCTACATAGCCATTTTGGCAGCCCCATTCCCTCAAAAAGGGATTACAGTAGCGGCTGTACCATTGAGCGATATAGGTCTTATTCGCCCCTAACTCCACAGCAATGTCAGCCCAAGATTGTTCCATCGGTGGCAAACGGCGTAGCAGTAGTGTCTGAGCATTAATATGACGATACTTCGCACATACCCGACAACGGAGCACCTCATCGGGATCCTCAGTTACCCAGCTCAATAGATGAGTCAAAATACTGATCGCGTATTGAGAATCTGGTGGAGCCGTCAGACTATCAACCGGGTCAAGGATCTGACCGCTCTCAAACTGGACAGCAAAGGCGTGTCTGTTTAGCTGGCGGCGGCTTCTATCTCGATAACGTCGAAGAATCTTTTTGAGGCGATTGTCTAGCCATGTAGTTACTCGACACACATCTGGCTGATACCCATCCTCAGGATCGTCCACGTTTAGAAAACAGTACTCCCACATTTCTTGCAGTGCATCGGCATAGTAAGGGCTAGATTCCCGCCAAAGTTTTTTAGACTGCATGACAAGCCGAAAAATCTCGCTAAAAGCGGATTGCCGTTGAGAACTTCCGACAGGGTGGCAACGAGCCTTAGCTACTAAACGACGTAGTTTAACATCTAATGGATGTCCTGCTAAATCAGGAGTCCTTGTCAAAACCGATACACTGCCCATATTAAATACCCAGATGAATCTTCAGCATGTTAGTAGCTGCTGATCTACGTGTTTATGCAAGAACTGATGCACCACCAATGAGTGTTGTAAAAAAGAAATCGATGTTTACCGCTAGACTCTTTTTAAGTGACATTGAATTTCAGATACACTCACCTTTTATAAGTAAAACCGCTGGTGCACAAGTGCTGAGTAGATGAAGTTTAAAAAAATTGACCGATACCGAATCAAAATTTTCAAAGTAGGAGAGTCAGCAGTAAGTCACATTAATGAGCCACATTTTAGATTACCTGTCGAAAGTATTGACAGGTGACACTTTTTGTTACGCAACATACTTACATACAGATTCAGAAATTGAAAATTACACCGAACGTGTACTAGCCATAGCTTGGTGAACAGATGCATACGCGGTGAGTTTAGTCAGAAAACTATCCTCAATTCAAATCCGCTGAATATAAGCCTCAAACTGCTGTAAGCTCTATTATTTGGCAGATTGGGGTGGCCTGTAGTTTGGGGTAATGTAGCATAATCTTTACGTATCTTTACTTAGAGGTTTAGTAGCAGCCTATAGCCTGGATGATGTAGTACAGACTTTACGTATCTTTACTACGAACATGGAGAAACATTGAGCGAATAGATCGACATTTAATCGATAGAGTTATGGTATGCACGGTTCATCTTCAGGTACACCAACCCTTTACGACAGTCTGACCAAATAAACCCGCATTTTCAATAAACCTATGGGTCGCCTCGCCTACGGAGAAGTTTCTCGAAAAAAAACTAGCCAGCTATTGGAAGCATTACTTGACCTCAGCAATGATCACTTAGACCCAGATTTTTCGGAACAGCTGCGAAAAAAAGGACTACGCTGTCACCAAGCAGACTGGCATACTGACTCGCCCAAGCTAGACATCCAGAGCACCCGCCCGCTTTTGATTGAGCTAGTACAGTTTCGATATCAGTCTCAGGCGTTAATAGATAGTAAACCCAAGCTTAAAGAAGCCCTCGACCATTTAGAACAAACAGTTCAATGCCTGCGGCTGCGAGGTAAAAAGCAAGGTCAGCGCATTGTAGACGGTACATTTACCCTTTGGTCGACCGATACGGACGCTAATCTTAGGGAAATCAATGAGCGCTGGCCCCGATCCCAAGATCAGTCGACCGATGAGCAATCTGGACAAACGGAAGCGAACGCCGAAGATTGTGAGGCACCCCAAACAGATACCCCATTTTCTAATACAGCAGATACCTCCGATAGTTCAGGTTCTGCAGAATCTGAGGATACCTGGGAGGACCTCTTTGATCAGGTGGTTGATTTACTGCGGGGATCGTTACCCCATAGTCCCTTATTCCGGTCAGCGATCAGACTGTTAGGGATTGATTTGCGCGCTCGGATTACAGCGGCAGATCGTCAGTACTTGCTCCAGCGGGTGCAAAAAATGTGGCTGCAGGACTATCTGCGGAATGCTTTGAGCTTTAGCGAGCAGTGGCAAACGCTACGTATCGATATCACTAACCAACCATCGGCCTTGGCTCAGTACCGCAACATCGTTTGGGAAAATCCTCAGCACCTGGATACGCTTCATCCGCTGCCTGCTTCCACTAATCTGATTGAGCAGTTTAATGACATCAAGCCGTTACGGCGTTTGCTAATTCTAGGGGCACCTGGCTCTGGGAAAACAATTGCCCTGCTGGAGCTGCTTCGAGAGTTACATAGGGGCGCAGATAGCGAGCTTACTCAGCCAATTCCGGTTGTTTTTAACCTGTCTACCTATGGTTTACCGCCTGCAGGTCGTAATTTTACCAGCTGGTTAGTGACTCAGCTAGAACAGCAGTATAGCCTGGATGCGGCTCGGGGACGTCGCTTTATTGAAGAGCAGACGCTGCTGCTGCTGCTGGATGGTTTAGATGAGGTACGCTCCCATTTGCGCAATGTTTGCATCCGCCAGATCAATCAGTTTTTGCGCACCTACCGGCATACAGAATGCATCGTCTGTAGCCGCATAGTCGAGTATGAAACGGCTACTGATGCTCTACAGCTAGAAGCCTCGCTTAAACTGCAGCCTCTAACTCTCAACCAGGCAACTGAATATTTGGGGCAATTCTCGCAGAATCAAAGTCTTGCCAGTCTGATTCAAGCTATTCGATCGAATTCAGATTTTCAACAACTGGCCGAAACTCCGTTGATGCTCAACGTCATGGCCCTGGCCTATCAGCATAAGCCGACATCAGAACTGCAGTCCTTTACCTGTTTAGACGATCATCGCGCCTATCTGTACGACGCTGTGCTAAATCGGTTACTCAACCGTAAACAACCGGTGGATCGACGACTGGCACCGTCCCAACGCTATGGAGATAAAGCCTATTCGCCAGAAGAAATTCGGGCCTGGCTGATCTGGCTGGCAAAGCGAATGGTGGAGCATGACCAGACCACGTTTTTTATCGAGCAGCTTACCCCTGACTGGCTGGACACTCGACGCCAGCGCCAAGGCTTCCGGCTGAACAGCCATCTTATTGTGGGTATTTTGACAGGTGTTATTTCTGCTTGTCATATGACTCCGATGGCTGGTTGGCAAGACACCGGGGAAGCTACTAGATTTTTTTTGCCTATATTGAGAGTTGGTATTTTTAGCTCGGTGTTAGTGAGCGTTCTATTTATAGGTTTGCGGAGAATTATCCCTCAGATCTTAGCTGGATTTGTCACCGCCTCCGTCTATGTTGTCTTATTTGGGATTTTGGCCCATCCTTTTATGAATTTAGGGCCTAATAAGACTTATATAGCAAGGCTTTCTCCTATTTTAATTGATTGGTTAGGCATGGCTTTTTTTTGGGGCCTAATGCGCAGTCAGCTGGTTGTTATCCACAAAGTCACCTGGTCCTGGCTGAGTGCTTTACGCTTTACGGGAATCGGTTGTTTGGCCTATCTTGTCATTTATCTACCCCTGCGTTTATTTTTACTCAATGAGTATCATGGAGACTACTGGTTTGAAATCGCTTATGAATTCTTTCTGATTGCGGCTCTCTCGGCCACCTACGGCGGTTTCTCTCTAGGCAGTACACCTGAGCCAAAAGATATTGTTGTTCCTAACCAAGGCATGCAAAAAGCGATAGGTAATGCTGTTTTACTAGCTATTGTCATGGGGCCTGCAGGCATGCTAATTGCCTGGCAGTATGCCCATGGTAATCCCTATGAATATGCCATGATTGCGGGAGCCATTGGGTTGTTGGCTGCACTGCTGGGCGGACAGCGCTCTGGTCAAGTTCTGATCCAGCACTTGATTATCCGGATTATCCTTTGGTGGAATCGTCGAGCCCCATGGAACTATGCTCGATTTCTTAATTTTGTGACTCGGAGCATGGTGCTACGACGAGCCGGTGGGGGCTATTTGTTTATGCATCGGTCGTTTATGGAACACCTGGCTAAAAAGTCTTTATAGGCTCAATCTTCTAGCTTCGAGAGTTGAGCGGAGTCGAAACTCGATCTACGGGTTATTTCATTTTCGAGCTATTCTCTAGTTAGCCTGGGGTGGAGTTCGAATGGGAGCAATGTCTGGGACGGGTAAAACTGTCGGCGGTGGTGGCAGCGATGGTAACCCTTCTGGAACATCTCCTGCATCAACAGGACGAGATGAACGTCTAGAAGACTGCAGGGGAACAGGCTGTGCGCCAGGTTCAAATGCAACCTTTTCGATGATGACCGAGCGGGTAATTTCCTCGTCTAGCTCGTTGACACCGCGCAGGGTAATTGTTTCTGCACCGGGAGCGGCGCTGAGCGTATAGACCATCTCGTCTACACGTTCAACAACTTTCCCCGGTGCAGGCAACAGTTCTATCAATTCAGCATATTTTACATCCCAGCTCAGAGTGATATCAATCTTGCCTCGCGCTGGGTTTAGAACGTAGACACGCCGAGGCGTCTGCTCAACACTTTCCCCATTCACTGCAAAGTCAACAATGGCTGGTTCAGGTGGCTTTATGCTGATTGTTGGTGTTGTTTTTAGAATAGGGGCTTCTTCTATCCCATCTCGAGTAACAACGGTGAGATAAAAAACATAGTCTCCTACTTGAGTAGCTTGAGTGGGTACATCGTTACACACTAAAATATCTGGACCTACTGTCGTATTTGGTGAGGCTGGTACGATGTCGCAATAATCCTCTAAGGATAAAAGCTTTTGCTCTACATTCTCTTCTAATATGGGATATGAAACGGCTTCGGTATTTTCAGCACCATCGGGAGACAAACTGGTCAAGCGCAGTTCTTGAATATCGTCTGGGTTACTAATTTGCCAGTCTAATTTTACGGGAACCAGTTGCGGATCGATCTCTGCTGTGGTCTCCGCCAGCGCTACGGTATCAGCATTATTGTTAATCTCTGTCGCTGAAAGCTGCGCGCCAGCTGGCAATGCTTGAGCATCAGCTGGCGATGCCTCTGCTAGGACAGTCGATACGCTAACTGTTCGATAGTCTGACTGAGTTGCCTTAAACTCCAAGATTTCTGGAGGATCTGCAGCGGCTACTGCGACTTTCTCTAGTACAGCGGTATCAACTAGTTGCGGACCTTCAGGTTCCCCTAAGCCCAGAATTTGTTTAAAGGCAGTAAATCGACCTGCTTTGATGGTTTCACTCGCGGCTTCGCTGGTGGTTTCAGTGAGTTGTTGACCTGTAAAAACCTGTAGCTGAAACTCGTAGGTACCTTCTTTCGGTAATCGCTGTGTGGCTATTGACGCTTCGTCCGATGCTTCTAGTTCTTCTGTTAAAAAATCTGCTGGCACAATCGTTCGGCACTTTAAATATTGTGGATTGGCCGGTAGTCGTCTGGCTCGACGATAGACCCTAAGCAAGATTTGTAGAGGAGATGGGTTGTCGATTTTGGTTTCAAGACTACAGCTTCCTTGTTCGGTTAAGGGTGGATATAAAAGAGTATCAACGCTTTTTTCATCAAACCGCTCAGTCAAAAAGTTTTCATCAATATCGACAAAAATGCGTGACAGTTGCAATATATTGGTTCCATCCTGGCTCAGGACAATCTGTCCTACTTTTTTAGGGTTAGTAATTTCCCAGCTGAAGCTGATAGGTTCGGGTTTGCCTTCCTGATACGTCTCTTGAGTAGTACTAAAACTGGCGATTTTAGGCACCAGACTGGGTCGCCAAACAAACATGTGCCAGGCTAAGGCTAACAATCCTAGCAGCGCCGTAGTCGCGGTAGATAATAACAGCAACCAAAAGAGCCAGCGTCGGCGCGCTTTTAGGTTAACGGTACCCGTTGGCAGGGGGTGAGGGAGGGCTGGATTATAGTCGCTGTCGGTGGCTATATTTTCTACCAGTAGCTCAAATTCAACGGTGCGATCGCGCAGTCGCCATATTTTTTGCCACCAGTGGCGAGGGTTAACATACAGGTATAAATTTGCCTCTTCTCCAGGTGTGAGGCGAACCTCAGCGGGCTGCAGCTGATAGCGCAGTCGTCGATCGGGATCCCTACCCTGGAAAACAAGCTGTCTTTCGAGGTTACCGCGATTGTGTACCAACACCTCAAAATATCGATTCTTGAGCGGAATCGCCAGGGTTTTGGGCATCAGCTCAACGGCCAGACGTTCATCGATAGCCAGGGTAAAGTAGACAATCTTGAGCAGGGTAATCTCCGGTCGAGCCCTAGAGGTCAGTCTCAATGTCGGGTAGTAGCTGCCGGCAGGAGAATATTGAGGGGGATGAATGGCCATAACGATTTGGCCACTTTCTCGCGGGTTTAGCTGTAGCCCATCGGTAAAGGTAATGACTCCCGGTACCGCCCCATCACTTTCAGGATACTGAATCGTATACCAGTCGGGGGGCAGGTTGTCACAGTGTAAAAAGAAGCGATCGGTACGCCGGGATGGATTGTCAACGGTGAGAGTCAAGTCCAGTTTGGCCCCTGACTGCAGCATATGGGGATGATCTGAATCGGTTACAGGGGTAACCGTTAAGTGGGGCTCACTGCGCAGCCGAGCTTCTTGATCGGACGGCAGAATATGTAGCTGCTGGTTGCGCTGGACCTCTTCCCCTGGATATTGAGAAGAGCGCAGCCGAATGTCGTAGCCATAAAATCCGGCTTCTGCCTGTAGGGGCACTGTAATCGTGAGGGTGACATCTAAACTTTGGCGAGGCTCCAGAGTAAGCTCCGATTCAGACTTATTGAAGGTGACCCATTGCACAATTCCAGCTGATCGCTGATCGGTGGCCTCCACCCACAGCTCTAAATAGGCCGCGCGATCCCCGCGATTATGGAGCGTTATGATGCGGTGAATCGGCTCTCCGCCCGGTTTGGTGTCTTGATTATCCCCTTGGATATCTAAAAATAGATGTTGCAGCGTCGATACCATGGCTGGCTTACATAGGGTACGGAATAGGGCGTGTTGAAACTAGGATAGAGCCGTGAGCGAGGGGTGCAGTTTACGGTGCTTCTAGTCCAGAATTTGGACTTGATGGCTCAGTAGCCTGTTGGCAGGGGTTAGGAGAGAGAGATTTTCGATACAGCTGGACGCGATGGTTCGCCGTATCTGCGGCAACTAGAACAATATCGTTTTTATTGGGGCGCTCACCGTCATTTTTGGTGAGATGGATATCGACCGTATTGAGAGAGTGTTTGGGAAAAGAGTCTAGATTAAACGGTTTGAGCTGATTTTTGTGGTCAAACCGCCAAAGATCGATATGGCCGCTGTCACCGGTACTGGCAATGTAGCAGCCATTAGCGGTAATGGCGACATCTCGCACGGCCAGGCCAGCTGAGTTTTGGGACCACTGATGGAGGACAGCCTGCTGACAGTCGGCGACCAGTAACTGTTGACCGCTTTTTTCAGTTGCGTCAGCGAATGGCGAGGGCTGGGTGGAGGCGGTAGCACATTGAATCAGGCTATCAACATCCCACAGGGTAATAAATCCAACGCTGTCTGCCGTTATCATTCGGGTCCCGTTGTCGGCTACATCGACCGCTGTTAGATAGCTATTGCTGCTGGTCACTGGCAAAATGGCCGGAGCATATTCGCTATCATTGAACCAGGTATAGCGAATATCGTAGGCTCGCTGCCGCTGCCAGTCCCACAGCACTAGTCGGTTAAACTGAGCTGCGATCGCAACCCAGCTCCCCCCTGATATTCGTTCAATCACATCAAGTGACGAGACGGGTGTTGCCAAAAATAACGGCTGCACGTTTTGTTCTCCGGTTGATCTATCCCACTGGTAGATCTCTCCGCTGCCATGGCCGCTAAACAAATATCGAGAATTTTGGGTGAACGCCAGGTCAAAGACTTTATTCCTGACGGTGATACCATCCAAAAAAGAAGGAACATACTCAGGCGGGTCCACGTTCCACAGCTGGATATCCCCATTTTCTAGACCAACCGCGATCTGTTTATTTTGCGCGGGCAGCGGTTCAATCACGCGAATCGCCGACTGAAACGGATGTTCATCGGTCTCAATCTTTTGGCGAAACCCAAGCCGACGCACATTTGGTAGCCAAGCTGCATGAAAGACCTGCCAGCGGCGCAGCGTCTGGTCGCGAGAACCGCTAGCGACGGCATCTCCGTTGGAAATTAGCGCCAAGCTGTTGACCGGTCCCTGGTGCAGCGGACGCGGCGACAATAGCCAGAGCCAGCCTATACCCAAACAGCCCAGCAGCAGCAACAGCAGCTGTAACCATGCAGGCACCACCGGACGTACCGTTAGCGTTAGCGACTGACTGGCCGGTTGCACATTGACATTGGCGATGGCTTCAGCAGAATCAGCATAGGTCAGCTGGGGCCATACTTCCAACTGCCGCAGGCGGGACCAGCCCAGCAGAGGGCGGCGGGTCTCAACAATAAACTCGTGGTCAACGACCTGATCCGGCGAGACAGCAACAGGGTCAGATGTGACCTGGTCGGTATCTCTTAGACAATGCTCAGCAGGCTGTAGCACGACCGTTTGAGAGACATTGCTACAGTTATAAACTTGAAATGGGTAGCGGGCGGTCTGCTGCTTTTGCCAGGACCGGCTGTTCGGCACGATCTGGTCGGTGTCGAGGGCGCTCACCTGCGTATGGCCAAAGGGCAAAATCTCCAGCCGGTTACCAATGCTGGTGCCATTGCCGTCAGCGTCAGTAGCCTCAATGGTAAATGGACGTACCTGGTGCAAATTACCCGGCACAGACGCGGGAGCACACCAAAAGTCAGTTTCACTCGAGCCGCCTGCTTCAATCCAGACCGACTTTTCAATGCCTTCTGGCAGCCAGTCTAGCTCCAGCCCCTGCAGCCGCACAGTGACATGGCGCGGCGTGGGATTGAGGTTGTACACCAGTACAGGAATCCGTAGGCGGCTACCGGGGGTAACTTGCAGATCCTGCAGCGGCACATAAACCTTCAGGGTTTTGGCAGGCCGTAAAATTTGAATATAAAGCGGCTGACTCACATCGGCATCGACGAGTTCTGCTGAAACAATCGTCAGCTTGACCGGGATTGTGGTGCCATAGGCCGGAATTGGAGCATTGGTCAGACTGATGTAAAACGTTGTCCGATCGCCCGGCGGTTTTTTAGCTCCTACATTGGGTTCTACCCGATACCACTCTCCGATATTGTTGGGGGTTTGCCCTTCCACATGCAGAGCCACCTGAAAACTGGCAAACACCTGAGAGAGATTCGTGACGGTCACCGCCAGGTCGGGGGCTGGGTTCGCCGTAGCCCTATCTCCCTCATCGCTGGGGGTATACACAATGTGATGTGTAGATAATTCAACTTTGATGGGAGTAGTCACAATCATGATAGCTACCGTAAAAGCGTTTGAATATGGCTGCTGTACCAGACGTAATACAACAGGTTAATGCCGAACTCATGCCAGGTTCTAATGGTCTCGCGAGACTGGTCTTTGCCCTGCCAATGGTCAAACAGGGTTGATGGCACAATCACGATGCGACCGTCAATCCATACGCTTGCTTGAGAGAAATCAGGCAGCTTACCAAACAAAAAAGGATATCGAGCCATCAAATGCGAAGCAACAACTGGCTGCAGATTCAAATGGCGCTGCAGCCGTCTTAAACTCTCTTGCAGTGTTGAATCAAACCGCTCAGCAACAATAATCAGACTGCCGGAATAGTCTTTAACCGCCTGCAAAAGCGCTGAGTGGCTGGGCGACTGGTGCCATTCGATCAGGCGATTGCCCTCTAAACAGATAGCGTCCAACGTGGGATCGATCTGGGTGACGGGGTGCAGCTGACAGTGCAGACTAGGATAGAGCACCTGCATTGCCTGACATAATGTCGTTAGGGCAGGGTAGTACTGGCTTTGGGGCAGGATACCGAGGTTAAGAGACCGTTGCGATCGCAGCTGCGCAAACCGACGCCGGGTCAGATCCAACTCTCCTAGCGCCGGGCTCAGCCCCTGGGCGGGCATCGCTAGACTATCCTGCCCCGGTGAAAGCCGTACACGACATAGCTCAATGTCTTTAGGATCTAGCCGATTGACTCGCTGATCAAAACGAAACTGTTCCTGCAGCCGATCGGTCGAATTAGGCAGCTCTAGGTGTCGCGGGTCCACGTGTCGCAGCACGATATGCAACGTCTGCACACCCTGCGTCAGCGGTGGAATCGTGATGGGATAGGTGCGATCTGTCGTCTCACTTACCACAATCGGATTGCCTTCTCCGTCAATAGCAAACCCTGGCTGTACCTCAATCCAGCTTTTGGTTTGAAACTGGGGCGCAATTCCTACGGGCGGAGCAATTAGTTTTACCCCCAGGCCGTAGACAATGCCAGGCTGCCACAGCGCCTGATAGTGAACATTCTGCCGTTGCTGATGATACTGATGGGCCAGCTGCCAGCGCTCTGCATTAATTCGCAAATTGTCCTGCACATTGAGCTGAGTTAACGGCGTCAGCGCTGGCAATGGAAAAACATCTGACGGCATAGGCTCACTAGGCTCATTCATTAACAACGAATAGGACGGTTTGTTTTTCTATAGCGATCAAACCAGCCGAGTTTCGCAGTATTTTTACGTAAACTAAGATCTTCCACCTGTGTTGGTCATGAGGCTTTGGCCCACGTCGGGTTCAAAGCCCACCGCTAGTCGAGGGCTGTCCACTCAAGGGACAAGTGGGTTGTGAGGCTCTATGTCTGCAAAACAATCCCGTGGCTGAGCAGTCCTAAGCTCATCCGCCGTAACATTCCAGCCGTTAACGCCAAGCCGAGCCCCCCGAGGTGCGGGCATCTCAGCTACCACATCAAAGGTCGTATCAGCAATTGTCGGCTGTTCTAGACTCGCTAAGCGGAGGGTTACATTTTCAACATTTGCCTGGGTCCAATCCGTATGGTCCAAATCGGCATAGTTCAAGTTAGCACCGCTCAGCAATGCCTGATGAAAATTTGCATGCTCTAACACCGCTGATTGCAAATTGGCCCCCATCAAATTAGCTCTCCTAAAAGAAGCCCCTGGAGTCTCTTCTCCATCAGTACTTCCATCGGCAAAACAGATCCGGCTTAAGTTTGCTCCCTCTAGGTTAGCCTGCTCAAAGTTGGCATTTGCCAACGAGATGACTTGACTCAAATCCGCTCGGCTCAGGTCGCTGCGGCTAAAATCAACATTGGCGCCTCCCGGTCCGGCAAACGTTGTCTGTCGCAGGTCAATGCGAGCCAGCACCGCCTCGTCTAAAATCGCTCCTGACAGATCGGCCTGCAGTAGTTCCGCCTCTCTCAGGTTGGCACCCACCAGACTCGCATCGCTCAGATCGGCTGTGGTCAGCGTCGCGTCTTCCAGATTGGCATCGCTGAGATCGGCTGCCGTCAGGGTAGCAAAGCTAAAATCTGCCTGCCGCAGCTGAGCCGCTGTTAAGATCGCCCCTGACAAATCGGCGGCCATAAACCGACTCTCATCTAGGGCTGCTCCCTCAAACTGAGTTTCCGAGAGTTTGGCATTACTAAAGTCGCTGCGAGTCAGGTCAAAATTAGAAAACGTCAGCTCGCTCAGATCGCTGTGGCTCAGGTTTGCTCCGGCCAGTCCCTCAATTAAACCCGCGTCTGCTGCACCCACATCGGCTAGGGCCAATAAGTCGGGGTCTTCCCGCACATCCTCAGGCGTATTCACCAATCGCCAGGCCAGCTGCCACTGGGGGTCTAAGTAAGCAACGGCAATATCATCACCAAAATTAGTCTGGGCCAGGTTAGCCCCGGCCAAGTCAGCCCGTTCTAAATGGGCTCCTCGCAGATCGGCCTCACGCAGATCAGCATTGAGTAAATTGGCCTCGACCAGATTGGCGCCTCGCAGATCGGCTCCTCGCAGGTCGGCCCCGGATAGATCCGCTTCTTGTAAATTGGCTCCCTGCAGATAGGCTCCCCGCAAGCGGGCATCGCGTAGATTACAGCCACGACAGACACGGGTTTCCCTCAGCTGTCTGACCTTGGAGGATTCTTGGGCTAAAACCGGCTGGCCTACTATTCCTGGGGCAGCGATGTTGCCACCGCATAGGATCGCCATGCTCAAGCCGGGTATTACAAACGAGCACCTAATTAGGTTAGATAGGGATTTATCGCACAATAAAATCATGCACTGAGGGTACAAAGCTGTTCATTTTTCTACAGCGTCTGAACTGCTCTGGTTTCGCAGTATCGTGACATGAATTATCTTGGAATGCGATCGCACCCATCCTAAGAAAGTCTCAGACGAGTGCGATCGCACCCTCCCCCTAATCGACTTGTACCTTATTGGTCAAAATCGCCATGACTTCATTGGGTCGTCCGGTGGGTAGCGGACGGCTCCAGTCGTTGGCCTCGGCGTAGTTGAGTTTGTGCAGCTGTTTGATGGTGGTCTGGACATAGCCGAGGGTGCCCAGCACGATATGGCGGCCGTGTTCGAAGGTGTAGTCTGGCAGCAGGTCAGGCTGATGGGTGGACGCGTTTGCGCCCTGGGTTGGATCTTGAAACATGGTTCTGGTTTCTCTGAATTTTTGATAGAGGACAGGTGCCCCACGGGCGAGGCCATGGGGCGGGAAACCAGAACTAAAAAAGCCCTAGCAAACCCACAAAATGTAGTGCAAATCGTGGGTGCTAGGGCATAATCGTCCTAGCCCGCAGACTGCCTCCGTCAGTTTGGGGGTAAGTCGTCGGTTAGGTGGGTCCAATCACCTGCCGGCGACGCCGGGCTATTTAGTTCTGTTGTCTGGCAGCGGCTGAACCGCGACCATTGCATAAGGGTAGAGACTTTTTGCTCAGAAAGCAAGCTCAGTTCGATACAGTTAGATACATCAAATTTTCTTGTTATATAGACTGGGTAGGGATGTGAATGAGTTGCGATCGCTAGGCGGTATAAAGAAGAAACCCTTATTATCCCGCCCAAAGCTAAACCCCATTGCAGGCGTCAATGACACAGCCAATCTCAATCGATAACTCCCAACACAATGAACAAGCTCTTTAGCCTTCCGCTGACGTTGCTGCTCCTGCTGTTACCGAAAACCGCCAGCGCAGCGGAGCAGCTTCAGGAACAGACAGCAGTCCGACTCCTGGTCGACAAACAATGGTCAGACTGGCCGCTGTTTAAGAAAGCCGATAGCAAGACAGGGCAACCGCTGCCTAAGCTTTTCTTCGCTAAACGGGCAAAGCAGACTAGCTTACAAATTCCGTTTGAGGTGACGGGCGAGTTAGACGATGTGGATGCGACCTTTGACGACGGTAGCCTGTACGAGAGATATAGCTTTACGGGGCAGGCGGGACAGATTGTTAAAATTTTGCTTACCAGCGAGGCGTTTGATACTCAGCTATTTCTGGTTGATGCAGACAATCAGCGTCTGGCTGACAACGATGACAGTAACGATAGTACGAATTCTGAACTGGTGATGCAGCTGCCGGAAACAGGCACTTACAGTGTGCTGGCGACGACCTACAGTCCAGACGGGCGGGGCAGCTATGGGATTAAGGCGACGGCAGGGACTGAAACTGAGGCGAAAGCATTTGAGGCTGAGCGGCTAAATCAGGCTGGCCTTTCAAGCTATCGTCAAGCTAGATATCGAGAGGCATTAGAGTTGTTTGAACAGGCTTTGACGATTCGTCGTGAGATTAGCGATCGCGCCAGCGAAGGAGTCACCCTCAGTCATATTGGCCTCACCTACGATAGCTTAGGCCAGTATCCACAAGCGTTGGACTACTATGAGCAGTCGCTAGTGATTCTCCGTGAGATTGACAACCGGATGAGCGAAGGAGTTATCCTCAACAATATTGGAAGAACTTACCACAGCTTAGGCCAGTATCCACAAGCGTTGGACTATTCCGAGCAGTCGCTGGTAATTCTCCGCGAGATTGGCGGCCGGACGAGCAAAGGAGTCACCCTCAACAATATTGGCGCAGTTTACCGCAGCTTGGGCCAGTATCCACAAGCGTTGGACTACTATGAGCAGTCGTTGGTGATTCTCCGCGAGATTGGCGACCGGACGAGCGAAGGAGTCACCCTCAACAATATTGGCGCAGTTTACCACAGCTTAGGTCAGCATCCACAAGCGTTGAACTACTATGAGCAGTCGTTGGTGATCTGCCGTGAGATTAGCGATCGGGATGGCGAAGGGGTAACCCTCAACAATATTGGCCATACTTATGATAACTTAGGCCAGTATCCACGAGCGTTGAACTACTATGAGCAGTCGCTGGTGATCCGCCGTGAGATTAGCGATCGAGCTGGCGAAGGGGCGACCCTAAACAATATTGGTAGAACTTACGATAACTTAGGCCAGTATCCACGAGCGTTGAGCTACTATGAGCAGTCGCTGGCGATTTTTCGTGAGATTGGTGACCGGGCAGGTGAAGGGGCGACCCTCAACAATATTGGTAGAACTTACGACAACTTAGGCCAGTATGTGCAAGCGTTGGATTACTATGAACAGTCGCTGTTGATTCGCCGTGAGATTAGCGATCGGGCAGGTGAAGGAGCGACCCTAAACAATATTGGCTTACTGTTAAAAGTCACTGAGGAAGCTGAGCTGGCCATCATTTTTCTCAAACAGTCTGTCAATGTTTACGAAACCATCCGTAAAGACAACTTAACCCTCTCCCCGGAGCAGCAACAGTCCTACACAGAGACCATTGCTGACACCTATCGCAAGCTCGCCGATTTGCTCCTACAGGCAAACCGCGTCCTTGAAGCCCAGGCTGTCCTCGAGCTGCTCAAACTACAAGAGCTGGACGAATCTCTCGGCAACGTCCAGCGGTCAGGCCTAACCGAGGGCGTCGGCTACTGGGAAATTGAAGACGAAGTTCTGAGACTCTACACCGAGATTCTCATCGCTGGTCAAGAACTAGCCCGACTACAAGACCCCGCCAATCGTCCCCTATCCGAAGCAGACAAAGCCCGCCGTAACGAGCTGCAAGACCGCCAGCAAGAACTGCGCACCTCCTTCAACGAATGGCTCGACCATCCCGAAGTATCCGGTCTCATAGCCGAACTCCAGGCCAGCAGCGACCGACAGGTTGTAGACCTGCAAAACCAGTACGCCCAACTTCAGCGAGAACTGCGAGAACTGCCCCAAACCAGCGTTATCCTCTATCCCCTCATCCTCGAAGAGCGGCTGGAGCTGGTCCTGATCACCCCCAACGCCCCACCGGTCCGCTACCCCGTCGACGTCACCGCCGATGACCTCAAGGCCGCCGTCACCGCATACGGCCAGATACTCAAGTCGCCTCACAAACCCGCTGAACCCCTAGCACAAAAGCTATACAGCTGGCTAATCGCGCCAATAGCCGCAGACCTAGAAAAAATCGACACCGAAACCATCATCTATGCCCCCGACGGCGTACTACGCTATCTCCCCCTGGCCGCCCTGCACGATGGCGAAAACTGGCTAGCCCAAACCTACAGCATCAGCCAGATCACCTCCGCCTCACTCACCAGCTTTGGCGACCGACCCAGCAACCAGCGTCAGGTGCTGGCCGCCGCCTGTGCTGAATGCGCCTTTAGCTTTGATATAGCCGGAAGATCCACCCCCTTTGAGTTTGCCAACCTGCCCGCCACCGAAACCGAGGTCTCTATCCTGGCCGACCAGATCCCAGACACCACCATTCTGTTAAACGACGACTTTAGTCCCGATACACTGCAAGATGAGCTAGCCAGCTACAACATTCTGCACCTAGCCACCCACGCCGCCTTTGTCCCCGAACGACCCAAGGAGTCATTTGTTGTCTTTGGCAATGAGGAGCGGGTCACTCTAGAAACCATTCGCACCGAGTGGGGACTAACCAATGCCGATCTGTTTGTCCTCAGCGCCTGCGAAACCGCCGTGGGCAATATAGAACTAGGCACCGGCATCGAGATTTTAGGCATGGGATTTCAGCTCCAGATTGCCGGAGCCAAAGCCGCCCTGGCTTCGCTCTGGCAAGTCAGCGACGGCGGCACCCAAATCTTAATGAATGCATTCTACGCCGCCCTCAACCAGGGCCTGACCAAAGCCGCCGCACTACAGGCCGCCCAAATCGCCATGATCACCGATAACTACCCCGCCGCCGTCGGTGGCGAACGAGCCACCCTTGCCATCACCAATGAACGCGGCCAGCCGCTGACCATCCCTGACGATATGAGCCATCCCTACTACTGGGCACCCTTTATCTTGATCGGCAATGGGTTATAAGATGTAGCTTTGTGGGACATGTCTTAGGAGCAGAGATTAAATAAATTCCACTTGAACCGGACTTCGACTCCGCTCAGTCCTCTATCAATTACGTTGAGGGATATGGATTTTATTAATTTCTCTATCTTTACGCCTTGCTCCTGAGCAGCTACGCTTCCCTAACAAAGAACCATTAAAATTTAGATCATGGTCGGCGCGATAATAATTGCCCTGGCCTCGCCGTAACCCTTGCTATACCTGATTTTTTTGCAATCAACGATAGCTTCCTTTCGGGGGGTGTGGGGGAGGCTCGGCCCCCACGAATGGAGGGTTTCAGGGAGGAAAGCCCTGAGCAACCCTCAACGCGACTAACCCATTAACTTTCGCCTTCGACTTCCTCCTTTCAAAGCATTAGCCACGAATCAACGTAATTTCTCGACCCTGCGGCGACTCAACCTGCTCTGTTGCTACACGGTCTGCAATCGGAGGCTGATTCTCTCGCTGATCAAAGATCACCAACCAGCCAGTCGCTTGCCCCAACCCCGACAAATAACCATCAAGCTGCTCCAAACCCGCCGCCAACGGATCAGGCCGCCCCTGCCGCCATACCTTAAGCTCAATCCCAAGAACAACATCCTGATACCGTAAACATAGATCCATCCGGTCAACGCCAATCGCATACTCACGTTCAAGCGTGCCCCCACCATTAACCACACGATGAAGAAACGCCATCATCACAATATGAGGAGCAATTTCGTGGTAGCTCACATTTTGCAACAAAGGCTGACCATGCTGTCGCCAAAAATCCAAAAATGCCGTCACTAGCTTACCCGTATCCAAATGGCCATCATCTGTTAGCCAGGTAGGCTGCAGAAAATTAAGTGAAACCGACGTCGAAAACGCCAACATACGCGGCATCACTTCCCGATAAATTGGATTAGCAATGACCAGACTGTTAGTATCATCCAGACGACACAAACCCAAATCCAAAACAAAATCAATATCATCAGGGGGAACATTCCCCAGCGGCTGTCCTGCCAGCATCGGTTCTAAAATTGCCTTAACTCTTGGCTCCTGCAACCGTTGAGCCAGACTATCAATATGCGTATCACGCCGCTGAATCAAGCGTTCTTTAGCCTGACTGACCAGCTCTAACGTAATCCCCTCAGTTGGATCGGGTGCAATCACTTCCACCAGCTGCCGAGCTAGCGCATTGACCAGCCACGGCTGTCCCTGGGTCAGCTCGTATACCTGATCCAGGGCTTCCGGAGAAAATGCCTGACCCGTCGCCGCTGTATGCTGAGCGTAAAGAGTAACAATTTCCGACCGGGTAAAGTTCCGTAGAGTCAGAGATTCGACCTTAATGTTAAAAGGGCTAGCTGTTTGAAGACGATTACTGCCGCCAGATGCCAACTTATAATCACGGACATCGCGCAGACCGATGAGAGCAACTGTATGGGGAAATGCCTTGGGCCTAGCAGTATAGCCCGCCCGCAGCTGAGGCAGTATAGAAATCAGCGCCCGATCTTGCAAAGCATCGATTTCATCAATAAAAAGAGCCAGGGGGTAAGGACATGCCTTAACCCAGGCCCGTAAGGCAGAGCGAATGGCTTGACCAGGTTCAGCCTCAGGCCAAGCTGGAGGCCACAGCTCTTCTGGTAACTGGTCTTCAGCATCTTCCCGCCAGGCTTGGAGAATAGAGCGCTCAACAGCGTGAATGTCATCACCGAGAGCAACACCACTTTCAACAGAGACCAGCACCGCTGCATGCTGACCGCTGCTGGTCAGCTCCTTGGCCAACGCTAGCATGGCAGTCGTCTTACCTGTTTGACGAGGAGCGTGAATCACAAAGTAGCTGCGCTGGGCAATCAGCTTTTTCAGCTGTGGCAAACGGCCTGTAGCAGGCAACATGT
Source organism: Leptolyngbya cf. ectocarpi LEGE 11479 (assembly GCF_015207065.1). Classification (GTDB taxonomy): domain Bacteria; phylum Cyanobacteriota; class Cyanobacteriia; order Phormidesmidales; family Phormidesmidaceae; genus Leptothoe; species Leptothoe ectocarpi. The sequence goes on along the minus strand of NZ_JADEXP010000058.1, from coordinate 2,723 downwards.
AATGAATTTCAGGATCGCAAGGCCCTGCAGTATTAAAAAACTTTGGCGGCAGGGGGACCATAGCAAACAAGAGCGATACACGTCGGTATTTTAGGCGATTTGACCATGCATGATTAGCGCGGCGGATATCTCTCCAACACCTGCTTTAGATAGTGCCCGGTGTAAGAACTCTCCACCTGGGCCACCTCTTCCGGTGTGCCCTCAGCAATAATCTGCCCACCGCGATCGCCCCCCTCTGGCCCCAGGTCAATCACCCAGTCACAGCATAAAACCTCTACTGAATTGGTTTCTTGAGCAAGTGGGGAATCAGTAACTGCCCCTACAAAGAAACCCGCTATTTAGATCTAAATCAATCAGTTCGAGTGAGCAACTGTTGTAGTAAAGATATCTTTCCGCACGGTGCTCTGCCAGCATCGTCTGTACCTCAGCATCAGATGGTGCAGGTTTTTGAGTTTTAGCTAATCCCATGAGACTGATGGCTTTAGGTTTTTCAACCTGAGTTTCTGAGGCAATAGCTCGTTGGATTGTCTGTACTAAAAAACTGAGCAGCACCAGTTTTTCTGCCAATGGTAGTTTTTGTACCTGAGGGACAAGGTCTTGTGCTTGCATCAGCAACTCCTTTGGTCACTTGCTTAACCGAAGTATAGACAATTCTAACCAGCAATGCTTCAAATCAGCACCTATCCCTTGGGCGGATGCTTCTCTAATACATGTTTTAAATAGTGCCCGGTATAAGAACTCTCCACCTGGGCCACCTCTTCCGGTGTGCCCTCGGCAATAATCTGTCCACCGCGATCGCCCCCCTCTGGTCCCAGGTCAATTACCCAGTCACAGCAGCGAATCACGTCCAGGTTGTGCTCAATCATCACTACAGAATTGCCCTTATCCACCAAGCGCTGCACCACATCCAGCAGCTTGTGTACATCGTAGAACGACAGCCCGGTCGTCGGCTCATCAATTAGATACATGGTCTTACCCGTAGACCGACGCGCTAGCTCAGAGGCCAGCTTCATCCGCTGGGCCTCACCACCAGAGAGCGTCGGAGCCGTCTGCCCCAGACGAATATAGCCCAGACCCACATCCACCATGGTCTGCAGTCTGGTTGCGGCCTTGTGAATATTCTCAAAAAAGTGCAGGGCCTCTTCAGCGGTCATATTGAGCACATCCGAAATTGTCTTACCCTTGTACTTCACCTGTAGTGTCTCGCGGTTATAGCGCGCCCCCTTACACACCTCGCACTGCACATACACATCGGGCAAAAAGTTCATGGCAATGACGTTGACGCCCTGCCCGCCGCAGGCTTCACAGCGACCGCCTTTAACATTAAAAGAGAACTGACCACGCTTATAGCCTCGGGCTTTCGCCTCGATCGTCTCAGCAAACAGGTCGCGAATGACGTCAAATACCCCGGTGTAGGTAGCCGGATTTGAACGGGGAGTACGACCGATAGGAGACTGGTCAATTACAATGGCCTTGTCCAAGGCTTTGAGACCTTTGATCGGCTCCATCTGACTAGGTTCAGGCACCTTGCTGCCAAAATTGTGCTGCAGCGCTGGGTATAGCAGCTCGTTGATCAGAGTGGATTTACCAGAGCCAGAAACGCCGGTAACACAGACAAATTTACCTAGGGGAATATCAACATCGATATGCTCTAAGTTGTTGCGATGGGCGTTGCGAATCAGCAGCTTACGGTTGTTGCCAGGTCGCCGCTCCGCTGGGGTATCGATCCCCTCTCGCCCTGACAGATAGGCTCCGGTGAGAGACTCTTTACTTTTTAAGAGCGCCTTCATGTCGCCTTGAACAACAATGTCACCGCCGTGAACACCGGCCTTTGGGCCAATATCTACAATGTGATCGGCGGCACGAATGGTATCTTCGTCGTGTTCGACCACAATTAGGGTATTCCCCAGGCTGCGCAGACGGTTGAGAGTTTTTAGTAGTCGTTCGTTATCACGCTGGTGCAAACCAATGCTGGGTTCATCAAGGACATAGAGCACGCCTGTTAGACCCGCACCAATCTGGGTGGCAAGGCGGATGCGCTGGGCTTCTCCACCGGATAGGGTCATTGCGGTCCGATCGAGGGTGAGATAGTCCAGCCCCACATCTAGCAAAAATGTGAGGCGGGCTTTGATCTCCTTGAGCACCAACTCACCAATGGCCAGTTGTTTTTTACTCAGAACGGACTCTCCGCCATTCTCTCCCATGACGTCTTCGATGTTATAAAGACAGTCGCGAATGGAAACACTGGTGAAGTCAAGAATGTTGTAAGGCCCCATTCTCACGGCGAGGGATTCTGGCCGCAGTCTAGCGCCGTTACAGGTTTCACACACCTGATCGATCAGATACTTCTCTAGCTTTTGTTTATAAAGGTCGGACGTGCTCTCGCGGTACTGGCGGTCAAGGATGGGCAGAACGCCGTCGTACTTGCGGTGATAGCCTTTTTTATCGCGATAGCGGGAGTCGGTTTCGATGTAGATCTTGTCGGGAGAACCGTGGAGAATAATGTGGCGCTGTTCATCGGTGAGGCTAGACCAGGTGGATTGGATTTCAAAGCCGTAGGCTTGGCCAACGCTGTATAACAGAGAGAAATAGTAGGTGTTGTCTTTGTCGGACCAGGGTGCGATCGCAGCATACACTGGCAAGCTCGGGTCCGGTACCACCAGCTCAGCATTAAACCGTCGATGGCTCCCCAAACCATGGCAGTCAGGGCAGGCACCATAGGG
>NZ_JADEXP010000057.1 GCF_015207065.1 Leptolyngbya cf. ectocarpi LEGE 11479 | reverse complement strand
ACATGGATTCTGATCTCCAAAACGTAGGGTTTGCGAAGGAAACCAGAACCGAACACCTTAGCAAACCGCACAAGATGTATGCACACCGGGGATGCTAAGGCATAATAACCAAAGCCCGCAGTTGCCTCGAACAGCTGTGGGTCAGCTGTCGGTTAGGTGGTGGGACACCTGCCGACAGTGCCAGATATTCAGTTCTGTAGTAGGGCCGCAAAGCGACCTGAGAAAAACTATAAATCTCTTTTAGAGCCCAGTCAAGATACGGATTATCAAGACCGTTGATAAGTGTTCTTTCTGTGCCGAAAAGTACTGTGTCTGAAGGGTTTAACCTCGTTATGAAAACCTATCAAATATTCTTGATATTTTGAGCGCGGACATCAGGTCGGCTGCACTGTTAAGCAGTCATTTGCTAAGCTCTAATTATCGCTCAAGGCTATTGTGGTAAGTAGGTTGTCCCAATTAGGCTTCAGATCCCAAGGCCCCCTTCCATGGAAGGAACTAAGTCTTCCCAATTAGGCAAACTGGGGATTTGGGGGCCTGTTCGACGAAATCAAACACCTGATCTTCTATCTTATAAACGATTAGGCTCACCCACTGATTAGACATCTTCAAAATATAAACTCGGGTAAAAAGAATCGATAAAGCAAGCTGACAGACGACTTTTCCGACTTTACTTTAACGGGTTGGATTCATTATCCTAATGGACATAACTGAAGATACAGTGACAACTCGAAGAGTTTCTCGGAACTTTCAGACGTTTGTCAATGCGGGCTAATAAAACGGTCCGCTTTTTTTATGTCATTCCTAAAAAGCCGAACTATTTATTTTTCTTCATTATTTTTCAACTGATTGAGTGAGTATTTTACCGAACAATCAGGCTTTACTTTTTTAAGTGACTGCGTTTCAATACCAGTAATTCCACAGAAACACTTTTCTAAGGAATCTCTATAAGCCTTTGTTACATGACATTTGAGGTTCTACCTTTAGAGTTCTTGAGGATCACGTTATGTGGTAAAGGTTTTTCATAGAACCAGTCGAGTGAAATCTTTTAAGGTATCAAGTCTCGTGATCGTTGAATTGCAGCGGGTCTGACAACAGACTTTTTTAAGCCTAAAACTGGCCATTCTGATCACGGCTATCGTCTACATTCACCAGTAGTTACTGTTGATTGCTTCTGCTGTTTTGACATGTAGAGAATAGCGATTTCATACCATTAAATAGATTGCTCGCTTTATGAATTAGGAGTCATAATGTCTAGTCATACAGAGCAACACGTTAAACGAAGAGAGAGTAGTTCTCCTGCGACCGGAGGTGATACTCGTTATTACGATGCTTTAGTCCGCTTGATGCAATGGATTAATCAGCATCGGCTCAGGGTAGTTTTTTTGACCTCGATTTGGTGTGCGATCGCATTCTCCACATTCACCTTTGCCCAAGAATCTGTCAGCGTAGAGGCCCTAGCTGAGCAGGTTGCCCTACAACAAGGGAATCTCAATGTTGTTTTTATCCTAGTCTGTGCCACCCTAGTCGTATTCATGAATGCCGGATTCGGCATGCTAGAAGTGGGCATGTGCCGTCAGAAAAACGCGGTCAATATCCTTTCTAAGAACATTATTGTGTTCGGGCTAGCCTTGCTGACCTATTGGGCTGTCGGTTTTGGCTTTATGTTTGGCCAGGGCACCAGCATAATTGGCCTCAGTGGATTCTTCATATCGGGAGATTCTGCCACCTACGGATTAGACCCTTTCCCAACGGGTCTGCCGGTGACAATTTTCTTTTTGTTTCAGGCGGCCTTTGCCGCCACCTCGGCCACCATTGTGTCGGGAGCCGTAGCTGAGCGGATTCGATTTGATGCCTTTTTGATTTTTAGCGTAGTCAATATCGCCTTTTACTGTATTTCAGGCAAATGGTCCTGGGGCGGCGGCTGGCTAGCTGATCTCGGGTTTGCTGACTTTGCAGGCTCCACGGTGGTCCACAGCGTTGGCGGTTGGTCAGCCCTGGTGGGTGCCATTGTGCTAGGCGCACGCTATGGCAAGTATGAAGGCAGACTGGTCAAGCCGATTCCCGGCCACAACCTTAGTTTAGCCACACTGGGCTGCCTGATTCTCTGGATTGGCTGGTTTGGCTTTAACCCTGGCTCCGAGCTAGCAGCCAATGAAAATATTGCCTACATTGCTATCACCACCAACCTAGCAGGCGCGGCTGGAGGCACAGTGGCCACATTTGTCTCTTGGTTCAAAAATAAAAAGCCAGACCTAGGGATGGTGATCAACGGCATTCTTGCCGGTTTGGTGGGCATTACCGCTAGTTGTAATCAAGTCTCTTTTGTCTCTGCCATCATTATTGGCTGCATTTCCGGTTGCCTGGTGGTGTTTGCCATCGACTTTTTCGATGCCCTGCGCATTGATGATCCGGTGGGCGCGATTTCAGTGCACCTGTGTAACGGTGTCTGGGGGACGTTAGCGGTTGGTATTTTTGGTGCCAATGCTGGCATTCAACAATTCTGGATTCAGCTAGTCGGTGTTGTTGCCTACGGTAGCTTTACCGTTGTTACAGGCTATCTCTGCTGGCTGGCCTTGAAACTGACCTTGGGTATTCGAGTGCACGATTACGAAGAGATCGAAGGCCTCGATATCCATGAACATGGTCAGATTGCCTATGCCGGTTTCTCTATGGTAGATGAAGCGCCTAGCTCCTTGATTGAGACGAAGCTATAGCGGCTAGTTTTCCAGGGGACCAACAGTTCCTGCACTTAAAGCAGGAAACCCCTCGGGGGGGATACTCCCCCCTTTTTTCTCCACTGAATGGCCTAGGGAGCATGGCATGGTCGGACTAGCGCGGCTCAGAATTAAGTCAAAAGTGATGCTGGTGCTGTTGATAGTGAGCCTTGGGTCTGCCGCTGTGATGGGGCTGCTCACCTGGCAACGAGCCCGCAATATCTTGACTCAGCGGATCTTTGACCAACTTACCAGTGTGCGAGCTGCCAAGGCAGCTGAAATTGAGTCTTATTTTCAGTTTATGTACAGCCAGGTGGAGACCCTGGCGGAAGACCGCATGATCGTATCGGCCATGGGAGAATTTGACCAGGCGTTTGATCAGCTGAATACAGAAACCGCCCCCCTCAGCGACACCTGGCAAAAAGCTCTACGCAAATACTACAATGACGAGTTCTTTCCTCGGCTAAGCGACAATATTGACGGTACTCCCATTTTTGATATCTATCGCCCCGGTGGACGGGCGGCCCAGGTGCTGCAATACGGCTACATTGCTAACAATCCTTACCCAGTGGGTAGTAAAGATAATCTGTTGCAAGCAAACGACGGCACTACCTACAGCACAGTTCATAATCGCTATCATCGTATTTTTCGGAATCTAGTTAGTAAATTTGGCTATTACGATCTGTTTTTAATTGATCATAAAACCGGCGATATTGTCTATTCCGTTTACAAAGAAACTGACTTTGCCACGAGTCTCGATACCGGTCCCTATGCTCGCAGTAACTTTGCTGAGGTGATCGATAAGGTCCAAAAAAATCCTGAACCGGGAGCGGTACAAATTGTCGATTTTGCCCCCTATCGTCCGTCCTATGGAGCACCTGCTGCTTTTTTTGCCTCTCCGATTTATGCCGATGGTCAGCAGGTGGGGATTTTAGCCGTGCAGCTGCCAGTGGATCGGATTAATAATGTGCTCACAGGCAATCAAAACTGGGAGAACGAAGGCTTAGGACAAACCGGAGAAGTGTATCTTGTCGGGGCCGATCTACTCATGCGATCCATCTCTAGATTTTTGATTGAAGACCCCACAGGGTATAAACAGGCGCTGCGAGATGTGGGCACTCCCGAGACTATTGTTGAAACCATCGGGCGACTAGAGACATCAATTTTGCTGCAGTCAGTGGATACTGAGGGAGCTGAAGCGGCCCAACAGGGAAAGACCGGAACCCAAATTATTGATGATTATCGGGGGGTGCCGGTATTAAGCTCCTATGCCCCTTTAAATATTAAAGGGGTTGACTGGGTCATTCTCTCAGAGATGGATCTAGCAGAAGCCTATGCCCCTTTGACCAATCTGCAGGGCTATATTCTGATTACAGCCGTGATTTTAGTGTTTTTGGTTACCCTCATTGCGGTAGTTGCCGCCAACAGTTTAGTACGGCCCATTAGTTTACTGGTGGCAGACTCCCACAAGATTATTTCAGGAGAATTAGACCAAGCCGAGCTAAAAGCGACCACTGAAGATGAGCTTAGCCTACTGGTGGACGCCTTTAATGAAATCAACCGGAGCTTACGAGAACAGCAATCACTATTGGCCACAAAAGATCGAGAGAATACGGCCCTATTGCTCAATGTTTTACCAACTACGGCGGCTGAGCGGCTGGCAAATGGCGAAGCGCTCATTACCGATCATACCCAGCAGACAACCGTATTAGTTGCCAGCCTAGAAGGACTGACTGAACTGTCGGCCAAGCGCTCGGTGTCTGAGGTGACCAGACTGTTGACAGAATTGTTTAGCGCCTTTGACGAGGTGGCCACAGGCTTGGATGTTTTAGCCTTGGATCGAATTGGCGATCTTTACTTTGCCGTCTGCGGATTGACCGCACCTCGGATGGACCATACCAAGCGGGTGGTAGATTTAGGCTTAGAGATGATGAATATTTTGCAGCGTTTTAATAACAAGTATAATCCCAACCTCAAGTTATGTATTGGCATTGATGCAGGAGAATCGATTGCCGCTGTGATCGATACAAAACGCCTCAATTATCATCTTTGGGGTGAAACACTTGCGATCGCACATCAGCTAAACCGTGTGGCCAAGAGCAATACAATTCGGGTCACCGAAGAAGTGCATGACAGCGTGCGCGATTTATACACATTTAGACCGGCTGAAGATATTGAGGTCAATGAAGTGGGGCGGCTAACCAGCTGGGTGCTCTACCAAGGGGGAACAGGACGGCCCAGCCTTGATGACACCGTTCGAGAAATTGAAGCGATTGTGTCCCTAGGGGAAGACCCTATATAGCTGCGCATTACTAAAAAGAGACATCCATGACTCAGACTATTTGGTTGAAAGCCCTGACATTTGTGGTGGGATTTCCCTTAATCACGATTATTCTAGGTGAATTAATCGATCGCTTGGAGAATCGCGGTTATAAACCCATTACCAAATTGTTGATCAATATTCGTAATCTAGTAGTGCCATCCGTAGCAGTTTGGCTATTACTGCATCAGTTTCTAGCAACAGAACGGAATACGATTACGATCAAAGTAATCGAAACAGCCATTGGCATAGCGCTGATTATCGCCGGACTGTCGCTGTTGGGAGTGCTGCTGACCAGTGAAGCCAAGATGGCTTCGCGCCATGTTTGGCAGGTGCCTCGCTTGTTCTTGCAAATTGCCCGTATTTCATTGGTGCTCTGCATTAGTTTCTATGTGCTGAGTACCATTTGGGGCGTTAATCTCAGTAATTTAGCCACCGCCCTGGGTGTGGGGTCATTGGTGATTGCCTTAGCCTTACAAAACACTCTCAGCAATCTGGTATCCGGCTTTTTACTGCTATTTGATAGTCCCTTTAAGGTGGGCGACTGGATTCGATTTGGTGATGTTGAAGGACAGGTGGAAGATCTTAATTGGCGCTCCGTCAGACTGCGTACTCTAGAGCGCGATCTACTAGTAGTCCCCAACAGTGTTTTAGACCAAGAGAATATTTATAACTACCATAGCGGCGATCCGCTCCATGCAGAGCGCTATATTATCGGCTTTTCCTACGATGATCCGCCCAACCATGTGAAGCGGGTACTACAGAGCGCGGCCAGTGAAACCAACCATATGCTCAATGAGCCGGCTCCCAATGTGCGCACCATTTCCTACGATGACTTTGCCATTACCTACGAGGTGAAGTACTACTTGGATGATTATAAGTATGTGGAAACCATTCACAATGAGTTTAGTACGCGTATTTTCTATGCGGCTAAGCGTAATGGGCTAACCATTCCATTTCCGATTCGGACGTTGCACCATGTGCCTCAACGACGGCCCAAACGGGCTGACTATATTCAAGAGGTGAGTGAGTTTTTGCGATCGCTATCCTACCTAGCCTTTTTGGATGCCGATGACATTGCTCGTTTGGCCGAAAGTGCGGTGCTCGGTGTCTATGGCATTGGCGATCGCGTCATTGTAGAAGGAGAGACGGACGAAGGATTTTACATTATTCGCAATGGCAGTCTGCGTCTATATGTGACGGATGCTCACCAGCAGCAGCGCGAGATTGCCCATCTGGCTAAAAGTGATTTCTTTGGTGAAACAGCCTTACTCATAGGAGAAGCTAGCCTAGTGACCGGTGTGGTCGAGCAAGATTTGACTGTGCTGGTGTTTGGCCATGATGCGATCGCCACACTGATGGCCAGCAGTGCCCGATTTGCCAACCAAATGAACCAATTTATTGAAGACCGTAAGACATCCATTCGGTTGGCTCAAGAGACAAAAAGTATTCAACCTATCACCAATCGTCCAATAGCTATCAGTCTCGTTGAAGGAAGACATCATTAAAGTAATGACCAGTGGAGAAAATATAAAGAAGCTCTTTGCCTGTAGGCATTGTATTTAAAGCATTATCATCTGCTACATTCGATGTTATACGATGAATAGTACTGGCTCATCTTTCGACTCAGTCAAGATCAGGTTAACCTTCTCACGTCCAGCTTTTTTATAAAACCAAATCTACTGGAGAAATCTACAGGATATGGCAAGGACTCCTCTATTTGGCCTGTTTTCCCGCGCTTTACGGTTTGCAACTCTTGCGAATCGTCGTGGAGTACCCATTGATGAACTATACGAACTCCAGAACCTCACCAAGAAAAGAAGACTGGGACGACGAAAATTCTTGAAAACAGCCGCCGCCTTTGGGGGTGGGACAATGCTGGCTACCGGAAGTCAAGGATTCCAAAATGCTGTCCTCGCCCAAGAAGCTAGTACCCCAAAAATTGCGATCGTCGGAGCAGGCCTCGCCGGACTCAATGCCGCTTACCAACTCAAAAAAGCGGGCTACCGCGCCACGATTTACGAAGCCTCTAACCGTGTCGGCGGCAGGATGTACACAGTGTACGATGCCATTGGAGAAAAGACCTGGGTGAACCTCGGAGCCGAGTATATTAATAGCGATCATGACGATATGATTGCCCTGGCTGAAGAACTTAATATTCCTCTGCTCGATCGCTTTACTCCCGATGAGTTGGCATTACAAAATCTGTATTATTTCGACGGGCGTACGATTTCTGAGACCGAACTTGGAGAAGCACTGATCCCCATTGCCGAACGGATTGCGGCTGATGCCGAGCGGCTGGATGAAGATTGGGAAACAGTTAGTGTTGAACTCGATGCTCTCTCGATTTCCGACTATTGCGATCGCCTTGGCCTTTCGGGATGGTTGCGCAAGTTCATTGAGCTTGTCATGGTAACAGAGATGGGACTTGAAGCTAACGAGATTACTGCTCTCAATTTAGTTTGGCTGATTCCCAGTGTCAACGAAGACGGACTCGTCGAAGCAACAGGAGAGTCCGACGAACGATACCTGGTCCAAAATGGGGTTCAAGCCATTACCGACGCGATTGCCCAAGAGGTTCAAGACCAAATTGAAACAGGCATGAGCTTGACTTCCGTGCGCAACCAGGGCGATCGATTCCGACTCACATTTAACTACACGGATATCGATGCAGATATCGTTATTCTTGCTATTCCCTTTAGCGTTCTTCGTCGTATTCCCCTGCGGATGTCATTGCCCGAATCTCTTCGCCAATTCATTGCTCAGGTAGGTTATGCCAATAATGTCAAAGTTGCTCCGGGATACAATAAATCTATTTGGCGAGAACAAGGATTAAGCGGATTGGGGTTTACGGATCTTCCCTACCAAACCTTTTTTGAAACCACGCAACTTCAAGAAACAGAAACAGGGTCTCTCACCTTTTATTTAGGGGGAAATATTGGACTTGATAGCAAGCGTTATAGCGTTCGTGAAAATGCTCGAATCTATACACAAATGCTCGATGACCTCATCCCCGGTTTGGCAGCCGCCTGGAATGGCAAAGCGACTCGCCTGCACTGGCCCACACATAACCACGCCCTAGGGAGTTACGCCTGCTGGAAGCCGGGGCAGTACACCGGGTTTATCCAAGATTATGTTTATCTCGAAGGAGAAGAGGCACAAGAGTTTGCTGTAGGCAACTTAATCTTTGCTGGAGAACATACCAGTGATGAATACCAGGGCTATATGAATGGTGCGGCACAGTCAGGACGTTTGGCAGCCCGTGCTGTTCTAAATCGGCTCTTTCGGCTTCGGCTCTAGGTGGCTGAATGAGTCTTTTAGCTGCCCGGACATCTTATTGAAGAGACGCTTAACGTCTGCGAATATTTCTCTGATGTCGCCCATGAAAAAACCAAAAGCTTGAACGATTGTCCGACTTTTCCGACTTTGTAATGTTTCTAAACCTGCGGACGTTGTTTAGCCACTGAGAAAGCTGCATTCGCTGGAGTAATGCTGTGCGATCGCTAGCTCACAGGCAAGACCGTCCCAGCCTAACTAACGCTGACGGGGTTGCTTAAGTCATGGGTAATTAACATGGGTTAAGTAGGTTCTTTGCTAAGGAATTTGGCATTTGCTTTAATAGCAGATTTATATCTGGTATTTTCTTGAGAAGCCTCCACCATTATTTCCCCAGGTATGCCCAAAGTTGTTTCGATACATTCCTATCGAGGCGGTACTGGTAAATCCAACTTTACTGCTAATTTAGCGACCACTATCGCCCTCCAGGGTAATCGTGTCGGCATCGTCGATACGGATGTACCTTCCCCCGGTATTCATAACCTATTCAGCCTAGAACCTGAGCACACCCATAAAACCCTGAATAATTATCTTTGGGGGGAAGCCCCCATTGAGGACGCTGCCTATGACGTCGGCGAAAAGCTGGGTGTAACCGGCGATGGCCAACTCTATTTGGTTCCGTCTAGCGTCAAGGCCGATGACATTGCCCGCATCCTCAAGGATGGTTACGATGTCAGACTGATGAACGATGGGTTTCGTAATCTGGTCAAGACGCTCAAACTTGACTATCTATTTATCGACACCCATCCAGGGCTATCTAAGGAAACCTTTTTATCCATTGCCATATCCCATGTGCTGATCTTGATCCTGCGTCCCGATAAGCAGGATTATCAGGGCACGGCGGTGACCGTAGATGTGGCCCGACAGCTCAAGGTTCGTAAAATGCTCCTGGCCATCAATAAGGTCTATAGCAGCTTAAATGTGGATGCCCTCAAACAAAAAGTGGAGGAAACCTACGGCGAAACCGTAGCAGGTCTATTTCCCCTCTCTGAGGACATCGTACAGCTGGCCAGCGAAGGGGTATTTTGTGTGAACTACCCAGACCATCCGGTCAGTCAAGAGTTTCGTAAGGTCGCCCAGCAGATTGTAGGGGATTAGTCAGGATGTCAGACATCGGAGATTTGCAGTCCCTAACCAGTTCAATTACGGCGGTCACCTCCCCGTTTCGCAGTTATTTGACTGAGCTGCACGGGCAGTTTCAAGCCATTAACGACGGTACCGTGGCCGACTATATTCCGGAGCTGGCGCTGGCCAAGCCGGAGTGGTTTGGGATTTGTGTGGTGACCAAAGATGGTCAGGTGTTTGATGTGGGGGACTGCGACCAGCTGTTTACGATTCAGTCGATTTCTAAGGCGTTTGTGTTTGGCCTGGCCCTAGAAGATCACGGTCGTGACTATGTGAATAGCAAGGTGAGCGTGGAGCCGACTGGAGAGGCGTTTAATGCCATTGTGCTGGATGAGGTCACCAATCGGCCCTACAACCCGATGGTAAATGCGGGTGCGATCGCAACCACAGACCTGATCAAAGGCAGCAGCAGTACCGAGCGGCTCAAGCGCATGCTGGACATGTTTAAGCGCTACACCGGTCGCGAGCACGACATTAACGTGCCTGTCTTTCTATCCGAAAAGGCCACCGGCTACCGCAACCGCGCCATGTCCTATCTGATGCTTAACTTTGGCATGGTGAGCGACAAAATTGACGAAACCCTGGACCTGTACTTTCAGCAGTGCTCGATCATGGTCAACGCCCGCGATCTAGCCATGATATCCGCCACGTTGGCCAATGGCGGTATCAACCCCGTTACCCAGGAACGCGCCCTGGACGAGCGCTATGTCCAGGATGTGGTTAGCGTTATGCTCACCTGCGGGATGTACGATGCCTCCGGTGAATGGGCTTACAGAGTGGGGATGCCCGCCAAGAGCGGTGTGGGCGGCGGTATTTTAGCCGTGGTGCCCAATCAGCTAGGCATTGGTACCTTTTCCCCACCCCTAGATGCCAAGGGCAACAGCGTCCGGGGCATCAAAGTTTGCGAAGCTCTGGCCCAAGATTTTGGTCTACATTTATTTAATGCGGCCAAACCCGAGCGAGAGCTACAGGCCTGGATTGATGGCAAAGATGTTGATAGCTGGTAGCTGGTAAATTCTCCATGAAACCATCAGCTCATCTGCAGCCCCCCGACAATCTGCCCTTAAGAGTGGTCTTAATTGTGCTGTTTGTCGGTCAGATCGTAGGGGCCGTCGGCCTAGTGGGCTATCTCTCCTTTCGCAATGGCCAAACAGCCGTGAACAAGCTGGCCACCCAGCTCCGTCATGAGGTCACCGCCCGCATTGAACAAGAACTGCAGAGCTATTTTGCCACCCCCCACGAGATCAATCGACTCAACGCCAGTGCCTTTGCTAGAGGCATGCTCGATGTGGAGGGAGCAGAATTTGGTGAAAGCCAGCTCTATCAGCAGATGCGGATTGCCCCCACCATTGCCCTTGCCTACTGCGGTAGCGCCCGCCGGGGTGAATTCTTTGGGGTGTTGCGATCGCCTGAGAATGGCACGCTGCAGCTCACCTATAGCAACCCCTCCACCCAGAACCTACGTCAATACTACAGATTAGATGTTCGAGGAGAGCGCACCAGCTTTCTGCGACAGACCGACACCCCCTACGATTCTCGTCAGCGTCCCTGGTATAAAGCCGCCGCCCTAGCAGAGCGGCCCCAGTGGACCGATATCTACATTGCGTTTACCACCGGACTCCCCAACATTACCGCCAGCCTCCCGGTGTATGACCGCTCCGGCAAAAATGTGCTGGGGGTATGTGCAGCTGATGTGGTGCTGCCAGAAGAATTTAGAACCTTTTTACAGAGCCTACAAATCGGCCAGACCGGTCAAGCCTTTGTAATCGACCGCCAGGGGCAGCTAATTTCCAACTCCACCGATGAACCGCTGATGGTGAACAATGGCAACACTGCCACACCCCTGCTCGCCATCAACAGCAGCGATCAGCTGGTGCAAGAAACGGCCCGCTATCTCTCCCAGCGATTTGATGGGTTTACTCACTTTACCGAAGCCCAGCAGCTACAGCTACAGCTCAATGGAAAACGCCAGTTTTTAGAAGTGCTGCCATTCCAGGATGGGTTTGGTCTCGACTGGTTAATTGTAGTGGTGGTGCCCGAGACTGATTTTATGGGCCAAATAAACGCCAACACCCGCAACACCATTCTGCTGTGTGGACTAGCACTGTTGCTGGCCATTGCTCTAAGCGTGCTTACAGCCCGTCGGATCACCCGTTCTCTCCTGAGGCTGTCCCAAGCCTCCGATCGCCTGGCCCAAGGCCAGCTGGACCAGCAGGTAAAGTCCAGCTTTATTGCCGAAATTGATACCCTGGCCCACTCGTTTAACAAAATGACTCGACAGCTGCAGCAGTCTTTTGAGGCCCTGCGCATTGCCGAAGAAAACTACCGTAGTATCTTTGAAAACGCCCTGGAGGGTATCTTCCAATCGAGTCCCGCAGGCCACTTTATCAATGTCAACCCGGCCCTAGCCAACATTTATGGCTATGCCTCTCCCCAGGAGATGCTCAATAGCATTACTGACATCGGCTCACAGCTGTATGTTGACCCAGAAAGACGGGCAGACTTTCAAGAGAAAATCGACCAGCAAGACAGTATCACCGGGTTTCAATACCAGTGTTATTGCAAGGACGGCAGTGTTATCTGGACCCAAATCCATGCCCGTGCTGTCCGCGCCTTCGATGGTCAAGTTCTCTACTATGAGGGTATCGTCCAAGACATTACCGAACGTAAACGCCGCGAAGACGAGCTCAAACGCCAGCTGGCCGAGCTAAAAATAGAAATCGACCAGCAGCAGCGGCAAGAAGAAGTCGCCACCCTAACCGCCAGCAGCTACTTTCAGGAAGTACAGGAGGAAATAGCCGACGTCGATCTAGATGAGTTTTGGCGCTGAAGAACCCAGAACGATCTATAGCTCAGATCACTCAATACTCACCCTGGAAAGGTCTATGGATCGAAATTCTGGAGAACTTTGAGTCATGGGATAGATCGTTGTTTCCTATGGAAATAGTCCGGTGCTGGAATAAACTGCGGACGGTTGTAACTATCGGCCCACTCAATCTAAATTCAGCGGTCTAGTCATTCACCACAGCCAAACTCGCTAAAATATCCTCAGGAATTTGTAAATCCTTGTGAGGGAATTGCTTTGGGCAGCTATGTGGCATTAGCCGGTGAGGGAGAATAATTATGCTTTGTGCAGAGTCTTTACTACAGATGCCAGCGTTTCAGTCATTGCCTCGGGAACGGTTGGATTGGATTTGCGATCGCACCGAACACATCCAGCTCACAGCCGGTGAAATCCTGGTAAAAGAAGGCGACCGGCCATTAGGATTCTTTATTCAGCTTAGCGGTCAGATCACCGTCAGCCGTCAAAGCAACGGTAGCGATATTCCCGTGGGTCGTCACGTCAGCCCATCGTTTTTTGGCGAGATTCAAGTCCTGACTGAAGACCTAGTGCCTGTGACGCTAACGGCTGATACCGATGTCGATCTCTATCGCCTTAACTGTCCTGACTTTTTAGACGTGCTCCACAGCTGTCGAGAATTTGAACGCGATATCTTTCGAACGGTTGGCACCCGGTTAAGAGGATTAGAGACGTTTATCCGCAGTCGTGAAAAAATGGCGGCCCTGGGCACGCTATCGGCTGGATTAGCCCATGAACTGAACAATCCAGCCGCCGCTCTGGTACGTGCGCTTAAAGATTTGCAGCCAGCCATGCTAGAACTACAGCGAATGAACCTGGTCTATGGCCAGCGTCAGGTGGATGATGACCATACCCAGGAGTGGTTAGACATGCGCGATCGCGGTTTTGACGCCGTTGCTAACCCAGATAATGACCCACTGGCTCAGGGAGACCGAGAAGATGCGCTGACAGATTGGCTAGAAGACTACGGTGTAGACGATGCTTGGAAACTTTCAGAACCGCTGGCAGCAGGCAAGGTAGAGCCCGCCCAGCTAGATAAACTGATGGACCGCTGGCGCGATGACCACACCGAGCTACGGGATATGGGACTGCGCTGGCTGTCGCTGTCTTTTGAGGTGATGGGGATGATCCAAAGCGGACTGGACGGGGCCGACCGTATTTCCACCCTGGTACAGTCGATGAAATCCTACTCCTATATGGACCGGGCGGCACAGCAGCAGATTGATATCCACAATGGTATTGAAGATACGCTACGACTGTTTGCTTTTAAGCTTAAACATGGCATCAAGGTAGAACGCCACTACAACAAAGACTTGCCAGAGATTATGGCCTTTGGTAGCGAACTAAACCAGGTGTGGACTAATCTAATCGACAATGCTATTGATGCTTTAAATGAGAGTTCTTCAGGAGACTCGCCAAAAATTGTTATTCGCACCTGTGCAAAGAATGGCTGCCTCCGAGTAGAGATAGAAGACAACGGCCCCGGCATTCCAGACGAGATTCAAAATCGCTTGACGGAACCTTTTTTTACCACCAAGCCCATGGGTAAGGGCTCCGGTCTAGGCCTAGATGTCACTCGGCGGATTATTGAAAACCGTCATCAGGGTAGCCTGATGATGGAATCGGTGCCTGGACGTACTTGTTTTAGCGTGCTACTGCCACTTTAGAGTAACAGCAGGGAACAGTAGACCAATAGGAACATCAATAGTTCTGGCACCACAACGGACTATAGGTATGGAACCGACAGTATCCCCATCAGCCTTACATGGCGCACATGGCGTAAAAGGAGTATTCCAAACCTATGCTCAGGCACTGCTGCGGTTAGCTCAAACTCCTGACACCATAACGAAGTCACAAGTTTTACACTTACTTTTGGTGCGGGATGCCATTGACAGTCAGCTCCGTATCAATCGTCCTATTGTCCAACAGGCTAATGTGCTGGCCCGTCTGAGTGATTTGGATAATCAACTCCAGGATTTAACGCCTGTTCTGCTTAAAGATGGCAAGCTCGCCGACTGTCGCCGCAGCCGACAGCCTGACAAAACGGCCTGGTGGTGGTGGTTAGAAACCGCTGAGCCAGAATCCAATAACCATAAGCTGGATCGCTTTGACTGGCTATGGAATGTTTTGAGTGCTAGTAGCCTGGTTGTATCTGCGTCTTTTTTGACCATTACAGCGCAGGCTTTTTCGGTGGTGGGTGGGTTTGATTTGATCCAAACCGTCAGTACCCTTTCTCAAGCGACAGGGCTAGTGTTGATAGCTGGAGGCACGCTCACCAATCGCGGCCAGCGATTAGTCAAAAAGACGCTCAAAAAGCTTAATATTCCACCCTACTTTCATTCAGAAGTGACGCTGATAGCATCTATCTTTTTGCTGTTAGCCTCCTATGGTGTGTATAACGCGTTGCCTCAGTTTTCTGATTACTACTACAGCAAAGGGCTCAAAGCTCAACAATCCGGTAATCTCTATGTTGCTGTTGAGTACTATAAAGAAGCGATTGCCTTTAACCCAGAGGCTACAGAGCCCCACAATCACCTGGCAGAGGTCTATCAAAATCTAGAGAAGTTTCAGGAGGCCCAAGCTGAATACCAAGACGGGCTGCTAAAGGGAGATCTTGTTGCCCTAAATGGTATGGGCACCCTAAGTTTGGCTGCAGCTGACAACGATCCGTCCGATGCATTTGGAGAACTGAGTGGCCTATTGGATGCAGAAGTTTTATTTCGCATTGGATTGGATAAAGTCAATGATATGGACAATCTAGATAGCAGGCAGCAATTCTTAAAAGCAGCACTACATCGCAACTTGGGGATTACCCTAATGAAACGCGGACAGGCTGACGATGTGTCAGAAAAAACGCAGCAGAGACTGCTCGAAGAAGCGGCTCAGCATTTTCAATCATCTATCACCGTTGAGAAAACTATTGTTAGTGAGGAAACCTATGCGGGGCAGGGGGTAGCCTATTGCTATATCGCTGCGCTGAATGAGCAAAACGGATTGACTGAGGAGGCTACCGAGAATTGGCAAATCTGTCAGCAGGCAGCCTACCCGGCGTCGTTAGAACAGTACGAGGATATTTTACGGCTAGGGGCTGGAGCTGTTGGTCTGCAGCTTGATACACAATATATACTCGAATCTAATATTGATGGGCAACTCCATGATGGTGAGTAGAAGCAGTGAATAGGAAAGTAGAGATTGCGATCGCAATCATCCATCAAAATGGCCAATTTCTGATGCAGCTTCGAGATGACCTGCCAAACATTATCTTTCCTGGCCACTGGGGCTTTTTTGGCGGCCACCTGGAACCGGGCGAAGATGCCGATACCGGCGTCCGGCGCGAGCTGTTCGAAGAGATTGGCCACGTTCCCACGGCACTCACCCTATTTGAGAGCACTGCAGACGAGCGCGTCATTCGACACTTCTACCAGGGCGAACTGACCATACCTGTCGAACAACTCCAGCTCAATGAAGGCCAAGACATCGGTTTATGTAGCCCAGAAGACGTGCAGCGGGGCTATAAATATGCCCCCAAGCTGGGCGAAGACAGACCCCTGGGTAGCCCTCACCAAAAGGCCCTGCTGACATTTATGGCGCGACACATTAATCTGTGAAGAGCCTGTGAAAAGCCTGTGAAAGGCCCAGAAATTGATCAACGACTATCGCACCACTATGTCCGAAGTGTCATCCAATGCTCCAGAGTCCCCTGCGCCCCCATTGGATGACCCGCCGGTCCGTACCCAGGCTGCACCGCCGAAGCTGCGGCCCTATCAGGTAAACCTGGTCAACGACCTCTACCGCAAGCTGAACGAGGGGCACAGCCGCATTGCCATTATTGCGGGTACCGGTGCCGGCAAAACGATTATCAGCGGCCAGATTTGCGCCCACGCTGAATCAGCGGGGCGCAAACTGATGTTTTTGGTCCATCTAGATGTTCTGGTGGGACAAACCTATGAAAAAATGCAGTCCTTTGGCCTAGACTGCGGTTTTATCAAAGCCGGCTGGCCCGAAAACCCTGACGCACCGATCCAAATCGCCAGCATTCAAACCATGGCCAAGCGGCGCTGGTGGAAAACTTGGCCCGCTGACGTGGTGTTCTACGACGAGGGACACATCACCCTGTTTAGCCAAATTGGTAAACAGGTCATGCACAAAACCCATCCCGACGCGGTCCACTTGGTGATGACAGCCACACCCCTGCGGCTGGGGCGAGAACAACTGGGCGACGTGCTCGATACGCTAGTGGCATCCCCCATTCCCAGCGAACTGCAGCAGATGGGCTATCTGGCCCCGCTCAAGTATTTCAGCATGCCCATGGACACCATGGCCAACTTAGAAAAGGTGGGTACCAAGGCCGGGGACTATGACGAAAAAGATCTAAAAACGGCTTGCGATCGCCCCGAGCTGGTAGAACGGATTGTCGAAGAATGGCAGCGGCTGGTGCCTGGGAAACGCACCATTGCCTTTTGTGTTGATGTGGAACATGCTCGCAACGTGGCTAAAGCGTTCCGTAAAGCCGGGATCGCTGCTGATACCGTCGATGGCAATACCCCCATCAAAGAACGACGGCGGCTGTACGATGCCCTCGGCAGTGCTGAGCTACTGGTGCTCACCTCGTGCAATGTGATTAGCATTGGGTTTGACGAACCCAGTGTAGAAGTGGGGCTGATGCTCCGACCCACCAAATCCAGCGCCTTACACTTTCAACAGTTAGGTCGGGTTATGCGCATTTCGCCCCAAACCGGCAAACACTACGGCCTCATTCTGGACCAAGCCGGAAATCTAGAGCGTCTGGGTTTTCCTGAGGATATTCGAGAATATAGTCTACCTACCCGCAGCCAGTCATCTGGCCAGGGCGGGCCAGCGCCAACCAAACCCTGCCCTGCCTGTGGCCTCATCGTCTATTCGTTTATCGTCAAATGTCCTGAATGCGGACACCAGTGGGTGAATGATCGGCCCATTTTACTAGAGGATATGGTGCAGATTTACTCGTCGCAGCAGGCTCACCAAATCAACGACATCCCCACCCTGGTGCAGCTGTTCCATGGCCATCGCCGCCGAGCCTTTAAGAGCAACTATGCCCCCACCTGGGCCGAGCGTTCTTTTTTTGAACATACGGGGCGTAAGCCCCAGACCGAATGGTGCCGTGGGTCGATCTATGGCCATCGACCCAGCTGGGAAGAACAGCTAACCATTCTCGACTACCTGCGCAAAAGCGCACGTCGTCTGGGCCGACGAGATGACTGGGTAGCCCATGAATTTGAGAAAGAAGTGGGTCCTGGCAGTTGGAAACAGTTCGCGATTCATGAAGGGATGATACAGTCCGGTTAATGGTGGGTTGACTGCCCACTAACTCTAATTCCTTGGCTGCAGATAACCGTAACGGCCTCTGTGATGTAGCGATAAATGGCTGATTTATAAAAGTCTTCTAGCTGATTGTTGTTGTCCTCTACAAAACTATTACAAAAGTCGGCAAGCCTTTATCCATGGCGTGCAGAGGGCACTCATGTCCCAGGGCGATTAAATTGCTTCCGGATTATGAACAAACCATAAGGCTCTTAGAAATAGCGGCGGAGAAAAATTCTAGTGGGCAAAATGGTTATATCCACTGTATTTTCCCGCTTGACAGTGCTAACAATCCCTAACTCCATGAACGTGTGTTCCCGTTTGCAAACTCGACGCTTAAAACATCTAGCAATCGGCTCGATACTGGCCACGGCAGCCCTGGGCGTCCCGTTTGCATCGGTGGCCCAATCTGTCCCTGGCCGATGGTTACAGGTGCAGCGGATGGCCGGCTCTGTGACCCTGCTGACCGGCAGCAGAAAACCGGCCCAGGTGGGCAACCGGCTCTCTACGGTGGGTCATGGTCTGGTAACAGGCAATCGTTCCAGCGCCCATCTATCCGTCGATGATGGCATTGGGGCCATCGCCGTCTCGCAGAATACGCGCATTGCAATTCGACAGCTTTCTGTACTGCCAGATGGATCCAAGGTAACGGTGATTGATGTGCCCCAAGGTCAGGCGAGACTACAGGTGCGACGCTTTACCCATAACAATTCACGCCTGGAACTACATACACCCAGTGGGGTAGCAGCAGTGCGGGGAACAGAGTTTGGCGTATCAGTGGAGCAGAACGGTCAAACCAACGTGGCCACCCTAGAAGGCCAGGTGGAAGCCAGCGCTCAAAGTGTTGTTGTGCCCGTAGATGCAGGCATGGTTTCCATTATTCATCCCGGCGATCCGCCGACGCCGGCCCGTGTTCTAGACCGCGAACTGAAGATTCAATGGCTTAGCTATGAGTGGAAAAACGATCAATTTTATATCTCGGGCCGCATTGATGCTGCCAATACTTTATTGGCTATGGGAGAAGAGTTACCCGTTGGTCGCACGGGTCATTTTGAGGAAAATCTCCAACTCACGGATCGGAGCCAGCCCGTTGTTTTGACGGTGCAAAATGCTTTGGGGGAAGCACGTACCTACAAGATACTACCTTGGTTATCCCATGATTGAGGGCAACGATCACAAGGTTAGACGATGGGCATAAACCTCTAGAAGGTGGGCAATGGGGCAACTTTGGCAATGGGCTCAAAACCAGCTCTTAAATGGACTAGGAAAAACGCGATCGCACTGGGTCAATATGTTCCTTGGTCCTGGGCTCGCCGCCTCAGGGCTGGGCATAGGGCTATTCGCCTTAGGCATGTGGGAGCCCTTAGAAAACAGGGTATACGCCAGCCTATTTTTGACCCGCGACCGGTTGACCGATATGGCCTGGGACGATCGGATTGTGGTCATTGCCATTGATGATGCGAGTCTGGACGTAGAGGGTCCCTATCCCTGGACTCGCGATCGCTATGGGGCACTCCTCGATCGACTAACGTTTGTGCAGCCCGCCGCCGTCGGCTTTGATATTTTGATGCCAGAGACCACCCCGGTCGATGCGCAGCTAGCGGAAAGCATTAGCTTTAGCAACAACGTGGTGCTCGCTGTGGGGGGTGATGGCCAGGGCAACACCGTTGATATTACTCCCACGCTCACCCAAGCTGCTGAGGAGGCCTTTCAGCGCGGTCATGTTAAACATGCGCCCGACCCCGATGGCATTAGTCGCCGTAATTTTTTATATGAAAGCCATAAACGTGAGACCACGCCCAGCTTTGCCATTGCGCTGCTAGAAACCTACCACCACAGTCTGGCCAATGTTCTCACTAACCAAACGGTTAACGCACCAGCCCCCAGCTCCCCCTATTTAGACTCTCCTCACCGTTTTGACCAACACCATCCTGTCTATGTCAATTGGCCAGGGTTGACCCGTCCAGGCAGCCAGCAACAGTCTCCCCAGGGGCTAACAACGCTTTCATTCTCTGAAGTGCTCACCAATGATCAGCTCTTAGACCAGCTCCAAAATAAGATTATTCTGGTTGGATATACCGCGACGGGGGTGGTGGGTACCGTAGAAGACCCGATCAGAACACCATTTGAGCGACAGATTTCCACATCGGGTGTTTATTTGCATGCCGCGATTTTGGATAATCTGCTCAACAATCGGTTTTTAACCCGGCTGCCGCAGCCCTATACCCTGCTGTTGATTATGCTCAGCGCCATGGGCAGTAGTTTAGTGCTCAAGCCCTTACGACGCAGGGGCAGGCTAATCTTTGTGCTAGCGCTAATGCCGGTCTGGTTTATGGTCGCCTATGGGAGTTTTTTAGCAGGACTATGGCTGCCCATAGCGGCCCCCATCGGCACCACTTTTTTGGGGATGATGTTGCTCCAGGTAGCGGAACAACGGGAGCGTCAGGTACTGACCGATCTCTTTGCTATTAGTTTGTCGCCGGAGATGGCTGATTTTGTCTGGCAACACAAAGAAGAGTTGTTAACCAAGGGTAAAATCCATTCCCAAGAACTGACGGCCACCCTGTTGTTTAGCGATATTCGTGGGTTTACCAGCATTAGCGAAAAGCTTCCCTCTGACCGTCTACTGGCCTGGCTCAATCGTTACTTTGAGGTAATGACCGAGTGTATTATGGCCCATGGTGGGGTGGTGGATAAGTATATCGGAGATGCGATCATGGCGGCCTTTGGCGCGCCCGTGGCGCGCCCTGGAGACGATGCCGTCCAGCAGGATGCCCTAGCCGCAGTCAGGGCTAGCGTGGATATGATCCGGCGGCTAAACGATCTCAACCGAGAATTTGCGGCCCAGGGATTACCCACGGTGAGATTTGGGGTGGGTATTCATACAGGGCCTTTGGTCGCTGGTACGGTGGGTAGCCGCCACCGAGCTAATTATTCTCTATTTGGCGATACGGTCAATATCGCGGCTCGGCTACAGGATATGACTAAACACCTGACGAAAGAGTCTCCTTACCCAATTTTGATGAGTGAGGCCACCTATAACCATGTGGCCGACCACTACACCATGATTGCCGAGAAGGCCCAGATTCAGCTGCGGGGACGGGCAGCCCAGACTACGGTGTATACCTTGGACGGCCTAGAAAGTCCGGATAGCGAGTGATAATCAGGAGGATGGTGCAGAGATTATGCTATCCGCATGCTGATATCTAGCCAGGGGGCTCGGGTAATGGGACCACTGCTAGAAATATAGTCAACGCCAGTCGCCGCAACTGTTTTGATAGTCTCTAATGAAATATTGCCAGAGGCTTCAATCTTAATATGGGCAGCGGTCTGACGAATCAGACTGACCGCTTCGCGCATCTGTTCTGGAGACATGTTATCTAACATAATGATGTCGGCTCCCGCTGCGATCGCAGTCTTCACCTGGGCCATAGATTCGGTTTCCACCTCTAGCATCAGAGGGTAAGGCATCCGCTGTCGTATGTGCGCGATAGCGGCTTCAATCCCGCCAGCGGCGGCAATATGGTTGTCTTTCACCATGACGCTATCATCCAGCCCCATGCGGTGGTTGCGAGCACCGCCCGTGTGGGTGGCATACTTTTCTAAAACACGCAGGCCAGGTGTGGTTTTGCGGGTGTCGACAAACTGACTGGGGAACGTTGCGATCGCATCCACATACTGTCGTGTTGCCGTGGCGACTCCACTCAGCCGCATGACTAAGTTTAGAGCTACCCGTTCTCCGGTTAACAGCACACCTAAAGGACCTTGCAGTTTTACTAAGGGCTGTCCCGCTGTGACGGGCTCACCGTCAGAGACCAGCATGGTCCACTCTACGGTAGAGTCCAAAAGCTCAAAAACCTGCTGAGCCACGGGCAGCCCACAGACAACCCCTGACGATTTGGCTACCCACTGTGCCTGCCCCGTCTGGGCAGCTAGAGAGCCCAATCCCTGGACCGCCCAGTCACCTCGGCCTAGATCTTCGCGCAGCCACTGCTCTAGCCAGGGCTTGATTAATATATTGGGTGGTAACATGGCCTCTTCCTACACAAACGCTTTCAAGTTGTCCAGATACGGGGGAGAGATAATCCCTTGCTCTGTGATGATTGCAGTCACCAGTTCAGCCGGTGTAATGTCAAACGCTGGATTGTAGACAGGGGTGCCCTCAGGGCAGACAGGCTGGGCTTGAATATGGGTAATCTCTTGGGCCGAGCGTTCTTCGATATTAATGGCCTCTCCATTGGGAGTGTCCAGGTCCAGGGTGCTGAGGGGACAGGCCACGTAAAACGGAATGTTGTGGGCCTTCGCCGCTAAAGCCAGGGCATAGGTGCCGATTTTGTTGGCCACATCACCGTTGGCCGCAACGCGATCGCACCCAACAATGCAAAGATCCACCCGGCGCGTTTTCATCACCCAGGGGGCGGCCCCATCCACAATCACAGTGTGGGGAATGCCAAAGGCCTGACATTCATAGGCAGAGAGTCTAGCCCCTTGTAAGCGGGGTCGAGTTTCATCCAGAATGGCGTGAATCTGCTTACCCTGCTCATGGGCAATTCTGATGGCACCTAAAGCCGTGCCATAATCGACCGTAGCCAGACTGCCTGTATTACAGTGATGCATGACTGTAGCTTGGTCTGGGATGAGTTGTTGTGCCTGCTGACCGATGGCCTGGTTGACCGCCACATCCGCGTTGTACAGTGCTAGCGCCGTTGGCTCCCAATCAGACATCGGAGTTTGCTGCATTTTGTCAACCGCCCACATCAAGTTCACAGCTGTGGGTCGAGCCGCCTTGAGCATGGCAGCTTTTTCAACCAGGTTTTCGTCCCTTTGCGCTGCCAAGACCATTCCAAATGCGGCCGCCACCCCAATCGCGGGCGCGCCTCTGACCACCATGTTCTCAATGGCTTTAGCCACTGCGTCCGAGGTATCACAAGTGACGTATTCAGTGACAAATGGTAATCTACGCTGGTCGAGTAGACGCAGAGTATTGCCCTTCCACACAATACTCTGAAGACGTGCTCGGCTTTGCAAAGGAGGTTCTAGCATATCAGCGGTGTATGGACAGACAACAGGTGCATCACGATCAGGTGCGT
Organism: Leptolyngbya cf. ectocarpi LEGE 11479; assembly: GCF_015207065.1. Taxonomy (GTDB): domain Bacteria; phylum Cyanobacteriota; class Cyanobacteriia; order Phormidesmidales; family Phormidesmidaceae; genus Leptothoe; species Leptothoe ectocarpi. Next base: position 1,153 of record NZ_JADEXP010000057.1, on the reverse strand, counting down.
CATGACTTAATAGATATCATGCAAATGGCCCACAGTCGTGGTTGGACCTTGGGTACTGGTGGCAACTTTAGTACGGTTTTGCAGCGTGAGCCATTGCAGTTGCTCATGGCCCCTAGCGGCGTCGATAAAGGTAGCGTAGAGGCCGCTGATCTGATTGTTGTTGACCCGCAAGGAACTGTTCTTAAGGGCAACGGCAAAGCCTCTGCTGAGACAGCGCTCCATTTAACCTTGGCCCAGTATGCAGGGGCAGGGGGGGTCCTGCATACCCACTCCCCTTACGCTACAGTCTTGTCCCTCCATTTTGCCGCTCAAGGCTGCGTGAGCTGGCAAGGCTATGAAATGCAAAAAGGCATTGCAGGTATCACCACCCACGACACCCAGTTAGATCTGCCAGTATTGCCCAATACCCAGGATATGACCGCCCTTGGCCAAAAGATTAGGGTGCCTTGCGCCGACTGGCCCTATGGCATCTTGCTAGCCGGTCATGGTCTCTATGCCTGGGGTAACACTTTATTTGAAGCAAAACGACATCTTGAAATTTACGAATTTTTATTACAGGTAAAATATTTTGAAATAAAATAGGTGACTACTATATCGGTAGCCAGCCAGATCACTAAAGCAGGATAAACACAATGGCAAAACTTCAGGTCTATGATGGTGCAACGCCAACATGCATAACCGATCAGAGCGCTGTTAAAGACTATCTAGCTAAGATTAATATTGGTTTTGAACGCTGGCCAACCCATGCTGACCTGGGTAGTGGTACTAGCAGTGACGACATTTTAGCGGCCTATGATTCTGAGGTTGCTTTGCTCTCAAAGCAAAATGGGTACACCACAGCAGATGTGATCAACATTGAAGCAACCATGCCTAATCTGGATGCTATGCTGGCCAAGTTCGATAAAGAACACTGGCACGATGAAGATGAAGTGCGATTTATTCTCGACGGCCTAGGCATTTTCCATATCAATCCGCCAGATCGGCCCGTGGTGGCTGTCACGGTAACAGCCGGTGATCTGTTAGTGGTTCCTAAGGGCACTAAGCATTGGTTTCACCTAGGTTCAGAACGTCGTGTCTGTGCAATTCGCTTATTTCAAGATACCCGTGGCTGGGCCCCCCACTACACGCCAACAGATACGGCAGTATCCTATCC
>NZ_JADEXP010000609.1 GCF_015207065.1 Leptolyngbya cf. ectocarpi LEGE 11479 | reverse complement strand
AGTAAGGAGGCACTGACCAACGCTGGCCATGGCAATGTGGGTAGTTTTAGGGCGGGGCCAGCCATAGATGCTCCTGGGGCAGCCTGGTGTACTACTTATCAGCACACTTGCATGGCTACTAGACTACCCGTTTTAACTTAAAGGCTGCACAGCTACGCTCAGCGATAGCTAGCACACTTTAGCAATTGGCCCTACTCAGTAAAAACGCCTACCAGTGATGATAAGCGCCGTTAGTGTTGATGTTGTTTGTGCTGGTGCGTTGAGATGGCTGCTAAGACACTTGTTAAGACCCTATGCAGCCATGGGGGGCTGGACCAAATCTTCTTTGGGGTTCTCGAACCCATGGTCCATGGGGTGTAGTCCAGAGGCTAGCAAGGACCTAAGCTTAGGAATCTCAGCACTGTTATAGACCCGAAACTCGCTGTGAACCGTCGCGCTGGCCTGACGCACGGCTTGGTTGATGACCAGGGAGCCTTGGGGATCAGATTCTGAGCGATGGAAGGTGCCGGGGGGTATGCGCAAAATTTGATCATTTTGATCGAGGCGGACCCGGTGGAATGGGTAGTCCCAGTTAAAGTTAACGAGGTAAAACGTGCGTCCCCCTGACAGGGCTAATAGATTATCTTCTTGACGGGGATGCAAATAAAATTGCCAATCGCCTGTTTTAGCGCTGTGGGGACTAGTCGCTGGCCCCTGGTGAAAGACTAAATCGCGGGCATTGGAGTCAGGAACTGTAATGTCAAAAAATTGAACGCTAGGGGTATCTCTAAATTTTTCAAATGGATATAGTTCAAACATAGGATTGAGTGTGACTGCTCGTGGGTGCCGATACCTTTAAGCTAGCTATCCCTATTTGAAGAATCAAATCGCGCAACGGAGTATATTTATGCACTAACCGAATAGATTCTATTAATGAACATTTCTCAGCTCAAGGTGCTTGTGGCCATTGCTCAATGCGGTAGTTTCTCGGATGCGGCCCTGCAGTTGGAGATGTCCCAGTCATCCGTTAGTCGTGCGATCGCATCCCTAGAAAATGAACTCGACGTCCCCCTGCTAGTGCGTGGCCGCTTAGGCGCCAAGCTCACGGATGTCGGCGAACGGGTAATCGCCCACGCCCAAAAGATTTTGGACCTCCGCGAATCGATCGAATACGAGGTCAACATTGAAAAAGCCCTCTACAATAGCCGACTGCGCATCGCGTCTTTTCGTAGTGCTGCCACCCACCTACTGCCACCCAAAATTGCCCAGTTTCAACGGGCCTACCCACGGGTGGACGTTAGCCTCACCGAATTTGACCCAGCAGGGGTAGAACAAGCACTACTTTCGGGGGATGCGGATTTGGGCCTCTTACCCTTACCTCGCTCAGAAGACTTTATCACTTGGGAGATTGCTCGAGATGAGTACGTTGTGCTACTACCCAAGGCCAAACATCCGGCAATAGCCCCTATCACCTGGGGTGAGCTATCTACGCATTCATTTATCTTGCTCAACTATGCCGAATGTACTACAGCGGTGCGAGAACATTGGTCCCGTTGGCAACAGCCCCTAAAGGTGGCTTATAACGTTAGAGAAGATTCCACCATTGTGAGTCTGGTCGCCCAAGGATTAGGCGCTGCCATCTTACCGCGATTGGCTGCTATGCCAATTCCTGACACGGCTGAAGGCCCATCCATGCC
>NZ_JADEXP010000056.1 GCF_015207065.1 Leptolyngbya cf. ectocarpi LEGE 11479 | reverse complement strand
GCACACCGAAACTCAGAGAAATAGGGACCATAACCGGAACTCACATCAACAGGGTCGTTTCTATCTTCATTAACCTTATGTCCTTTATTTCTGTATAAATTGATGCCGTTTGAATTTGGAATTGCTGATTCCCAAAGGCACACGCATCGTTGATTTGGGTAAGCATCCTAAGCCAGACCTTGTGATCGAAATTTCTGATACAACCCTGGCTGATGATAAAGGCGAAAAACGTCTCCAGTATGAAGCGCTACGCATTTCTGAGTATTGGATTTGGGATGTTAAAAGTGTCCAGCTAATTGCGTTTACCATCGCTCCAGACGGCAGCAGCAAACGTGTTGATATATCCAAAGTGTTACCAAATCTCAGCCTGAGTCTAATTGAAGAAGCTCTGCGTCGTAGTGAAGTGAGCGATCAGTCGGCTATCGGCTCATGGTTTATGGAACAGATTCGTTAAAGATAGTCGTAGGGATGATGCCTTGTTCTTTTCCTGTGAGGCAATATCTGTAGGTTGGGTTGCCCCCCTGTCGCCACATTACCAATCTCTTTCAGCCCCATGAAACCCAACAAATCCAACCAATATTTACCATGTCCCGTATCCGTGTGATTGTGTTACGGCGAGGATGTAAAAATGTGGGGTTTGTTGGGTTGGAGAGGGTATTCCTGTTGGCAATGGTTTTACAGGGGGGGTAACCCAACCTACGATGGTGTTTTTCCGGTAGAGGTTGATTTACTCTACCCGAACACGTTTGGTCAAAATGGCCATCAACTCGTTGGGCCGACCGGTAGGTAGGGGTTTACTCCAGTCGTTGGGTTCGGCGTAGTTGAGTTTGTGCAACAGGCTAATGGTGTCGCGGATGGCGGTGAGGCTGCCAAAGAGGGTATGGCGAATATTTTCGTATTGGGGGGCTTGCGGAGTGGCATGGGAAGGTGTGGACGGAGGGGTGCCGTCCGGGGTGAAATTTTGAAACATGGTGATCTGGTCTCCGTTGTAATGGATAGCCTTGGCTGCGGGGCAGCAAGGCGAGGAAACCAGAACCCGAGTGAGCCTTAGCCTAACCGAGGAATGATGTGCAATACAGTCAGGCGAAGGGGTAAACTCACCCTAAGCCTCGGGATTGCTACGGAATCTCCGGGGTCAGTCATCGGTACGGTGTTATCAGCACCTGCCGATGGCGCATAAAGCAAACTGAGTTCTGGGAAATCGGTTAAAAGTCTAACCTAGAAATCAGAATACGGCGAAATGTTGTTGAGGTCAAGAGAGTTTTTGAAATCACACCGTGACGATTTAATTTCCACAAGTAATATCAATAAAAATTGATGTGAGAGGCTATTCGTCCTTTAATGGTGGAATTCCACAAAGTGCACGGTCTTCATCACTATATTCAATGTTGTCAACGAGATAAGTACCAAGATGATCACAAGCACTGGCAAAGAGTTCGTCTATCCTATCTATGGTATACACAGGCCATAGCTTTACTATGCCAGTTGCTTCCATTTTCCCCCCCTGGGATGTTGCCGCAATATACTGCCAATTATTTTGAATATCTCCAACACCCTCATGATGAGCAATTTGATTCCCATCTAGGAGCCACCATAGACGAGTCGTTCCATCCGACCCACGAGTTGCAACTTGTTTGCCATCTGGGCTAAATGAGACTTTTGAGATAGAGCCTTCGTGCCCTTCCATTGCAGCCATTTCCTTACCGCTTAAATCCCATAGGCGAACTGTTCCATCTGATCCACGAGTCACAATTTGTGCTTCATCTGGAGGGCTGAACAACACTTGTGAGACAGGTCCTTCATGTCCTTTCATTACGGTCACTTTCCCATTGTCTATGTCCCACACACGAGCCGTGTGATCTGAGCCACTAGTTGCGATCAGGCTCCCATCTAAGCTGAACAGCATATCTAAGATAAGGCCTTCATGCTCCTCCATTACAGCCACTTCCTCACCGTTTAGATCCCACAAACGGACTATTCCTCCCGCTCCGCTCGTCGCAATGAGCTTCCCATTTGGGCTGAAGGATATTTGTGTGATAATCTTCTCATGACCTTCCCAGTTAGCTACTTCCTCACCGTTTAGATCCCATAGGCGTACTGTCCCGTTATCCCCGCTCGTCGCAATGAGCTTCCCATTTGGGCTAAAAGATAGTTGCCTAACATTACCTTCATATCCTTCCAAAGTGGTCACTCTCTCATCGCTTAAATTCCACAGGCGTACGCTCCCCTCCGTCCCAATAGTCACAATTAGAAAATCATTTTTTGGATTGAATAAAATATGCTTAACACCCCCTGCATGTCCTCTTAGATCTATCCCCAACCGCTCTCCATTGAGATCCCACAGACGTGCAACGCCATCCGATTCACGAGTTGCAATCATCGTCCCTTCAGGACTGAACAGCACTTCCTCAACACTTGCTCCATTCTTACCCATCACAGCTAACTCATTCCCTTGCAAATCCCAAAGGCGTGCGATGTCATGCTCTGCACAAGTCACAATCTTTTCCCCATCCGGACTAAAGATAACTTGTGAGATGCTACTTCTGTGAGCCATCCATTGTGTTTCATAGACTTGATTCAGTCCGGTTTGTAAGCCAAACAAAGTACCAGTTGGCAAGTAATCTAGGCCCCATGTCTTGGTGAGAATATCATGCGCTTTTTTGGAGGCTTCAAATGCTCTAAAAAGTACTTTTTCATCTTTCAAATCTGATTTTTGCGAGTCGGCTATCCATCTTTTCTCTAAATTTGCAATTTCTCTTAATCCTTCAAAAGTATGGACTCGATAAATGGTAAGGCCAACTGTCACTAAAATTACTACGGCTGAAGCTGCTGTTGTTAAAGATAATTTTCGTCGTGCTTGTCGATGCTTGTTCTCTATTTCTCGAAGCTCTATTTGAATACGCTTAGACTTTTCTTGTGCATCTTTATTAGTAAAAAGTAAGTCTTTATTCTCTCCTTCTAAATGTACTCGCTGACTTCTCTCTTTCTTCCATTTTTCTTCCAGATCCTCAACTATTTTTTCTAGCTGAGGTGCCTGTTGAACTCGAATAACACCTGCCAAGTAATCGTGCACAAGCTGATATCTATCATCCGGTTGGTCTGGTAAGTGTAAGACAATTCCTGAACCACAAAGAATTTGTAACACGAGATCTAGTTGCACCACCCTCTTGCTAGTGTTTGGAGCTATTGTGCTAATCCTAAGTCCCTCTAGCTCTCGAACAAGATCCGGTCGTGTCTTCAGTGGTCGAGTCCCTCGTTCGTCTGTTAACAAGTACAGAACTAGCTGTGCCAGTTGTCGGTTTTCCTCCCCACAATCTTCCACTACATCATCTAAATATCGCTGTACCAGTGTTTCTTTGGGCTGCTTTCCTAGCTTATGGTACTTCTCCAGTGTCTTGATGCCTTCTGTCTGCAATTGTGCCCCTACAACCTGCATCTCAATTGGTCGTACTTCGCCTAACGGTCTTGCCAGATCTACCACCACAGCTTCTATGAGCTCCGGCTCCAAATACATTCGCTCCCCAGAGGCCAGATTTTCAATAATTGCTTTCGCATCCTCTCGGTTAAAATTTCCAATCTCGTATAAGACTTGTTTTCCTAAGATATCCTCAAACTGGGCTCGTGCCATCGATCCTTCAGGCAACTGCGCATGTCGCACCAGCTGACGAGCTTCTAGTAAATAATGTAGGTAATCCTCTCGCATCGAAAACAAAATTTTCAGCGCGCCAGATAATTCTAAACAGTAAGCAATAAATCCTAAAAAATCTTGTCGATCCGCCGGATTCGGATTCGCAAAGAAAAACTCTTCAAACTGATCAAATAACAACACAGGTCTTAAAGTGTTATCTTCGCAAACCCGTCGTAACACATCAGGCAAATTACCACCTAATCTCATCCCATCAAAGTTTCCACCTGGAAGATGTAAAGGTTCTAAGGCTTTGATTAAGGACTTTTTCAAGGTCTGTCGCCAGTTCGTATACTTCCGCATCATAACTGGCACATTTCGTCGATTTTCTAATGTACTAGACTGTAGCGCAGGCAGTAGTCCTCCATTTATCAAAGAACTTTTTCCAACTCCAGACTTTCCATGAAGTACCAACAGCTTGTGAGTTCTTCCTGCAATTCGACCCAACAAAGCCGTCAGATCCCGCTTTCGTCCCGACGCCTCAATCTCCGGCGCAATCTTCTCCAGAGTCTCTCGCTCGGACCGCACCGTCATCCGCTGCTCAGTCCGCTGCGATCGTAACCGCCCCGCCCCAATAAACGCTCGCAGCCCATACTGTTTCTCCACCGCCAGCCGCTCTTGTTTGACCTTAAACGCATCCAAATACCGCCTCTGTTCCCGCAATTGCTGTTGTAGCTGTGTCAATATATTGCTGTATAGCGTCGGGTGCTCCATCACCCCCATTTCCTGAGCCGCTTTCAAATGAGCAATAGAAGACTCCTGTTTCCCTAACTGATAGTCCGCCTCTGCCAAACGCGCCAGATACAGCATGCGCCACCAGCTGTCCTGCCGCTCTAAAGTGTCCAATGCCAACTGCGCTAGCTCGGCCCCCCGCTGCCACTGCCTCCGCTGCATGGCAACATCTGCCAAAAATCCATAATTCTCCGCCTGTTTCTTCAGGTTTGGATATCGCTGCCGCAGTTTCACAGCCTTCTGCGCCACAGTCTCCAGCTCATCCCACTGTTGCAATCGATGCAGCACCCGCTCCAGCTGATTGATGCACTTACACACTAGATCAGGTCGTTCTGCCCGCTCAAAAACCTCCACACAGTCCCGTAAAGGCGGTAGCGCACTCTCCCAGTCCGCCGCACTCTGGTACTTGATACTATCGACCGCATAATATCGAGCCCGTCCCAGGTAAAACAGCGACAGCCCGTATTTCAACGGGTCGTGCGTCTGCCAATAGCTAGCACTTTGCTCAAATAGCTCAGCGGCTGCTTCATTCAGCACATTTAACCCTTGGGCAAAGGCCACACTGGCTTGCAACTCTGGCCCCAGCTCTACCCCTTGCGCCCGCAGCGCATCTAGTGCCAACCCCAGTTCATCACTTTGCAAATAACCAAAACCCACCTGCGCCAACCGCCGATTAAACGACTCCGGTGTCTCCGGCTCCAAGAGGGTGGCAAACAACTGCCCACTGGCCTGCCGTAAGCACTCGGTCAGCGCCTCCCCTGACAGGGCAAACTCAATCGTCTCCCCACCCGCAATGCTCTCAAAATCATTGGCAAACTGCGACAGCAGCCGATAGCCCCCATCCGTAAACCACAGCACCAACGGAAACGGAAACTCCCGCCGAAACTCTTCCCGTCGCTTGTTTAGCTCCACCAAAAACGTTTCTAGCGAGCCTAGCTGCTCTGTGCCCAGCACCAGCACTGCCCCTGGCTGGCGGCCCTGCATCATCTGCAGCTGAGCATACAGGTTGGTGTCATCAGTCCCTAACCGCAGCACCTGCACCGGTCCCTGCAGTTCCTCCTGCGCCAGCCGCTGCCCCAGCTGCTCCACCATCTCATCCCGCAGACGACCATAGTTACACCGCGCCAACAGCAGCGTAATCGTATCCGCCCCCTGGCCAAACACAATCGCACTGGCCAGCTCCTCCAGCGCCGCTTCGTTCTGCGCCGAGTTCCCAGCAAACTCAAAACTATCAGTCGGAGGAACAGTACTCATCAGCTCATGTGCGATTAATGGTACAACCCGGTTACCAGATGCGTGGGGTAAAGTCTGGTGTATTACTAATGGATACACTATCTCCCGATTGCTGAATCAAGAATAGCCCCTGATTGTATGCATAGGTATCGACATCTTTATCAATTTCGATGGCGGCCACTGCACCATAAAGTCGGTAGTTAGCGTAGTGGGGAAACGCTAGCTTGAACTGCTCCAAACTACGTAAAACCTGACGGATGCTGTCTTGGGTCAGCCGCGATTTTACTTCGATGACCACAGCGACATCATCGTCCACCACCAAAATGTCGATTTCTAAATTGCGCTTATCTCGGGCAGAGCGGACTTGCTGGTAGACTTCCTGTACCGCCATACCCTGCTCTTGAAATAGCCGTAAAGCAGCCGGGGCGACAATGTTTTCTACAAACCGTCCCCAGCGACTGCTAAGACTGTTGACGGCCCGGTTAGCCTGGGCCGCAATAGCTTCTGACTTAGCCAACCGCTTGTCAGCCTCGGTCATTCGCTGCTCAAACGCAGCGTTCGACTCAGCCGCAAGCCGACCAGCCTCGGCCATTCGCCGCTCAAACGCAGCGTTCGACTCAGCCGCAAGCCGATCGGCCTCGGCCATCCGCTGGTCAAACGCAGCGTTCGACTCAGCCGCAAGCCGATCGGCCTTAGCCATCCGCTGGTCAAACGCAGCTTTAGATTCGGCTGCACGGCGATCGGCTTCGGCAAAGCGTCGGTCGGCTTCTTTCTGGGATCTTTGAAATAGAGCGTAGATGTCGTCGAGGGTAACCGGATCGGGCATAGCAGCTTCAATAAAAACCTTTGGTTGATCTAATTTTATCCTGAGAATTATGGATTCCGGTGGGGTGTGCTTTTGGGGGGTATCCCTTCGTATTTATGGATTGGTGGGCGGTGCCCACCCTACGATTCTTTCAATTCTTCGGCTTCTAGCAAAATGGGGTTGACATCAAACCACGATTCTCCCTGGTCGCGATACTCAAACACCAGCCGACTGTGGATTAACCGCTGATAATCATCATCCCCACCGACTTTTTTACGCTGCTGCCGCACCTGGCGCAACAGTGTCCACTCATCTGCCGATAGCTGTAGGGTCATCTCATTCCGCCGGGCTCGGATTACTTCTTCCAACTTTTCCTGCTTAAGCGGAAAAGTACGACCCTTGCGCACCCAGCCATTGAGCAACCGCAGTAGGTCTCGCACATGGCCGCCGCTGACCATACACAGCCGATCTAAAGACTCCGGCTGGTCAAATAACTGTGGCACCTGGGCTAACTGGTCTACCTCTGTCTGACCGGGCATCGCCCGTGCAAGCACCAGCTGCCGCAATAGCCGCATCCCCTCGTCACAGGGTTGCCCATTGCGTAGTTTCACGGGCACCATAGGCAGCACCTTGGGGTCATCTGTATACCGCGCCGTCAGCAGTCCATATTCGCTAGAGAACTTGAGCGCCAGGGGAATGGTGTAGACCTTATGACAGAGCAGCCTTTGTAAACACTCGTGCTGATCAATAAATAGATATTCCTGCTGCGAGCGACCAAAGGCTTTGGGGCGGTTGTCAATCCGGTCCAGATTGTCCACAATCACCACCAGTCCTTTTTTACCCCGCTGTTTGAGCTGTTCAATGGCAGGTTTGAGTAACTCTTCGTTAATCGCCTCCACCAGCTGGTTTTTCTGGGGTCCTAAAAACTGATTCAATCGATCCCGCAAGGTGGCATCATTCTTAGCCCTCGCCGTGATTTTACCAATGCCCGCCGCCAGGGAAAATTCGCCCTCTAGCTCAATCTCGGTCATCAATACCTTGGCGGCCTTTTGCAGTAACCCCCGCAGGCCCTTCGCCTCACCAATGTCGATGTCTTCTAAACTCTGACTAATGCGGCGGGCGATGGCCAGCAGCACATCTCCAATATCCACATCGGCCATTTCCAAGTCTTCGGTGGACTCGAAATACACCACATGGAACCCTTCTGCTTCTAGCTCTACCCGCAGTTTTAGCAGCTCCGTTGATTTGCCACAGCCAATGTGACCGGTAAACAGAGTACAGGTAGGGTTTTCTGGTTCATAAAAGGTGATCAGGTCTTTGATTTCGGTAATAATCTGCTCGCCGCGTACCTCAGAGAAGTCGATATAGAGCTTTCGGTCGTTCTCGTTTTGCGGATCGAGGGTGCGAGCCGGGTTGGTGGTTTGAAAAAACTGACGAACATCTAGCACAGGCTTATCAAAAGACGAGGGCAACGCTGATCGGGCTTCCCTATAGCTTCAGTCATCTATATCGGGCTCCCAGGGGATGGCCTAACATCGTAATAGTGCTTAATAAAGGAGGCTAGAGAGGCTAGCAGCGATTCTCTCTGACGTATGCCTCATGATCAGACCAGTAGTCCATAATAAAATCCATAGCATCCAGGGCCCTCAGCCATGACCACAGCACCGTTACATATTCCCCAGTCAGATCCGCCCCGCCCCGCGTCGGAAATACTGCCGACCATGTACGATCTGCCCAGTGAAAACCCCGAGGAACCCGGTTTGCCTGACGAATTTCATGACCATCAGCCTGAACTGCTAAGCATCACATTAAAGCTGACCGACTATAGCGCTGATAACTATTTCACAGGCAAGGATCTCAATCTGTACTACGATGTCCGCCACCCTAACTGGTACAAGCGACCAGATTGGTTTTTATCGGTAGGTGTACCGCGCCTTTATGAAAATAAAGATATGCGTCTGAGCTACGTGGTCTGGCAAGAAGGCGTTAACCCTTATGTAGTTGTCGAGCTGCTCTCCCCAGGCACGCGCAGGGAAGACTTAGGAGAAGTGCAGACGCAACCAGGTTCTCCGCCAGCCAAGTGGACCGTGTATGAACAGATTTTACGGGTGCCTTATTACATCGTGTTTGATCGCTACACCGATAACTTTCGGGCCTTTAAACTGAATGCCGGTAGCTATGAATCCTTATCTCTGCCGGAAGGTCGTCTGTGGTTACCAGAACTAAATGTTGGTTTGGGCCTATGGCAGGGGTGCTATAAGCAGGTAGAACGACTGTGGTTACGCTGGTATGACGAGACAGGTGTTTTGCTACCAACACCTGCCGAACGAGCCGATACTGCAGAATCAGAGTTAGCCAGACTCAAGAGTCTACTACAGTCTAAGGGCATTGATCCGGCTGGGCTCTCATGAATGGAAAGAGAGATTGAATACAGATCTGAAGTGTTTTGCCAGTCTGCTATCAAAAACACCCGTAGGCTCATCGCAAACAGCGACAAACTTACGGGCGTAAACCGTTTGTAAGATAATCAATGCTGCTTAGAAATTTTAGAAATTACCAATCAGGATTACAGCTGTAAATAGACAAAACATAGCCACACCCAGAGTCCAAATCACTTCATAGGGCGCATGGTTTTCAGCTTCTAAATACTCATTGATCTGCCGATCATGCTCTTCAGGCTTCCAAATCATTGATTTCATTGTATCCTCCTGGGCGATTAGCCCATTATTCTTCTGGAGTGGATACTTATAAGTGTAGTCAAGTTGGTATTGGAAACAACATTGTATGGAAAAATCTTCACTCTCATTGCCAAAAGTTGATAATCTTTTAAATAACTGCAGAGTTTCTATACGAAGGTCACAACAAACTATAAAGATTTAAACCATAAAAATATCTCCGCTGATTGTGTTTAGAGAAGACTTGTATGGGCGTAATATGACGGCAAATGGTTGCTCTGTAGGGCGGTTAGGAATGATTGATCAGTGCGACTGCTGTAAATAGGCAAAGCATGACGATACCCAACGCCCAGATCAATTCATACAGTGCGTAGTTGGTGTTGTCTGGGTAGATACGGGTTTGGCGACTCTGTTTGTGGTCTGGCAGTAATGTCATTGGTCTTATACAGTTACTTAGGGTGGGTTCAGCCAACTAGTTTAGACAGGTGTTTTTGGAGATCGTTGCCCATTCCAAAAAACTTTACTTTTCCTGCCTAAAATCAATAATCTTTCAATGGATGTTGGAAAACTTCATGGTTCTTGATCATTGGGTGATGCCAGGTCCCGTATCTTGGATTGAGACGGTTGCCCAATTGTTTTCTTTGATGGCAGACGCTCCATAGAGGCTGTGTGAAAATCAGCGCATTTCCATAAAAATTCGTTTAGGATAGCGGGTATTGTGCTGTTCTGTGTCAATGGTTTTAGACCTGCCCCGCTTTTATCGTGCTGCTAATCCTAGTCGGCCCCTGCGACTGGTTCAGGACAATGACCGGCAGTATTACATCGATTTTTCGTCGGTGCGGGGAGGAGACATTGTCCGGGAGCTGGAGCGGACCATTGCTCTGTTATCGCCGGATGAGGCGACAACTCAGTTGTTTACGGGCAATATTGGCTGTGGTAAGTCTACTGAGCTGCTGCGTCTAAAGGCGAAGTTAGAGCAGCAGGGGTTCCATGTGGTGTATTTCGAGTCGGATCGCGATTTGGAAATGGCTGATGTGGATATTAGCGATATTTTGCTGATGATTGCCCATCAGGTGGTCGAAAGCCTGGAAAATGACGGTATTAGGCTCAAGCCGTCGGCCCTGGTCAATTTATTTCGGAATTTGGCGGAAACGCTCCAGACGCCGATGGAAATTGCCGATGTGAGTTTCTCTGTGGGGATTGCGGCGTTGACGGCTCGGGCTAAAGAAAGTCCGGAGATGCGCAGCCGTATGCGTCAGTATTTGGAACCCCGCACTAAAAATATTATTGATGCGATTAATGAGGAACTGCTGGAGGCTGCGATCGCAACTCTGCGTTCCCAAGGAAAAAAAGGTCTCGTCGTCATTGTCGATAACCTCGACCGTATTGACCCCGTAGAGCGAGCCAACGGTCGCACCCAGTCGGAATATCTCTTTATCGACCGAGGAGAACAGCTCAAACGCCTCAACTGCCATGTGGTCTACACCATTCCCCTGGCCCTGGTATTTTCTGACGATCTTCCTCGACTGTCCAATCGGTTCGGCGTATCCCCAAAAGTATTGCCCATGGTCCCTGTGGCCCAGCGCGATGGCACAATCTCACAGCCGGGGCTGGCATTACTCCAGCAGATGGTTCTAGCGCGGGCCTTTCCCAATAAAAACTACAATGAGCGTATCGACCACATTGGCGATGTGTTTGAAACTATGGAGGTGCTCAATCGTCTCTGTCGCCTCAGCGGCGGCCATATGCGCAACCTGATGCGCTTGCTCTATGGCTGTCTCCAAAAGGGCGATCCGCCGCTCCAGTCCACCGTTCTTGAAGCCGTTATCCGAGACGAACGCGATTCTCTCATGGCCCTAATTGATGAAGGTGAATGGCAGATGATGTTTAAGGCGATCAGCACTCCGGATACCCAGGGTAACGAAGCCTATGGCCTGTTGTTGCGCAGTTTGTTTCTCTATGAGTACCGAGACCACAGCGGCCGCTGGTTTGACCTCAATCCAGTTTTGAAAGAAACCAATCGTTTTAAGCATTGGCTCGCTGAGCAGTAAACGCACGCATGTACCAGGCTGACCTTCCTAATATTGTCACCCACAATCAGACGGCCCTAAACAACCTGCAGCGGGCGCTCACCCTGGGCAAGGGACAGTTTTCATTAATCTTGGTGCGGGCCAACTACCAACGTCTCACTCAGTTACTGCTCAAAGAACTGAGGCAACAGCAATCATTCCATACGGTGGAGCTGTCGGCCCACACCCGTTCGCTGCCTGAGGCGATTGCTAGCAGCCAAGTCGAGCCCCCAGCCGCTGTAATGGTGACTGGATTTGACCAGGTAGCCGCTTTAGAGAGGATGTTCAAAGCGGCTAATGTGGGTCGCAATGCGCTGCTGACAAAATTTCCCTATCCGGTGGTGCTGTGGATGACTGACACCGTTCTCCACAGTTTGACGCTGCACGCCGCCGATCTCAAAAGTTTTGCGGCGGTGCCGATTCAGGTGGACTATCCGATCCAGTCGCTGATTGAGGCGCTGCATCGCTCAGCGGCGGAGCTGTTTACCTATATTTTGGATAACCATGATTCCCATTTTCTGGACTATGCAGCCCCCCAACTGCCCAGTTTGAGTAACCAGCTCAAGATTCTGACAGAGCAGGAATTACCGTTTGCGATCGCAGACCTCACCCACCACCGCGCCCAACTAGACGGTGCCCTACAAGCCAGCCTCAATTTTCTCCAGGGTCGCGAAGCCCACACCCCCGGTCGATTAAAAGTGGCCAGGGACTACTATGAAAAGAGTCTAGACTACTGGCTACAGACCGATAAAACGGTCGAAGATACCCGCGACCAGCAGGCTGTCTTATTGTTACATTTGGGGCTATGGTGGCAAACCCATGCCGAACTACAGCGCTCCACCTATCTCGCCTCTTGCCGCCAGGCCCGACGTTTTTATGAGCGGTTTATCGAGGTGCTGCGGCAGCGTCGCGATGGCGCGTCAGGTCGCATGGCCACCTTTATCCATGTTCTCGCCGAAATCCTACAAAAACTAGAAGACTGGGATGCCCTGGCAAGAATAGCCCATGAAGGACTCGAACTTCACCAGGGAGACCCCGTGCGGCTAGCCCGAGACTATGGCTATCTAGCAGAGACTGCCCTGGCCAACGAAGCCTGGCCCCAGGCGCAACATAGCGCAACAGTGGCCCTAAATCTATTAGCCCAGGCCGTCCGTAGCACCCAATCAGGTGGAACCACCATTGCAGATACCTTTGAGGTAACCGATTATGTCTCTCCCCAGGCCGTCAGACTGGCGCTACGTTACCACCAGAGTCGCTATTACTTTCTTCGCGGTCAAGCCCTACTGCATCAAGGAGACGATACGCTGCTAGACGATGCCCTCCACGACTTAGAAAATGCTCGTCAAAAAACCAATCCAAACCACAATTTTCATTTATATCGCGATATCCTAAGTGTTCTCCAGGATCTATACTTTGCCAAACGCCTCTATCTAGAAGCGTTTGGCATCAAACAAGAACAACGCAAAATAGAAAATCAGATGGGCCTGCGGGCGTTCATCGGCTCTAGTCCTATTCAGCCCCATCGTTCACCAGCGGCCACCAATGAGGTTTCCTCGGTGGAAATGTTGGCTTCGGATCGTCAGCAAGCGATCGAGCATCTGGTCAACCGTCTGATGCAGCCCCAGCATACGTTAGTGATTCTCCATGGAGAGTCGGGGGTGGGCAAAAGCTCTCTTCTGAGCGGCGGTCTGGTTCCGGCCCTCAAATTGGCCACCGCTGAAGGGCGTACCACACTACCTTTGCTAGTGCGCAGTTACCACACCTGGGAGATAGCGATTCTGCAAGCATTGCAGAAGGTTACCTTTTCCCAACCAGCGGCTCCCCCTAATTTTAATGTCTCCTTTCCAATTACGGGAGACAGTTTACTGGCTCACCTGCGTCAGCATGCCCAGGATTACTATCAACAAGTTGTTATTATCTTTGATCAGTTTGAAGAATTCTTTTTTGAAAGTCCTAGTACTCAGCAGCGACGCTCCCTCTATCTTTTTTTGCGAGACTGTCTAAATAGTCCCTATCTCAAGATTGTTCTGGCCCTTAGAGATGACTATCTCCATTATTTACTAGAGTGGGAACGTCTTGCTGACCTCGACATTGATATCCTCAGTAAAGACGTTCGATACTACCTGGGCAACTTTACTCCACAGGAATGCGAAGCTGTTATCCGCCAGCTGACAGACAATGCCCAATTCTATCTAGAAGAAGCGTTGATTACGGCGCTTGTCGAGGATTTAACCGCAAACGATGCCGAAGTCCGTCCCATTGAGCTGCAGGTGGTGGGGGCCGAACTCCAGCGAGAGAAGATTACAACACTGCGACGCTACGAACAGCTGGGCGACGACCCGATTCAGGTTTTGGTTCGCAATTTCTTAAATCGGGTGGTGCGAGACTGTGGCCCTGAGAATGGTGCCCTGGCCCGTACGATTCTCTATCTACTGAGTGATGAGAGTACCACCCGGCCCCTTAAAACCCGAGCCGAACTAGAAGAGTCTCTAGAATCCTTGGATACCCTGGTTGATCCCGAACAGCTTAATCTTGTTCTAAAAATTCTCGCAGCGTCAGGTCTGCTCTTTGAGAATCCAGAGGTGGGGGGCAGTGTGCGCTATCAGCTGGCCCATGACTACCTGGCGGACCTGGTCAAACAACAGGATATGCCAGGATTAATGACCGTACTCCAGGCAGAGCGCCGCCGTCGCAAACAAACCCAAACTCAGCTGCGCACCGCCCTCCAAGAACAAGCGCTGGCGCTGGCTCAAGCAACCGAAGAACGCTATCGGGCAGAAACCGCAGAGATGCAGGCTCTGGCCTCCGTTTCCCAAGCCCTACTGCTCTCCCACGATGGCTTAGGGGCCTTGTTAGAGGCCCTTAAAGGTGCCCAGCAAAGCCAGCTCACCCCCATCTCAACCTACCTGGAAAACCAAATTTTGTTTCGTCTGTGGCAGGCATTGCACACGGTGCGAGAAAAAAACCGTGTACGGGCAGACTGGGTGCTGTCAGTCTGCTTTAGCCCCAATGGCCAATTTCTGGCCTCGTCCAGTGATGATGGCATCGTCAGATTGTGGAATACTCGCGGCAAGCTGTTGCAGGTATTCACGGGACACCAGGGAAGTGTCTTAGATGTGGCCTTTAGTCACGATAGTCAGCTGATGGGGGCAGCGGGGGATGACTTTACGGTCAGACTCTGGAATTTATCTGGCCAGTGTGTGCATATTCTCAGCGGTCACACAGGGGCCGTGAATAGTCTGGCTTTTAGCCCCACTAGTAAGCTGCTGGCATCGGCTAGCAAGGACCATACGGTCAGACTCTGGACCCACGATGGTCAATGGTTACACACCCTGGAAGGTCATCTCGACTGGGTGCGCTCGGTGGCCTTTAGTGCCGACGGTCAGCACCTGGTGTCTGCAGCAGAAGACGGTACCCTTTGCCTGTGGAATACAGCCGGTGAACTCCTCCAGGTGATGAGCAGCCATGCAGGCTGGGTGCTGCAGGCGGTGTTTAGCCCCGACGGTCAATACATTGTCTCCGGTGGTGACGATCATCTGATCAAACTGTGGACCTTAGAGGGAGAGCTGGTGGCCTATTTTGACGGGCATCAGAACTGGGTGAGGGAACTGTGTTTTAGTCCCGATGGCACGCGCTTAATGTCAGCCAGCGACGACCAAAACATTCATGTGTGGGATCTCACGGGCAAACTGTTGGACACATTTAAAGGACACCGCAGCACGGTGCTCAGCCTGGATATTAGCCCCCAAGGCACCCAGCTAATTTCGGCCAGCGATGATAATACTATTCGGCTCTGGCAGCTAAAGACGCCAGAGATACCGAAACTCAGCGGCCACCACGGCATTGTGTGGGATGTGTGCTGGCAGCCTAACCGTTCGCGGCTGGTATCTGCCGGGGCAGACCAAACCCTCAGGCTATGGTCTGCCACCCCTGGAGCCCCGCGACTGTTACAAACAATTCACGCCCACGACAGCAGCATCTACAGCGTTGACTACAGACCTGATGGCCAGGTGATGGCTTCGGCCAGTGCCGACCAAACGGTCAAGCTGTGGACTGCAGATGGTCGGCTGTTACACACATTTCAGGGACATCACAATGCGGTGTGGTCGGTAAAATTTAGCCCCGATGGCACCTATTTGGCCTCGGCGGGGAGCGATCGCAACATTCGGCTCTGGCATACCGATGGCACCCCCCTGGGGCAGCTGCGCGGCCATGAAGGCACCGTCTGGACCGTGGCCTTTAGCCCCGACGGCAGCCATCTGGTTTCCGGCAGCGAAGACGGCACCCTGCGGCAGTGGTCCCTAGCCGGTATTGCCACTGGCGATATTGACTTTTCCCGCCAGGCTGGAGCCATTTTTCAGGGCCATACCGGCAGTGTTTGGGCCGTGGCTGTGTCCCCCGACAGTCAGACCATTGCTTCCGCCGGTAGCGACAACACCGTTCGTCTCTGGCAGCAGGGCACCCTGGCTCACACCCTGCGAGGTCACCACGACTGGGTTCGCAGCGTTTCCTTTGGTCTAGCGGGCAATGTGGTGGCCTCGGCCAGCGATGACGGCACCATTCAGTTTTGGCACACCTCAGGTCAGCTGCTCCATACCCTCACCGGTCACCGAGGCATTATCTGGCAAGCCTCCTTTGACAGCACCGGGGAGCGTCTCGTCTCAGCCGGGGCCGACGGCCATCTGCGTCTTTGGAATTTAAACATGGCCGAACTCATGCAGCAGGGCTGTCAGTGGCTGGCGGATTATCTGGCCCACGGAGATCTCAGCGATGCGGATCGGCTAGTTTGTGAAGATTATTGGGAGTGATGTTAATGCCTCTGATGTCGCGGGTTTCGACTCCGCTCAACCCGCTAAATTTTGAGATGCCTAGAAAATTTGAGGACTGAGCGGAGTCGATGTCCGGTCATCCATTGCTGAGGCTGAAATTAAGGATTGCCATCAAACGGACTAATCAATGCTCAGATAAAGATACCCTTTGAGCGAGGTAAGCATGACGCAGGTGTGGGGTGCGCTACTGATTTTTGTGGTTTGTCCGCTGCTGGGCGGTCTGCCGCTGACGGGATGGTGGGTACAGCTAGCCACAGGCAAACGACTGGCGCAAATCGGTACGGGTAATGTGGGTGTGTCGGCGGCGTTCTACCACGGTGGGACGGCGGTGGGTTTGGGTGGTGTATTTTTAGAAGCCTTTAAGGGAATTGGGGCCGTGCTGTTGGCCCGACACTTTTTCCCGACAGACCCGATTTGGCCGGTGGTGGCGCTGATGGCCCTGGTGATGGGGCGCTACTGGCTGAGCCGGGGGGCCGGGGTCACCAACGTTAGCTGGGGCTTTTTGGCCTATGACCCGCTGGTGGCGGTGCTGGGCTGGCTGCTCAGTTTGATTGCGTTTACGGTGCTACGAGAGCGCAAACAAGGACGCCTCTTTGCCCTGGTGCTGTTGCCGGTGCTGACCGGCATGATCCATAACGACGGCGCACGACTGGTGGCGGTAGCCTGTTTAATGAGTTTGATTGGTTGGATTTATCAGAAGCTGCCGGATGATTTGGAGCTGCCCACCCAGGGGACGCGCACAGAATCTCGGCGGCTATTTCGCTTTTTTCGAGGAGAGTCGGCTTTGCAAGCATTAGATCAGGTGTTGGACCCGGCGGTGGTGGGCAATAAGGCCGCTACGCTGTCACAGCTCAAGGCGTGGGGCTATCCGGTGCCCATGGGCTATATCCTGCGGGCCGGAGATGACCCGGCGGCGCTGTTGGGGCTGGCCGAACCCTCACCGCAGCAGCCTCTGGTGGTCCGGTCCTCAGCGGTGGGCGAAGACGGTCTGGGGGCATCGGCAGCGGGGCAGTATGTGTCGGTGACGGATGTGGTTGACCAAGAGGGATTGAAT
Source organism: Leptolyngbya cf. ectocarpi LEGE 11479 (assembly GCF_015207065.1). GTDB lineage: Bacteria > Cyanobacteriota > Cyanobacteriia > Phormidesmidales > Phormidesmidaceae > Leptothoe > Leptothoe ectocarpi. The sequence continues at coordinate 6,905 of NZ_JADEXP010000056.1, read as the reverse complement.
GGCGCGATCGCAACCTGTTTCCAAGCCTATAACCGTCCCAGCGCTGCGAAATATCGTCAGGATCAGGGTTTGTCCGAAGCCGCCATGAATGTCCTGGTGCAGCAGCAAATTCAGGGTGTAATTTCCGGGGTGGCCTTTAGCCGCGACCCCATTGCCCGCTGTGGTCATAACGTGGTGATCGAAGCGCTGCCGGGGCCAGCCAGCCAGGTTGTGTCGGGGCAAATCACACCCCGGCGATACCATGTGGCCATTACCTCCGAGGATATGAATCCCGGTGACGATTGGCAATTGTCCGATGCGGTTGATTTGCCGATAGAATCCGATGGCGAAGATTCGGGTGTATCGGACGAATCGAATGAATCGGGCGAATTGGATGTGGGAGCGTTTCATGGAACGCCCCTACGGGATTACCCCATTCCATCCCGCCTCATCCAACAAATTGCCTATCTCACCCGTCACCTCGAATGCCGGTTTGGCGATATCCCCCAAGACGTGGAATGGACCTACGACGGTGAACAAATCTGGGTGTTGCAAAGCCGCCCAATCACGACGCTGGTGCCCCTATGGACGCGAAAAATAGCCGCTGAGGTGATTCCCGGTGTGATTCGGCCCCTCACCTGGTCCATCAATCAACCCCTGACCTGCGGCGTGTGGGGAGATTTATTTACCATCGTTCTCGGCCAACGGGCAGTGGGGTTAGACTTCTCCCAAACGGCGATGCTGCATCGTGCCCACGCCTACTTTAATGCCACTCTGCTGGGGGATATTTTCCTTCGTATGGGACTGCCCGCCGAGAGTTTAGAGTTTCTCACCCGAGGGGCCAAGTTTAGCCGTCCGCCCATAGTGTCTACTCTGCGTAATGTACCAGGCCTAGTGAAGCTAGCGAAAAGAGAATGGCACTTAACCAAACGCTTTGCTCGAGATAACCAAGAGCATTTTCAGCCAGGTTTGGACTCTCTGCGATCGCCCTACACCCTCTCTCCTGAGGATATAAAACAACAGATAGAAACGATCTTAGCCCTATTAGAAAAAGCGACTTTCTATAATATTCTCGGTCCCCTCAGCTTTGCCCTGCGTAAGGCGATACTCAAGGTGGATAGCGCCCAGCTCAACTATCGTACTAATCCTGAGATTGCCGCCGTTGAAGCGATCAAGGATATTGCCCGGTGGCAGGCGTTTCTCTTGGATCAGTTGGAAACCGTCCCGACGGATAATGAAGACCTGTTTGAGGCCCTAGCCCAGCTGCCCGAAAGCGACCAGCTATTTGACCAGTTGGATGGATTTCTGGCCACCTATGGCTATTTGAGTGAAGTGGCAACCGATATCTCGGTACCGACCTGGCGAGAGCAGCCAGCCCCGGTCCGAACCCTGTTGGCTACGTTCTTGAGGCAGTCGCCTGCGGCCGTCCCTAACGGCCCCACCAACGGCTCGACTAATGGTTCGAGCAACGGTTCCGTCGGCTCCACCAAAACAGACTGGAAACAGCGTCAGGTCCAAACTCGGTTGGATCTCAAGGGCCAGGTGGCTGAGGTTTATAATCGACTGCTGGCAGAACTCAGAACGTGTTTTCTAGCCTTAGAACGTCACTACATTGGCAACAGTAGTCTGCAGCAGGCCGGGGATATCTTTTTTCTCACCTGGCCTGAAATCAAAACCTGGGGAATGTCGTCTGCGCTAGCGACGCGCGATGTGCAAACCAGCCCGGCGGACGGCATTACCACCCGCCGTCAGCAATATCAGGCGGATCAAAACTGGACACCGCCCTATTTGGTCTACGGCAAAGATCCGCTGGCGTTGTCCATCGCCCCTAGGACACCTCGGCAAACTGGACGATTGCTCACAGGAATTGGGGCAAGTCCAGGCACTCTAGAAGGCGAAGTTCAGGTGCTTACCACACTGGACACCACTGTGCCCATCAACCAAAATACTATTTTGGTCGTACCGTACACCGATGCGGGCTGGGCACCGCTACTGGCAAACTTAGGAGGCTTGATTGCTGAGGTAGGGGGGCAACTTTCCCATGGAGCAATTGTGGCTCGAGAATATGGGATTCCGGCAGTGATGGATGTGGCTGATGTCACTCAACGACTGCGTACGGGCCAGCGCGTACGTATTGATGGTCAGCAAGGCACCGTTGAAATCCTATAGGTTGTCTATGGCACTATAAAACACTGCTGCTGGGCGGTGGCTGTCACGCTTAATTCCCTGTTATGACTGTGTTCCAAGTTCCTCGGCTAGAAAATACGTTTAGCGGTGCCCAAGGGCTATCGCTGTTTTACCAGGCGTGGTATCCCCCCGGTGTGGCGAAGGCGGTGGTGGCGTTGGTGCACGGGTTTGGGGAGCATTGCGATCGCTACTCCACCGTCACCACTGCCCTCACCCAGGCGGGCTATGCGGTGTTTGGGTTTGACAACCAGGGCCACGGTCGGTCTGAAGGGCAGCGGGGTCACATCAACCGCTGGCAGGATTATCGAGATAATGTCAGTGCTTTCCTGGCCCAGGTACGGCACCATGAGCCCAGCCTGCCGTTGTTTGTGCTGGGTCACAGTTTGGGTGGGCTAATTGTTTTAGATTTTGTGCTGGCGTCACCTCGAGGGCTGGCGGGGATTATCATCAGCGGACCGCCGATTCGACCCACTGGGATTGCTAAGCCTTATTTGGTTGCGATTGCACGGGTGCTATCGGGCATCTGGCCCCGGTTTTCCATGGATGTGGGGGCAGGGGCAGAAACGCTGTCCCGCGATCCGGCGGTGGTGAATCAGACCCAGGATGATCCGCTCACACATTCGATGGCGACGGTGCGGTGGGGGACGGAATGTTTGGTTGCGATCGCAAATGTCCGGCAAAATATTCACCAGCTGCAGGTGCCTATTTTGCTGGTTCACGGCAGTGCCGACCAAGTTAACGACGTCAAAGGCAGTCAAGAAATCTTCGAGCGCATCACGTCAGATAAAACCCTTAAGATCTACCCTGGTAGCTATCACGAGCCTCACAATGATCTGGACCGCAATCAGGTCATGAATGATCTTGTGCAATGGCTCAACCAGCATCTTGCCCGCTAGATTTATCTAAAAACTCTTCCCCCTATGCCCCTCACCTGCCAACAACTTCTCACTCAATACCCCACCGAGTGGCAAGCCGCCACTGTTCATCCATTTCTAGCCCAGTGTCAGCAGGGCACTATCCAACCGCAACAGTTCAATACCTGGCTAGTGCAGGACTATCACTTTGTCGTTGAGTTCACCCGCTTCGCCGCTAGTTTGATCCAGTCAGCTCCGGTCGATCATCTCGATCTTCTCCTTGGTGGCACCGGCTTTCTCAAAGATGAACTGAACTGGTTTCAGGCAAAGGCTACCGAACGGCAGCTAAGTTTGGAGCAACCGCTGCAGCCTACTTGCGAGACCTATTGTCAATTTATGGCGGACCTGGCTCAGCAGCCGTATGCGGTCAGGGCCACCGGATTTTGGGCGATTGAGCTGGCCTACAATCAGGGGTGGCAGGTGCACAGCCCCATGCCCGAGCCCTATGCTGAATTTGCCGATCGCTGGGGCAATGCCGAGTTTACAACCTATGTAGAGCTTTTGGCTCAGCAGGCGGACAGTGCTCTACACGATGTAGACGACACTATCCAGGCTGCAGCCGAAAAAGCCTTTCTCACCGTAGCCGCCCTCGAAAAAGACTTCTGGCAAATGGCCTACGGAGATATCGTTAACTAACCTATAACCTAGATTTTCCATGGGTTCTACCCTTGATGTTATCTGGGTAATTCTCTGTGCCATTCTGGTTAGCACCATGCAGGCAGGATTTTGCTGTTTAGAAAGTGGGTTAGTCCGCGCCAAAAACAGTATTAATGTTGCCATTAAGAACCTGGTTGACTTTTGTATTGCTTCCTTGCTCTTTTCTCTGATCGGCTTTCAGCTGATGTTTGGAGCGACGGCCTGGGGCTTGATTGGCACTCAGTTACCCACCGCGGCTAGCTGGTCAGCGGGCGACTACACTTTTTTTCTATTTGAGCTGACGTTTTGCGGTACGGCCACCACCATTGTGTCTGGTGCTGTGGCTGAGCGGATGAGCTTTTTAGGATACTTTTTTACCGCTGTGATTCTATCGTCCCTGATCTATCCAGTGGTGGGACATTGGGTGTGGGGTGGCATTTGGTTTGATACCCCCTCGGGCTGGTTACGACAGCTGCAGTTTCATGACTTTGCCGGGGCGACGGTGGTGCATGCTGTGGGGGGCTGGATGGCATTTGCGGCTATTTTAATCCTGGGACCACGGCTAGGGCGCTTTAGCCCCAAACCCCGTCCCATTGATGGCCATAATCTACCAACGGCTGTTTTGGGGGTATTTTTGCTGTGGTTTGGTTGGTTTGGCTTTAGTGGTGGCAGTACGTTAGGCTTTAGCGATCAGGTGCCTAAGATTTTGGTCAATACGGCCCAGGGTGGGGCTGCCGGGGGGCTGACTGCATTGGCAACAACTTGGGCTCTGCATAAACGTCCCAGGGTGCCATTGATTATGAATGGGGTGGTGGGTGGTTTAGTCTCTATTACGGCTGGGTGTGATATTCTGTTGCCCCTGGGGGCCGTGTGTGCTGGTGGGGTGGGTGGATTGTTGTGTACGCTCTCTGCGGGTTGGCTGAGTCGGCGGTACATTGATGATGCGGTGGGTGTTGTTCCTGCTCATCTGGTGTGTGGTATCTGGGGCACCCTGGCTGTCGCCCTATTTGGGGATCCTCATCTGTGGGCACCGGGCTATGGTTTCTGGCAACGGCTAGGGCTGCAAAGCTTGGGGGTTACTGTTGTTGGGCTCTATGCATTTACCATGAGCTACGGGCTGCTCATGCTGGTAAATCGGTTATCACCGCTGCGGGTGACATCGGACAAAGAATATATTGGCTTGAATATTTCTGAGCATGGGGCCAGTACAGCTACCCAAGAGCTGATTACCAGCATGAATAATCATTCACTGCGCGGAGATTTTACCCAGCCGGTAGCGGTTGAGTTTGGTACTGATGTGGCTCCCATTGCCAATCATTACAACCAGGTTTTGGCGAAAATGCACCGGATTCAGATAGCGCTCAATACTAGCCAGGAGCGTTTGCTGACTATTCTCAATTCGCCTGCTTTTCCGGTTGTGATTAGCGAGCCCGATTCAGGTATCATCCAGTTTCTAAATGAACGCTCTGCTGAGCTATTTGGATTTACGCTACCCGAAACTGGGCGCTATCGAGAGCCTGACTTTTGGCATGATTTGACTACACGGGATATGTTTTTGCAACAGGTCAATGATCAAAAGCGGGTTAACGGTTTTGAAGCCTGTCTTTCTAAGGTGGATGGTGCTACGACCTTTTGGTCACTGATTTCTGGTTTAGAGATGACCTATGATGGCCAAGCCTGTGTGTTGTTTTCATTTAGTGACATTTCCGATCAGATTGAGCGAGAGAGTGCTCTGCGCCGTCTAGCCAGTACCGATTCGCTGACGGGGGTGTACAATCGCCGGGCATTTTTAGAGCAGGCGAATAAAACGCTGTCCTTGGCTATGTGTAAAGGCTGGCAGGTGGTAATTTTGATGCTGGATATTGATCATTTCAAACAGATCAACGATCAGTTTGGTCATGCAAGGGGAGACTTGGTGATTCAATCGGTTGCCCAAGCCTGTACGGCGGTGTTACGGGAGCATAGTTTAGTGGGACGGTTTGGTGGGGAGGAGTTTGTTATGTTGCTGAGTGATACGAGTTTGGATATTGCTCAGGCTGTGGCTGAGGGGGTGCGATCGCAAATCCAACATCTCCAGATCGTCGAGGGGCTTCAGGTAACAGTTAGCATTGGCATTGCTGCCATACAGCCAAATGAAACACTTGAGACTACGCTAAAACAAGCGGATAAAGCCCTCTATCTCGCTAAATCAAGAGGGCGAAATCGTGTAGAACTTGGTTAAATCATTGGCCATCAACCCGCCCAGAATCGTTAATCTGAGCGGGTTGTCTTTTACCTATCGGCTACCGCCACCGGGGGTGCGGATAACGGCTGTACCGAGGGGAACTTCAGCACCCAGGTTGGGATAGGTGCCATAAACTCGGTAGGGTACGTCGATACCGGCGTTGATGGTGCCGCGTACGCGAGAGTTTTTCATGACGATCCGGATGGTTTCGTCGGTGGGGACAGGTTCTGCAAAGGTCAGGGTAAATTCTTCGAAGCCATAGTTGACAGAGGGTTCAACGGCTTTGTCGCCGACAAAGATTTCGAGACCATCAAGTTCGTGGAAGGTGATGCACTGGACGCGAACGCGCTGCAGCGAATCTCCCTCAACGGAGACTTCGAAGTAGTGGTCTTGGCCACCACGGAGGATGCCTGCCTCGGATACGGTTGCGGCTGTAAATGTTGCCTGAGCAGCGGGAACTGCTGCTACAGCTAAAGTGGATGTCATCGCCAGGGCTGCTAATCCATTGAGTAGGAATTTTTTCACGGGTTACTCCTTTCGGATTTAGGTTTTAGAAAACACGTCAGTGCTTCTACGCAGAACAATAGCGAGTTTGCTCAGCAGAAGTTTGAGGAGGCGCTGAGAAGTGGATAAGTGGGGTGGAAGAATCTGCTGATTGCTTCTAGGGGAACTTTGGGATGGATTTTATGGCAGATTTAAGTGGGGTTCAGGTCAGTGACTAGACCAATTGAGTTCGGCTTCTTGGCACAGAAGAATAATCAAGAAGAAACGTGCAGGCGCCCCATAGCTCACGTTGGCTGAGCGGAGTCGAAGCCAACACTATCTCCTTCGACTCCGCTCAGGAGACGCTTATCCTATTTTTGTCGTTTTTCAATCTCGCTCATAGGCAACAGCAAAGTATCTTCAATCTCTTGACGGGTGGGTTTGGTGACATAGCAATCGCTGTTAAGACAATCGACCAAGAG
>NZ_JADEXP010000608.1 GCF_015207065.1 Leptolyngbya cf. ectocarpi LEGE 11479 | reverse complement strand
GTGTATACACATCTAGAAGATTGAACTGGAAAGTGGCTCTAACTCCTGCATTACCCCTCATCCTAAATCCTTCTCCCCCAGGGAGAAGGACCTTGAGTCTAGCTCCCCTTCTCTCCCAGGGAGAAGGGGTTGGGGGATGAGGGCTCGAAGCTTTGAGCTTACTCTCCGACTTGTGTATATACGGCAGCCCTAGGAATGAGAAAAGTATCACTGTCATGTATCGGACTGGGAAAATCAGCGCTATTTAAAGGTCTTTTAACAATACGTTAATCAAGTAAGCGCGAGAAAATTCTCTGCCTAAAAAAAGATTCTGTTGTTTAGACAGAGAATGGTACAGATTTGGAAAAGAGCCGCATTGTTTGAGACAGAATGGATGGTTCCTGAGATCGCCCCCTTCCTACGCCTATTCCTTAAGCGCCACCCGTTTGGTCAAAATGGCCATCACTTCATTGGCACGCCCGGTGGAGATGGGTTTACTCCAGTCGTTAGGTTCGGCATAGTGCTTTCTATGCAGGTCTTGAATGGTCAGCCGCACGGCGGTAAGGCTGCCAAATATCAGGTGACGCACCGTTTCGTATTGGTGGTCGGGCAGCGGTTCGGTGCCAGCAGTGGACGCAACTGCGCCCTGGGTGATATCGAGAAACATAAGCTTTGGTCTCCAAGTGTGGTTAAACCGTTGCCGCGTTTGAAAGCTGCAGTCGAAAAGACTACAGCCTGGCGGCTCGGTAAGAAACCAAAGCTCAAGATTCAGCTGCCCCAGTTATGTGATGCAAACCGGGGCAGCAATAGGATAAAGTATCCCAAGCCTCGGACTGCTTCGACCAGTCTAGGGTTAGCTGGCGGTGCGGTGTGTCCAGCACCTGCCGCCAGTGCTAAATATTGAGCTTTGTGGTCATGCCCAGAAGGGCGTGAGAACTAAGGTACCGCTAAGTCATTTGAAACGTCAAGCCAAAAATGTTGCGGTTGGTTACGAATCTCATGGACTTCACACGGCCATGTCCGCAGGATAGCGTTTGTTATGAAAAAAGGATATCGCACCAATCCACTGCACGTAGGTTTCTTCAGTTCAATAGAAATAATGCTTAAACCGAATAGCGTCACTACCAAGCACTCTTCTAGGGCGCGGCCCAGACAGTGGTCTGGACTAAAGGTAGAGGACCGAATGATGAACAAATCCTAAGTAGCATTAGTCTGACTATAGGAGAGACAGTTATACTGAAGCTTTCCACCTAATCACCCATATTGGTAGATTAGGCTGACGTATTTCCGCCCAATCACCCATATGAGCATCTTAGACAGAACTATTTCCACCTAATACGCTATACAGGGTAGATAGGTAGAAACTTTCCCTCTAAATAAAGAGTTCCTTCACAGTAGTACAAACGGTTGGTAGTATGCAATAAAATCTCGGAACTGCGGAAGAACAAATCGCTGGAACCGGCAACACTGTTCTAATCGAACGGCGTCTGTTTAGAACAGTGTTGCGGTTCAGCTCATATCGTTAGGCTACTTTCATGAATGTATAGGAATGCATATGATATGTAGTTTACGATTAACATTTTTATATATCTTTAAATAGTACCTTCAAGGGTAATATCAAAGATCATCAAAATCTATATCGTAAAACTAGAATTTTGATATTAGTTAGTACTGAATTGATTTACTTTTGCAAGGCGTCG
>NZ_JADEXP010000055.1 GCF_015207065.1 Leptolyngbya cf. ectocarpi LEGE 11479 | reverse complement strand
GAGGGTCCGGAAGATAAAACAATCCCTGACGGTCAAATCGACCGGGACGTAGTAGAGCTTGGTCAAGGGTTTCAGGCCGGTTAGTAGCCGCCAGCACAATAATGGTATTGTCTCCGGCACCAAAGCCATCCATTTCAGTTAGCAACTGGTTTAAGGTTTGCTCCCGTTCGTCATTACCACCATAGAAACCACCGGAGGCGCGGGATTTACCAATGGCATCCAGCTCGTCAATAAAGATGATGCAGGGAGCCTGTTTTTGCGCCTGCTCGAACAGATCACGCACCCGTGAGGAGCCCACACCCACAAACATTTCAATAAATTCCGAGCCAGAAATACTAAAGAAGGGGACGCCTGCTTCACCAGCCACGGCCTTAGCCAGGAGGGTTTTTCCTGTGCCAGGAGGACCGACGAGCAACACGCCTTTAGGAATTTTGGCTCCAATGTCGGTAAACCGCTTGGGAGTTTTCAAAAAGTCGACAATTTCCACCAGTTCGGTTTTGGCTTCTTCTACACCGGCCACATCTTCAAAGGTGATTTTGGTATCTTCGTCTTCCACATAGACTTTGGCCTTACTTTTACCAATGGAGAGAGCCCCCTGGGGACCACCGCCTCGTGCCAGGAAAAACCGCCAGATCGCGACAAAGATTAAAGGTGGAATCACCCAGCTCAGCAAGCTACCAATCCACTGGTTTTGAGGTGGCGGTGTAGCCGCAAACTCCACGCCATTGGCCTCTAAAAGATCCGGCAGCTTGAGGTCAAAAATGGGGGTGGTGGAGTAAACCACACCCGGTTCGCCCAGCTCATTTTTGATCTGATAGCGGATTTCGTTTTGTCCCACCGAGGCTTTCACCACTTCATGCTCCTGCACCTGATGGATAAACATGCTGTAGGGGGCACGGGGTGGACGTTGCTGAATCGGTAGAAAAATGTTTACTACCAGTAGCACTGCTCCTAATAAAAAGAGTAGATTGCTGATTTGACGAGAGCGAGGCGGGCGTGGATCTTTGTTTACCGGCATGGCCTTAGATTCCTTACAGATGTGTCCTTAGCCTATCAACGCAGCTAGAGAAAAAACCTGATTGAAAACCGTACACTAGCGGTCGGGTTTTCAACGCTTTCTGGGCCTAGCTGGACGGAAATTTGAGAGCTTCTAGTTCTAGACAGTGAACTTTATAGTCATCATGCCGTCCTAGCATTTAGAGCACTCGCCAAGAGCACTCGCCAAGAGCACTTGCCAAGAGCACTCGCCAAAAAGTTACTGTTCTGTGCCTGGCATCGGCGTAGATGTGTCATATACGACGTCTAATCCCCCTTTAAAGCTGCAATATGAAATCTCTAATGTATGGACTGATGGGTGCGGCCATTGCCCCAGTACTCGTTATGGCCCCTGCCCATGCGGCTACCCTCGAAAGTTCCCTCAGTGAAGGGGAGACAGTCGTAGACAACGGCAGCGTTGAACTGGTGAAGCCTACGCCAGCTCACACAGCCTATGCATTGATGGGAATGACGGCGGCAGCGGCCCTCATCGCGGGTAGTCGCAAACTTCCAGAATACGAATTGGAACCTATTCGCGTGAAATCCAAGTAGTCGTGTGAAGTCGATGTCAATTAGACACTCTGGGGATTGCTTAGATTCGTGCTCCAATATGCAGAGCTAACGCGCGATACGGAGACACCTCAATGTAGGCATTGCCCAGCGGATCGATCTCAATTGCTTCATTTTCACAGCTGACCATCGTGCTTTCAGCAGCAGAATTATCGGCAACGTCAGCCACCGATGATTCTGCTAGCACATTGCAATATATCCCGGCTGGCAGCCCTGTCATTAAGGTTTCGCTCAGGACCGTGTCTTCATTATTGATAACAACAAAACCTCGCTCCCCTCGAGCAAAGGCGATTTGATTATTGCCGTTGTCCCACCAGTGGTTGACCGAGATTGCCCCCTGGGTGACATTGCGAAATTCAACCATATTGGCAATGTCAGACCAGCGATGTTCACAGACCCAACCATCGTCACAGCTGACAGGCAACGTCTGCCCCTGGTCATCGGCGGGAGGCCCCACCAAAGGTCCTTGCTCCCGTGGCCAGTCATAGCTGGACATAACCTTTGGCATGCCATAGGGCCAAGCCAACATAAATACGTTGGCTAATCGGTAGCTCGCTCCCTCATCGGCAGGCGCGTAGAATGTGGTGATGTTGCGATCGCCACTGCGCTGGGTCTTTGGATTATCCGTGAACACCACAGCTTTATGGCTGGGCATCAGCCCCCAGGCTTCGCCAAACAGCATTAGGTTTTTTAACTGACCATGGCGGACTTGCTCCCCCAGGTGACGCCCGTAGCGAAATTCGGTCACCGCACCGTTACTAAAGTAATTCTTGGCTTTAATTGCCTCAGCGCCTTTGTCAGGGACCTCTTGATAAACAAATGGACGCCCCCCGTTGGTATGGAATTCGGTGTTCAGGGGATGCAAACTGCGCAAAATCCTAGCTAAATGCTCAGGTGGAATATGCTGCGCCGCATCGATGCGGAAACCGGCTACTCCCAACTCTAAGAGTTCGTTCATGGCCGCTGCGATCGCAGCCTGCACCTTGTCACTGCCCGTATCTAAATCTTGCTGCCCCGACAGCTGACAGTTCTGCACTCGCCAGGGTTCTTCAACATAGTCCTTAGGTTCAATGGCACAGGGAGGATGAAAGTCAGATTGAGTGTACGGCACACCGTCATAGGCAAACTTAGCCGTATCAAAATGACTGCCGCCGCTACCCTTACCGGCCCCGGCACTGGCCATATGGTTGATCACGATATCAGCGTAGATTTTTACCCCAGCCCGGTGACAGCGACTCACCATATCGGCCAGCTCAGATCGACTGCCACTGCGACTAGATAGCTGGTAGCTGACCGGTTGATACCGCTGCTGCCAGGGAAATCGAGTAGAGCCTTCATCAATTACCCGATGTTCATGGGGTGGAGAAATCTGGACAGCCCCATACCCATGAGGCCCTAGCCAGCTCTCACATTCCTGAGCAACATCTGACCAGCGCCATTCAAAGAGCTGAACAATCACCGAACGGGAACTGGTCAGTGACCGCCCATCTCCCGCTTGGGGCAGCTGAGCGGCTACCTGACAACCGCCTAAACCCAGGGCAAAGACTACGGCTGCCGAGCGTCTGACCAGAGCGGCCAGACCTCCTACCCTCACCCGAGCATTCACTGGGTTGTACCGCCTGCGATCGCAGGAAAACAAATTGCCACCTTAAAATGCAGAGCAAGCACCATACCGCCTCACAAATCAGCATCAAAAACTACAGTTAGCCTGAATCAAGTATTACTACAACCAACACTTAATTGGACAAGTATTATTTTTTACACACATTTGCGATACTTGCATCTGGCTTTTTTAGGATTTTTTTGATCCCAGCACTACATTACCCAATACAAAAACCTGCTTCCAGGGGGGGAACACCCCCAAAAGCAGGCTTTATAGGTTGAATCTCAACGGATAGCCTAGGTCAAGACCAACACTCGCTTAGTACAAGACTCAGTACAAGGCTCAATGCAACGCTCGCTTTGAGCATCGCCACTCATTACCAACCCTTATCAGCTTGAGAAAGTACATAGGCAGCAACGTTCTCAATTTGCTCAGGAGTCAAGCGACCGCCAAAAGCAGGCATAGCACCGTTACCATTGGTAACTTGGGTAATAATGGCCTCAGCAGTATCTTTCCCATTAGCAGCCAAATCGGCCTGCTTAAGAGTTTTAGCAGGGTTAACGGCATTGCCACCGCCAATGTGGCAAGCAGCACAGTTGGAAGCAAACACCTGAGTGCCAGCAGCTGCATCCGCTGCCATAGCAGGGGGAGCCATTAAAAATACGGTACTTGCCACGAATGCCACTACAGCGGCCAAAATAGACTTCATTCGGATAATCCTCTCAAAATTCACAGTCTGAATTGCAAAACATTTTGGCCAAACACGTTAGATTTTGACCAAAGAATATCCTCCCTAGTTTTTCAAAATGCTGTCAAGTGACGCTTGGTCAAATATGAACAAATGTAACGCTGTACGAAGACAGCCGACATTCTAAAATGATTATGCAGAGGTCGTTATGCCCAATGCCCTCTAAATTCAACCTTGAGAAAACTATCATGACCCTTATCAATCGAGTTCTGCGAACTATGGGGGCGCTGTTAGTGACAGCTGCTCTGGTTTTTGCAGGCACTGTTTTTAATGCAGCCCCTGCCTATGCGGCAGATCATCAAGTCAAAATGGGATCCGACGCAGGGCTACTTCAGTTTGAGCCTGCAACTGTCACCATTAAGGCTGGCGATACCGTCACTTGGGTGAACAATAAAATGGCCCCCCACAACGTTATCTTTGATGCCGCTTCAGTTCCCGGCGGCAAAGAGGTTGCCGATAACTTATCCCAAGAACAGCTCACTTTCTCTCCTGGGGAGTCCTACTCCTCCACATTTGCTGAGCCCGGTGAGTATAGCTACTTCTGTGCGCCACACCGAGGCGCTGGCATGGTCGGCAAAATTATCGTTGAGTAATCTACTCGGTCACCTATCTAGCTGAGCCTAATCAAAAGGCCGATCTAAACAGATCGGCCTTTTGATTGTTTTTAAAGGTATTGGGAATGGCCATTATGGAGCTAGTAGTGGGGCTGCTGATAGCAGAGTTTGGGTATAGGGATGCTGCGGTGTTTTAAACAGCTGTTCTGTGGGGCCTAGTTCAACAATTTTGCCCGCTTGCATAACGGCAATGCGATCGCACAGATACCGAGCTACCCACAGATCGTGGGTGATAAATAGATAGGTCAGCTCTAGCTCATCTTTGAGCTCTAGCATTAGCTCTAGTACCTGGGCTTGGACACTCGCATCCAACATACTCACGGGCTCATCACAGATCACCAGTTTGGGCTGAGTGATCAGCGCCCGAGCAATGGCCACCCGCTGCTGCTGCCCCCCGGATAAATCGCTGGGGTAGCGTTGGTAATAGTCGTCTGTCGGCGTCAGTCCCACCCGCTGCAGCATGGCATGAACCTGCTGCTTAGCCTCAGTAACACTGGCCAACCCATGGATAATCAGCGGATCGGCAATGCCCCGCCCCACGGTCATCATCGGATTGAGACAGGCATGGGGATCCTGAAAAATCATTTGAAAATTACGACGCTGGGCCTGCAGCTCAGACCGCGACATCCCCACCAAATTTTGCCCCATAAACTCCACACGACCCGATGTGGGGGGAATGATCTGCATCAGTGTTCGGGAAAACGTACTCTTACCACAGCCCGATTCCCCCACCAGACCCAGGACTTCGCCGGGATGTAGCTCCACAGAAATACCATCTACGGCCTTAATCGTCTCCGGTGGTGTGCGATTAAAGAGCTTTGAGAGCAGATTTTGCTCAATGGTGTAGTGCTTGACTAAATCTTGCACCCGCAGTAGCGGGGCAGCGGTGTCTTCGGCCTGGCTCATCTCTGCAGCTTCGTAGTTTTGCAGCTGGTGGGCCGCTTGCAATAGGGATTGGGTGTAATCTGCCTGGGGCTGATAGAGCACCTGCTGGGTGGGTCCCAATTCCACCAGCTTGCTCTGGTACATGACAGCGATGCGATCGCAATACTCCCCCACCAGGGCCAGATCGTGGGAAATCAAAATCAGCGCCATGCCCCGCTCACGACACAGCTGGGTTAGCAGATCTAAAATTTGAGCTGAGACAGTCACATCCAGACTGGTGGTCGGTTCATCCGCCACAATCAGCTTGGGGTTGAGCAACAGCGCTAGGGCAATGGCCACCCGCTGACGCATGCCGCCGCTAAACTCATGGGGATACTGCTCCCAGCGAGTAGCCGGGATATTGACCGATGCGAGGGTTGCGATCGCAATCTCCTTAGCCGCCTGTTTTGACAAGTCAGTCCGATGGGCCTGCAGGGTCTCCACACAGTGATTGCCAATGGTCATCAGCGGATTGAGCCGGGTCATTGGATCCTGAAACACCAGTGACACCGCTTCTCCCCGAAAGCGCCGCATCTCCTGGGGTGAAAACCCAAATACATCACGGCCTTCAAACAGGGACTGACCCTGGGTGCGGCTCCCTCCCGGCAACAACCGAAGGGCCGCGCGCCCTAACGTAGACTTACCACAGCCCGACTCGCCCACTAATCCCAGCATTTCCCCAGGTTGCAGTGATAGAGACACCTGCTCAACTGCCCAGACCGACTGACGTGGATAAGCTACACAAAAACCATCGAGCAGCAGCAGCGGAGAAGTCATAAAATGCGACGAAGACTACAATTAACCATTAAAAACTGAGGGCAGGCTACTTTATTTCTCAAACCGTCGCATTAAATATGCCACCCCAAAATCTCCATTCGGGTGCTCTTCCAAAAGTTTGGCCAACTCAAACACTTTTTCGGCAATCTCTAGACCAAGTTTCTCTGCTGTTGCTGTCCGCTCACGAAATTCAGCCTCAGCCATGCGTACATAGTTCTGCCACTCATCCGTAAACAAGACAGGAATATAGACACTCAGACCCAGCTCCGTCAATACTTCCCACTCGCCATCGTCCAACCACATGCCTTTACAGGTTGGGCAGCGCTCAATAAAAAATGACAGCTGGTGCAGATTAATGCGTCCCCGCACTAGATAAAACCCACAGTCAGGGCACAGACCCGCCCGGTTATCGTACCGAGATGGCTGGTAGTCAATCTGCTGGTTAATCGGCACAATCAAACTATCAATTTGTAGCTTCGGATCTAGGCGATCGGACTGCCATGCTTGATAGGCCTCTGCCCTTACCCAGTCACCACTACAGCTAGGACAGCTGTGAGTCTTTAGCCCATCTACTAACTGACTGGCTAGCAGCGATTCCTGCGGATGTTTCGGACAGAGCATCGCCCTCAGGGAATAAAGTGCACATCAATGATACGGGGTTGCATGGCATCATCTCCATGCAGAACTGTAGTTTTTCCCATGGGAAAACTCAAGCAGGAAAAATCAAAGTTGCACGTCAGAAGCCCTAGGACTTGCAGCCAGTGGCTTTACTAACGCTATCAGTACGTTAGTAAAGCCCTGGAGCTGCTCTAAACGCTGCTCAATTTGCTCCAAGCGTTGTTGCCGCAGGGGGCCTTGACGAGCCGAGCGAGCAAAGCTCACCTCCACGCCCAAGAGCCGCATATGACGATGAATTTCAGTTGTAGCTGAACGCCACTGGGGCTGAGATAACTCAGTCTGGGTCAAAAGCCCCCACAGAGTTTGCTGATAAAACGCCTGGAGGGCATGGGCCCGCTGAGCCATTTCTGCTTGCCCCTCACGTTGATCCTCATCTTGCCCCACAGCTGCCCGTAGTTGGCTCAGGTATTCTCCGTAGCACTCAAGCTCATCAATTGGGCTAAAAAATGTCATGATTTAATAATAAATGTAGAACTTTAATAAACCGACTCCAGTTAATTTCTTTATCTACAGCCTGATACATACGGGAGTCTTATCTGGTCTGCAAAAAGGCTCTTAATCTATAAAAAGACACCCCGGATATCAAGGGGCAACTAGGCTGAAAAATTACGATTACTCAGCCATAGGGTTGAGTCAAATCACCTGTTGACAACCATTGGCATACCTAACATCAGGCGATAAAATTGTAAGAATTTATACTCGCAATTTAAGAGCCAGCGGCCAAGCATCCTGGGCAAAATAAGTCTTAAGGAATTAGCGTGTTTTGTCCCAACAATCAATAATTTCTTACACAAGACAAATGGTTACGGATCTCACTCTCAAGTGAGATGCCCACGTTCTGCAATTTCTGTATTTTTTGCCCAAGAAGCAGCAAATATTAGCATCTAAGCGGTTCCAGTGGCCTCGGAGTAACTTTTAGCTTTTCAGTTTTTATCCTCCCCCCTCCATACCATGACCTCAGCAGCACCTGTTCTTCCCAACGACTGTACCTTACCTACCTGGCTCAGGTCTTGCATCCTGGAACACAGCCACCCGCTTGATGAAGACACAGACGGGACAGTCCCAATTGAGCTTCCGAAAGATAACAATCAGCTTGTTTGCCGCGCGTTTGAGTTTGCCTATCAGCTGCACAAGGGGCAAATGCGCGCCTCCGGTGAACCTTATATTGCCCATCCAGTAGCGGTTGCCAATATTTTGCGCGGTCTAGGGGGAGACAGTGCCATGATTGCGGCGGGCTTTTTACACGATGTTGTAGAAGATACGGATGTTACAGCCGATGAAATTGAAGCGCATTTTGGTGCAGAAGTCCGTCAGATGGTGGAGGGGGTGACAAAACTCTCCAAGTTTCGGTTCAACAGCAAGACAGAACGCCAGGCTGAAAACTTTCGCCGCATGTTTCTAGCCATGGCTCAAGATATTCGAGTCATTGTGGTTAAACTGGCGGACCGTCTCCACAATATGCGAACGCTGCAGCATATGCCCCCTGAAAAGCAGGTACAAAAGGCACGGGAAACGATCGAAATTTTTGCTCCCCTCGCCAACCGCCTGGGGATCGGTCGGATCAAGTGGGAGCTGGAAGACCTTTCCTTCAAATATCTTGAAAAGGCTTCCTATCAAACAATCAAAAGCTTAATTTCTGAGAAACGTACCGATCGAGAGGACCGGCTCAAAAACGTTGGCGAGTTATTAAAAACCCAACTTGAAAATGACGGGATCAACTGTGTTGAAATTAGCAGTCGACCTAAACATCTCTACAGCATCTATCGCAAGATGCAGCGTCAGCAGAAAGATTTTCATCAGATTTATGACATTGCAGCTGTGCGGCTGATTGTGGGGTCTAAAGTAGACTGCTATCGGGCACTGGCGGTGGTCCATGACCAATTTAAGCCGATTCCAGGACGTTTTAAGGACTATATTGGTCTGCCTAAGGCCAACCGCTATCAGTCTCTCCACACAGCTGTGATTGGTGAGCAAGGTCGCCCCTTCGAGGTGCAGATCCGGACTATGGAGATGCATCGGGTTGCAGAATATGGTATCGCTGCCCACTGGAAATATAAGGAAACCGGCAACAGTAACACCAAGGTCAATGCCGAAGATGAGAAGTTTACCTGGCTACGCCAGTTATTGGAATGGCAAAGCGAGCTCAAAGATGCCCAAGAGTACCTAAGCGATGTTAAGGACAACCTCTTTGATGAAGAGGTCTATGTGTTTAGCCCTAGGGGAGACGTATTTGCCTTAAGTCAGGGGGCAACACCTGTAGATTTTGCCTATCGCATCCATACCGAGGTAGGACATCACTGTGCTGGCGCTAAGGTCAATGAGCGCATGGTCACCCTTGATACTCAGCTGAAGAACGGTGACATTGTTGAGATTCTGACCAATAAAAACAATCATCCGAGCCTGGATTGGCTAAATTTTGTTGTGTCTGCGGGTGCTCGCAGTCGTATTCGCCATTGGTACAAGCAGTCTCACCACGATGAAAATATGGCTCGAGGCCATGCCATGTTGGAAAAAGTGATGGGCCGAAACGGACTCGATTCACTGCTCAAATCAGCCCCTGCCCAAGCCGCCGCCCAACGCAGCAACTATCCCTGTGTTGAGGATATGCTAGCGGCTTTGGGCTATGGGGAGATTACGCTAAATTCGGTCGTCAATCGTCTGCAGGAAGCGACCAAGGAGCTACAGCCCGTCACCCCCATAGACGATGATGCCTTAGTCGAACAAATTAATGACGGTGCCATCGTACGTACCCGCTGGGGCGGAGATACGGGAAATGAGTCCGGGAGTTCCATCATTGGTGTAGAAGGGCTGCTGCACCACATTGCCGGTTGCTGTAATCCGCTGCCGGGTGAGTCCATTCTGGGGGTGGTGTCCATGGGTGCCCGTGGCATTGCCATCCATCGTCAGGGATGTCCTAATGTAGCCTCCATCCCTGGGGATCGCCTGATTCCAGTGCGTTGGAACTCAGCGGAAGTCTCGACCGGTCGGGCTCAAACCTATCCGGTCATGCTTAAGCTAGAGGTGATTGACCGAGTGGGCGTGCTCAAAGACATATTGAGTCATTTATCCGACCTCAAGATCAATGTCCATCGGGCGACAGTCACTACATTCCCCGATCAGATTGCTGAAATTGATCTGGGGATTGATGTCAAAGATCATGCTCATTATGATCACACGGTCAAAAAATTACGCAAGATGACCGACTTGCTCAAGCTCAAGCGCATTAGTCAGATGGAGTAGACGGGGCGTCGTCGTAATGTACGTTCTGTAGAACACCCCTACGACGATTGGTGCAAAATCAGGCGGTTACCATCGGGATCATAGGCGTAGATTTCTTGGCCATGGCTGGCGTGAATAATATCCCCAGGCGGTGGATAACCTAGCTGTTTTAGGGTTGCGATCGCACTCACCAGATCCTCCACTTCAATACACAGACTCATCCGCCCCGCCGCCCCGACAAATTCTGCCCCATCGCTGGGTTTAAACAGCGCTAGCCTCAGACCCGGCAGTATAAACTCCCCATAGCGCCCAGGTCGATACATCAGAGGCTCTTGCCCCAGCAATCCCTGATAAAACATGACTAAGTCCTGCAGTTGTTCACTTGCCAGAGTTACAAACACCGTTTGGATCGCAGTCAGCCCCATCGCCCACTATTTCCCAATACAAAACCGACTAAAAATTTCATCCAGCATCGACTCGGTCATCTCTTCCCCCGTGACTTCTCCCAACGCCCGAATCGCATCCCGTAAGTCAATTGTCCAAAAGTCTAACGGTAGTGAAGCCTCCATCGTCGTCTGTACTTGCTGCAACGAGCTATGGGTACGGGTCAGCGCAGCCGCCTGCCGTTGATTGATGGCTAAATCCAGATTTGCAGCGTTCACCTGGCCCGCTTGCACAATTTCTAGAATGGCGTTTTCTAATGCATCAATCCCTTGCCCCGCTGCCGCAGCGGTCTGCACAAGCGGCACATCCGTCACCGGCAAACGCAGCGGCGGGCCTAGGTCCACTTTATTGACGACTAGAATATGGGGCTTATGTTTGATGGCCCGGTACAACGTGGCTTCAGTATCAGTCCAGCCGACGGTACCATCCACAGTTAGGAGGACCACATCCGCACTTTGGGCCGCCGTTTGAGACCGTTCGATACCCAGCTGTTCAACCTGGTCGGTGGACTCTCGAATACCAGCGGTATCTAGAACCTGGACCGGGATACCGCCCACCACCAGCTGGGATTCCACCACGTCACGGGTAGTGCCAGGCAGGGCCGTGACAATGGCGCGATCGCAACGGCTCCAGGCATTAAGTAAGCTGGACTTGCCCACATTGGGCTGCCCCACAATCGCCACCTTGAGCCCGGTGCGTAGCAGCTCGCCCTGGTGGGCCGTCGCTAAAATTTGGGCAACCTCGCTCAGCAACGTCTCCAGCTGCTCCCGCACACTCTCCTCATCCAGCGGTGGCAAATCGTCCGCAAAATCAATCCGCGCTTCTACTTCCGCTAGTACATCCAAACAGCGACTGCGGCAATGGCGAATCACATCTGTCAGCTTGCCTCGGATCCCGGCTAGGGCGGCCTGAGCGGCCTGGGGTGACTGGGCTCCAACCAAGTCGGCAATCCCTTCGGCCTGGGTCAAATCCAAGCGACCATTCAGAAAGGCCCTCAGGGTAAATTCGCCGGGTTCAGCCAGGCGTGCCCCCTGGGCAACACATAGCTGCAGTACCTGCTGCACTGCCATGATGCCACCATGGCAGTGCAGCTCCACTACGTCTTCACGGGTATAGGAGCGAGGGGAGCACATCAACAGCAGCAGTGCTTCGTCCACGAGCTGCTGGGTATCGGGGTGGAGCACATGGCCGTAAAGAATACGATGACTTTCCCAGGATTGACCTCCAGGTGCATGAAACAACGTCTGGGCAACGGCTACCGCTGTTCCTCCTGACAAACGAACAATGCCGACACTACCTTGCTGTGGCACAATCGCAGTTGCGATCGCAGCAATGGTTTCTCTCTGCGCAATCGTATCTTTCTTCCGTGGCACGTTACTCCCTCCCCACGCTGTCGACTGATCACCAGGCCGGATACTGCCAATATGCCGACTAACAAGCAGGTCCATTAGAAATACCGAACGTCAGCGCTGTTGTCATAATTAATACTATTGGCCTGACTGTACCAGTCGGCTCCCATGCTTTATCCGCGCCCTGTCGACTTATACAGAAACCAACCGTGGCAGCTCAACCTGGCCATTCTGACTACCCAATGCCAAAAGGATCTCGATCTGCCCACAGATCACACCGGACCCTACGTAAAAAACGGCCTAATCTACGCCGTTTAGTTCGATACATTTATATCCGCTTTATTCGGCTACAGAGCCACCCCCAAGCCATTGCCAAGGGACTGGCGGCAGGGGTGTTTGCGGGCAGCTATCCCCTGTTTGGGTTACAGACCTTTTTGGGGGTTGCGATCGCCGCTGCCATTGGTGGCAATAAAATCGTTGCAGCAGCAGGGACCTGGATTAGCAACCCCCTTACTTACTTGCCCATCTATGCCTTTAACTATCAAATTGGGCGTTGGTTCTTGGGGCAATCTGCCAATACAAGCCTGACTAACCAATCCCCTCAAGAATGGATGAGTCTTGGCTTTGATATCACCATAGCCCTAATGGTTGGCAGCACACTCGTCGGTAGCCTATTAGCCATCATCAGCTACTACGCCAGCCTACGTATAGCCCACAAAGCTCGCAAAATAAAGTCAAACAGAAGAAGTATTAGACCAAAAGAGACTAGAAATAGAACCCATCTTTAGGTAAAAATCCTTAAGGGCCAACAGATTTAAAGTGAATAAACTAGATTGCTACCGTAAGCGCACGTTATTATGAGCATTGGGTGCAACTAAAAAGTTGATCAAAAGTAACAAATAATTCAATATTACTTTTGACAACTTTAGACAATATAGATTAGGGTTCGTTTATTAGTACTAGCCGGTATCATCAAAAAAGATAATCTCTCAGTTCCTTATCTTTCATTCAATTTAGCTAGTAAATCCTGGCGGCTTTATCAGAATCCCGTTTTCTCACAGTGAAATGTTCCCCAACACAGCTTGCCACACCATCAAGTATCGCATCAGCTGCAAGAATAGCTCACATCGGGCTACTCGTCTGACTTTTCGTGAAACGGCACCCCGTAACCAAAATCGATTAAAGCCCTATTTATACGCGGCTAATTACACCGTTAGCAGTATTGACGAAGCTTATCAGCTGCTGCGTGAGTATCTTTACACCAATGGTGTAACCGCAGTCGAAGAATTAGACTTTCCCAATCGAGGAAAAATTGAAGTCATCCCAGGTTCTGCATGGTGTGGCTTTCAAGCCAGCATTAAAGCCGATAGCGACACCGCCGATAAAGATACTGGGATGAGCGAGCGTTTGGCCAGTTAGTACTTGTGTGGGATACAGCCAGGTTTTGCCTGCGTCAGTGCCATCCTTCAAGTACGTCAGTTTGATCAGGCATCAGCCTTCTAAAACTGATCATCATCGTAGCCACCTGCCATCGGGGCCGCATTATCGCGCTTAGAGCCTAAAAGATCCAAACGATCTACTCGAATAACTGGACTAGAACGCTGTGCTCCAGTGGTACGATCTTGCCAGCTATCTAGCTTGAGTGCACCGACCACTCCGACAAGACTCCCTTTCTTGACATAATTGGCAGCAACTTCAGCATTACGGCCCCACAGCTCTAGATTGAACCAATCGGGCTGGTCACTGTTGCGCGTCCGTCGATTTACCGCAATAGTAAACTTGCAAAGCACATTGCCCGACTCAAAATAGCGAACTTCAGGATCCCGACCTGCCCGACCTACAAGACTTACAACGTTTAGACTCATCGCTCTTTCACCGACAACTGTGTTAACTACTTTATATGCGAGACATACACAGACGTCTAGAATTATCCTTAACTGTTTCCTTCGACACGTTGCCCTTTAGAATGAGAGTCCTTGCCGTTCTCTACTCCATTAGGATTTCAGACCGTGTAACCTGGGAGTATGGTGGATAGCGCAGAGCGATTGTGAATCAATTTTCCACGGTAGTAAAGCGTTATCCGTAGCGTTATTCATGAAGTTCAGAACTACGGACTGGACGTACGGATACAAAACGTAATAAAATCCACACCGGTTTACAAATTATTCAATTGTCTTTTCATAGCTCGTTTGGGGGCACGTCTAACAGTGAGTTTACTCGATCGCTTTTCATTCTCCCGTGACATGGGCATAGACCTGGGGACTGCTAACACCCTAGTTTATGTTTCGGGTAAAGGCGTTGTCCTGCAAGAGCCCTCCGTTGTAGCCAGGGATAAGGATGGCAAGCCCTTGGCCGTAGGAGAAGAGGCAAAGCGTATGCTAGGCCGTACCCCAGGCAATATCACTGCCCTGCGGCCTCTACGAGACGGTGTCATTGCTGATTTTGACACGGCTGAGCTCATGCTCAAGCACTTTATTAAGCGAGTCCATGAAGGGCGAGCCCTAGGAATGCCTCGCATCGTTATCGGTATTCCCAGCGGCGTTACGGGTGTAGAACGTCGCGCTGTTATGGATGCAGCGCTTCAAGCGGGTGCTCGCATGGTTTACCTCATTGATGAACCAGTAGCCGCTGCCATTGGTGCCGGTCTACCGGTTGCCGAACCTACTGGCAACATGATTATTGACATTGGTGGCGGCACCACTGAAGTTGCCGTACTGAGTTTGCAAGGTACTGTACTCAGTGAGTCTGTTCGGGTAGCGGGTGATGAGTTAAGCGATTCCATCTCCCAATACATGAAAAAAGTTCATAATTTGGTAATTGGTGAGCGGACCGCTGAAGAAATTAAGATCAATATCGGTTCAGCCTACCCCAGCCCTAACGACGGCGAAATCGTTTTGGATGTCAGAGGATTACATTTGCTCTCCGGTTTACCCCGAACAGTCACTGTAAAAAGTGCTGAAATCCGCGAAAGTATGGCAGAGCCTCTTTCAGTCATCGTTGAGGCTGTGAAAAGAACGCTGGAACGCACACCTCCCGAGTTGGCAGCTGATATTATCGATAGGGGCATTATGCTTGCAGGCGGAGGAGCGTTGCTCAAGGGCTTAGATACACTCATTAGCCATGAGACCGGTATTGTAGTTCACGTTGCAGCCGATCCGCTCAGTTGCGTTGTTCTAGGTACCGGACGTGTCCTTGAAAACTTCAGTCAAATGGAGCGTGTATTTAGTGCCCGTTCCCGCGATCTTTAACGCTTCTGTAGGCGATTGACGACTATTTTTGCAAATTATGTTTGCACTGAGACGCTGGTGGGATAGATATGCAGCTAGGGCGGGTATAGCCACCCTAGTCATTGGTCTAGCGTGGGCAATGCGTCAGAGCCAGGGAGCCGTCATCTATGAAATCTACCAAGTGGTGACAGCTCCACTACACCCAGGTCTTACTCAAGCAGAACGGTTAGAAAATGCTTATATCCTTGAGCTGCAACAGCGAGTCATTGAGTTAGAAAATCAAAATCGAGGACTGCGGGAAAATATTGACTACGCTGATGGTCAGGGTAAAGTAACCATTGCTGCAGTCATTGGCCGCAGTGCCGATAACTGGTGGCAACAAATTACAGTCAATAAAGGCAGCACAGAGAATGTTACAGAGGGGGATGTAGTCACAGGACCGGGGGGGCTAGTGGGCCGAGTCGTCGGTGTTTCTCCTCACACTAGCCAAGTTTTGCTGATTACCGATCCTACCAGCCAAATGGGGGTTAAAGTTAGTCGCAGTCGTGCTCTTGGCGTGGTGCGTGGCAACGTGGATGGGCGTGTGGTCATGCAATTTTTTGAGACCACCCCCGATGTCAAACCTGGTGATGTCATTGTCACATCGTCCTACAGTCGATTGTTTCCTCAGGGGGTGCCCGTCGGACGGATTGAAAGCATGGACTTGAAAAAAAGCCCAGCGCCTGAGGCTGTTATTCAACTATCGTCTCCCCTCAATGTTCTAGAGTGGGTGACCATTCATCCCTTTGAGGCCAAAACTGACGTCAATGCACCGCCGGCAGAAATAGTAGACGATACCCCCGCTCCGTAGCCTTTTTCTGCTAGCTATGACCGCATCTAAAGGGAAATCTCCGCTTTCCGATTTTCAAAAAACCTGTCTTAATATCACTGTTGTTTTAGGTTCAGGACTACTCTGTCTGCTCCTATCTCCAATGCGCTTTCCTGGAATTGAGCTGTTAGGTGTCGCCCCCAACTGGTTGCTCATCTGGGTGGTTATTTGGGGTATTCATCACCCGATTATCGATGGAGCAATTGCAGGGATCGTCCTTGGGTTACTGCAGGATGGCCTGACAGGACCGTTTCCCACCCATGCCCTGAGCTTAATGGTAGTCGGTATGCTCACAGCCCGCCTGCAGCG
Organism: Leptolyngbya cf. ectocarpi LEGE 11479; assembly: GCF_015207065.1. Lineage (GTDB taxonomy): Bacteria > Cyanobacteriota > Cyanobacteriia > Phormidesmidales > Phormidesmidaceae > Leptothoe > Leptothoe ectocarpi. The sequence continues at coordinate 7,650 of NZ_JADEXP010000055.1, read as the reverse complement.
CCAACGCCTAATCCAAGAAAATGTCGTTCTAGTGGCATTTATTGTTTTTGGCATGGCTGTCGTTGATGCCACGGTAATGGCGCTTCAAATGAGCTTTCATCATCTGCTTTGGGCTAACTCCCCTTACCTTAATCTTTGGCAGATTTGGCGTACCCATCAACGAGTTGCCCTTAGCTCAGCTATCCTGAGCAGCTTATGGACACCAGCTCTTTACTACCCATTACACCGCTGGTGGAAAGGGCTGTAATGGGGCTGCTCTAAGCTGCTTGTAAAACTTGAAGCATAGACTGACCTTGTACAGCCTTGAGTAGATTTGATGCAATCGAGGTGGGCTGATAACGTTTGAGATAATCGTGGCTGCGAATTCCGTTGGTGACAGCAACAGTGACGATTCCGGCCCGCTGCCCCGCGATAATATCTGCCTCAGTATCGCCAATCATACAAGTGGGAAATGTTTTATAGCCTTGATTTTTCTGAGCCGTAATTGCCCGCTCTAACAGAGCGACTTTCTGCTCAGCCCGGTTTAGATGGGCAGCATTAATATCTAAAGCACCAAAGATTTCGTCAATACATTGACTGAGATCATGGGCTTGTAAAAATGCTTGTACCTGACGTGGATGCCGGAGTGTGACTAACACAAGCCGAATACCAGCATGCTTAAGTTGATGTATTGCGGTTTCGGCACCGGGCTGTAAACTATCCCACTGAAGAAGATGGGGATGGTTTACAATGCGCTGAACTTGCTGTAGCAAAGTGTTGACAAGATCTGCTGGTACCCCTGAACGAATAGCAATATCAGTATCTGCTACTCGATTGCGTTTCATCCACCAAAACTGATTTTTTGAAAGGAGCTGCAGTGGTAAGGGCTCCCCATGCCTCTCTTGGTGATTAGCCTGCAGCGTCGAAAGTCCCAGTCGATAGGTTCGATAGTAGCGTTCCGAAACATCTACAATCGGACCGTCAAAATCACAGAACAACACCTGCCCAGAAGGCTCTTGAAACGAGGACATTTGATTAATAATGCTCAGCATAAAGGGAATTGGGATAGTCGTGCTTCGGCATCATCTCTATGAAGAAGGGCTAGCCCACTTAATGTTTCTTTACCTTATCAAGGGAAACCGGACCTTGCACAATCTTATTAAAAGAAAATAGAGTCTCACATCTGCTGTGTCGCTTGTATGGCAAACATTTCCACTAGAGAATAACGTTCGCTAACTAGCCCCCCAGAGCGAACTAATGCGTTAGCGCTTGCACCATAGCCTAAAGGATATGACTGATACTAAGCCTGCACTGAAGACAGTTACAAACACAACCTGTTTTGTCTGCAATCAACCTTAAGCTACCCGGCATTTCGATCTAATACCAGCGTTACCGGGCCATCATTGTCAATAGTGACCTGCATGTGGGCACCAAATTGTCCTGTCTCTACCTTTAACTCACTCTGCTGCAGTTTAGCTACAAACTGTTCATATAGCTTAACTGCTTGGTCTGGCTGGGCAGCTTGAGCAAACGAAGGTCGCCGCCCCTTATGGCAGTCACCGTAGAGGGTGAACTGACTAATCACGAGTAGAGCCCCTTGAATATCCTGTACGGATAAATCAAATCGGCCAGAATCGGCCGTCGGAAACACCCTTAGCGATAAGCATTTCTGAGCCATCCAGGTGAGTTCGGCTTCTGTGTCAGTTGCAGCGATCCCCACTAGCAGGTTAAGACCACGACCTATACGACCGATAACTTCACCGTTAACAACAACCTGAGATGCTGCAACCCGCTGAATAACGACACGCACTACCCACCAAAACCTCTGCCACGGCTCTCTGACTCAAGGCAAAAGCAATTCTCAATTTCAGCTTTTAGAGCATCCTGATCAAGGTTTTGACCAATTAGGACTAGTTGAGTTTTACGGGGACGGCCATTCCATTCTTCATCCTCTAGGGAAAAGCGCTTACCACTGAGGTGAAAGACATGGCGTTTTTCACTTTCGTCAAACCACAAAATGCCCTTGGCACGAAAAACATTGTCCGGCAGTTTGTTATCCAAAAAATGCTGAAACTTGCGAATGGCTAAAGGCTGATCCCGAGCGATAGAGATCGATGTAAACCCATCTGCGTCTAAGTGGCCATGGTCATGATCATGGTCATGGTCGTGTTCACAATGCCCATGATCGTGATCGCAGTTGGTATGGTCGTGGTGCGCGTGCTCATCATGGCCGTGATCGTGATCGTGGTCGTGATCACCATGGCCGTGATCGTGGTCATGCTCACCGTGGGCGGATTCCCCAGTCAGTTCAAAATACTTGTCAGATTCAAATAGACCTACACTTAAAATCAGGGGCAGGGGCACCTGAGACTGAGTAGTGCGCAAAATGCGAGCCCCTTCTTTAATGTCACGCACCTTAAGCTCTAGTGAGTCTAAGTCGCCTTCATCTACTAGATCTGTCTTGTTGAGCAAGATAATGTCACCGTAGGCAATCTGATTGTGTGCGGCTTGGCTATTGAATAGATCAACGCTGTAATTTTCGGCATCCACCAGGGTCACAATGGAATCTAATCGGGTGAGATCTCGCAGCTCTGTGCCCAAGAACGTAAGTGCTACTGGTAAGGGATCAGCTAGCCCCGTTGTTTCCACCACCAGATAGTCAATCTTGTCCTTCCGCTCTAGGACTTTATAGACGGCCTCTAACAGATCATTATTGATGGTGCAGCAAATACAGCCGTTGCTCAGCTCCACCATGGTGTCATCACCTGTAGTGACGAGTAAATCATTGTCAATGCCGATTTCACCAAATTCATTGACCAGCACTGCTGTTTTCAGACCTTCTTGGTTAGTCAGAATGTGGTTGAGCAGAGTAGTTTTTCCGCTCCCTAAAAAGCCGGTGATGATAGTTACGGGTAACCCGTGCTTGGAGTCATCCATCTGCTTAGGGGGAGCTGATATCACGGCAGTCATAGAGATTAATGGTGAGTTTATGGGAAGGGTATTGCCAGATCTATTATCTCGTATTTGTCAGAAAATGAGGTTTAGGCTTCACCGAAGTAAAAGTTTATAAGACAACGTTATGACAATCGCCCTATCCTCGATTTTTGATTGTCATGACTTCAACAATGGTTAAAGCGCGATCGCTAGGGATTTCTAAAATGCGGTGGAGGTCATCTAGAAAAGCCTGCTCCTGAGGAGTCACGTTGCCATCGGCTAGGACTAAGTCTGTGGCTAAGGCAAAGGCTGTTGGCTTGAGGGCGGTGGGGAGGATGGTGTTAGCCGCTTCTACCAAACGACCAGGACCGTGCTGTTGCAGCTGTTGCAACAAACTATCTTTCATCCGGTTGACCATTTCGGTGGAGTAGCTTTTGAAAAGGCGCATGCGGCTGAGTAGCATATCCATTTCACGGCCTTCTTGGTCGGATAGGTAACCGTCGGCTGCGATCGCAACCAAACAAATCGCCGCCAGCGCTTCTGCCGGACTTAGGGATAGCGACTCTGGCGACGGGTCAAAAACCTTGTCAAATAGCCCCATAACACCCTTTCTAAAAATAGATTTGGCCCTGTGCAGTCAGACCAAACCTATTGTGAAGCATGATGGAAATAAAAAGGAGAAGCTGTATCAGCCTCTCCTTACTTACTCTAGCCACAAATCTAGGGAACCAAGCAATTTCTAAACGGGCAATAGCCCCTTACGCTATCTGACGCATTTCATCTTCTAGCTGCTGCAGCAGGTGCACATTACCTTGCTCACGGGCTATAGCGATGCGACGCTCCAAAGACCGCTGGATGCTATCACTGTGATTACGAGCAGCCTCCCGTAGCAGCTGACGGCGCGAATCCATCATGGGAGTCAGCTCAGCTAGCTTGCGCTGAAATGCAGAAAATACCGATTTAGTCTCAGGCTGAGCAACAGCCTGACGCTGACCATGGCGGTTAGTTTGATAAACGGCACCGCGATAGGTTAACTCTGCTTGAGGCTGAGGAAAAGGAACGTGGCGCACATAGGTATAGTGATGATTGCGACCGCGATAGCTGCAGAGAATATCGCTTTCGGAAACCTCTAACATTGGGGGGTTGTGGTCGTATTCGACACCACGGTAAGTCAGTTTCATAGGTGTGTCTCCTCTTAAATAAGCACTGGTGTTAGTGCGTTCCTTCGGGTGGACCCATACAAACTAACGACAGTCATCGTAAAGGCCCCCTACTTCCGTCTCATCGCCAAATAAAAGACAATTTTTCAGAGATGAACGAGGATTTGTTCTGTATCTATTTTTACCGTTTTCGACTTAAATTAGCAACTCCTGATATTTCCGATAAGAAATCCTAAACAGTAGCCGTATCAAAGGGTTTCAGAGATTGCCAAGTTCCTAGAGGAAAAATATTGTGTCAAAACTTCATGACTTGCGTGATTTTACTCAAACTTTAGACAGCCAGCAGCTTAGCTGAGTCAACTTTTAGGACAACGCTAAGACTCCCTCGGTTAGACCCTTTGGCTGACTAGCTCAAAAAAACAGCCCTTCAGCACACCTCGTCAATGGTCTATGCTGAAGGAAACAGCCTTACAAAAATTAATAATTAGCTCATCCGTTTTGGTACTGCTATGAAATGCACCATCAACCGTCGGGCTCAGTTTTCCGCCAGTCATCGCTACTGGCTACCTGAGCTTAGCGACGCTGAAAATCAGGCTAAGTTTGGCCTCTGCACCCGTGCTCCAGGTCATGGTCACAACTATGAGTTGTTCGTTTCCATGGAAGGTGACCTGGATGAGTACGGCATGGTTCTAAACCTGTCCGATGTCAAAAAAGTAATCAAGCGTGAGGTTACTAGTCAGCTGGACTTTTCGTATCTCAACGATGTCTGGCCTGAGTTCCAAATTGATCGCTCTGAGGCGGGGCTGACCACCACTGAGAATATTGCCCGTGTTATCTGGCAGCGGCTTAAACCCCACCTACCGATTACCAACGTCCAACTGTTTGAAACATCCACACTCTGGGCCGACTATAGAGGAAATGCCATGGAAGCCTATTTGACGATTTCTACCCACTTCAGTGCTGCCCACCGTTTAGCACTACCCACACTGACGTTAGAGCAAAATAGTGAAATCTATGGCCTCTGCGCCCGTGTTAACGGCCATGGTCACAACTATCACCTCGAAGTCACTATCAAGGGTGAAATGGACCCTCGTACGGGCATGATTGCTGACTTGGTGGAGTTTCAAAATGCGGTAGAAACCCATGTGGTAAAGCCCTTTGACCATACGTTCCTAAACAAGGATATTCCCTACTTTGCAGAGGTGGTACCCACAGCTGAGAATATTGCGGTGCACATCCGCGATCTACTTCGTCAGCCCATTAAAGACATTGGCGCTAATCTTCATAAGGTAAAACTCATCGAAAGTCCCAATAACTCCGCTGAAGTTTACTGCGAGGATGCTGCTGAGACTGTGACACAACTTCAAACAGCAACTCCGGAACTAGCCGCCGTTTAGCATATCGATATCTCTGGTAAACAGTGTCGGAATATAAAAATAGCGGCTGCTCTCAGCAGTTAAGCCTACTATGCCGAGCTGCTGAGAGTGATTTGAGTAGATATGTGCTGATCGTAGGCCCATGGCCTACTTAACGGACAATTTATTGCTTCATCGGAATAGCTACCCGCTTACGTAAAGACTGCGCCCGACGCTTGGCCGTAGCATTATCAGGCTCAATTTTTAAGGCCTGATCATAGCTTTCTAACGCTTGAACGGTCAGTTGCTTTTTCTCGTAGCTATGGCCCAGGTTATTGAGAGCCGTTACATAGCCTGGAGTAATTTTTAAGGCGGCCTTATATTGACGAATGGCTAAGTCAAATTGACCTTGGGCAAAGTAGGAATATCCTAGGGCGTTATAAATCAGTGGAGCATTTTCATTCTCTTCTTCATCTGTGAGAGCCTTTAAGGCTTGCTGCAGGTAAAGGGTGGATTGGGAAAAAAGCTTCTTGTCTAGCAGCAAACTGCCAAGCTCGTAATATTCTTGAGCCGTTCCTTTTTCTTTGGTCAGTTTCTTTTGCAAACGGCCAAGGGTAGTCTCAATCCGGCGAGTCTTAAATACCTGGCGAATGATGAAAATGGCAGACAGCCCCAACAGGGCTAGCAAAATGCCAAGGTATGTCAAAAATAGGGTGCTATTTTCCATGAACTCGCTTAATCAGTTAGGGCTTACAGCGGTGGTCTCGCTTTATTCTCCCATGGTAGCTACCGTAACCCCCAGTGGGCAGCCCGATCTTGTAACCAACCTTCGTCATCCCATTGGCGCAGGGCGTCATTAATCGCTCGACGTAGATCGCTGTATTGAGTGCCTTTAGGAATTGCGATCGCAATTGGCTCTACAGAAATCACCTCATCTAGCAGCCGATAATGGCTATCCTGCTGCTGCCAACCGGTCAGTAACGAAATATCCCCTGCGAAGGCATCCACCTGGCCATCACCCAGGGCTGCAACTGCCTGCTGATAGGATGACACCGGTATGACCACAGCGGCAGGCAGCTGATAGCGGACCTGGGCCAGGGTACTGGAATCACTCAAAACAGCAATGCGACCCAAGGTCAGATCAGCCAGGCTAGTCACCTGGGGCGATGTGGTAATAAATCCAACGCCATCTAAATAGTAGGGCTCACTAAAGCTGGTAATGCGCTGTCGTTGGGAGGTGACGGTGATGGCTGCGATCGCAATGTCCACATCCCCCTCAATCACCGCATTCACCCGGTCAATATTATTAACAGGACGCAGCTCTACAGCCGTCTCATCCCCCAGCAACGCTAGCGCCAGCCGACGAGCAATCTCAATCTCAAACCCGTGTAGCTCACCAACTGCATCACGATAGGCCAACGGATAGCGATTATCCTTGACCGCCACAATTAAACGACCGCGACCCTCAATCTCTGTCAATTCCGCAGACACAGCAATTGGGGGCGCAGTCACCTGCACCCCCAAACATAAACCTATGCCTAGCAAATATCGCCACATGTATCGCCACATAGGGCAATACTAGCCCTTCTTACCTGCTAGCTCAACTACCTTAGTAAAGGTACCTGGATCCAACACGGCCATTTGAGCCAGCATTTTACGATTAATCTGAATATTGGCTGTCTTCAGATCGCCAATCAATCGGCTGTAGGTAGTGCCATTGAGGCGAGCTGCCGCATTAATGCGGGTAATCCACAACCGGCGAAAATCACGTTTCTTATTCCGACGGTCCCGATAGGCATACCGCAGGGCCTTCATCACCTGCTGGTTAGCCGTCCGAAAAAGTTTAGAATGGGCTCCCCGGTAACCCTTCGCAAGCTTGAGAATTTTCTTGCGGCGCTTGCGAGCTACATTGCCGCGTTTTACACGTGCCATACTAGGTCGTTAATTTGAAAAACAATTGAAAGATAGTAGAGACATTACAGATAACGTCTCTACAAATAAGGCATCATTCCTTCGATGTTAGGAACATCAGCATCCACTACAACCGCTTTCTTGGAAAGGCGGCTCTTGCGACATGTTGACTTGTGCTGCAGTAAATGGTTCTTAAACGCCTTGCGACGCATAATTTTGCCACTTCCGCTACGGCGGAAACGCTTGGCAGCCGCCCGTCGGGTCTTAAGCTTGGGCATGGTTTTGCGCGGTAAGTTTACACAGTCTATGAG
>NZ_JADEXP010000607.1 GCF_015207065.1 Leptolyngbya cf. ectocarpi LEGE 11479 | reverse complement strand
GTATCTTGCTGGAAAGAATTAAACCTAGCTGAGTGGATGAATCTTGGGTCGGAATTTTGGTATCAGCATGTCATGGGTGATAAAGACACCTTCTATTTAGCTTGGCGAAAGCTTAATCATCCATATTTTCTGGCACCAAATTGCTTGCGAATTCCAACTGTTTTGAGCCGACACTACTGGCTAGGCCGGAAACACTTGGCGGATCACCGGACAGGAACTTCAAAATATACTGTTCCTTATAAGAAGGGCTTGTTTACAAGCTATTTATCGCCTTACAAGGGACGTCCTGTCTATAAAGATTTTATTGATGAATGCTTACAAAGGTTTGTCAATAGCAATTATGGCTTACACACCAAATTCTTGAATAATTTGAAAACCTATAAAGCTACTTCTAGGTCTTAACAAATGATTTTTAACCTGTAGTGCTTAGGCAAAAGCTACTGTGAATATTGGCACTGCAGAAGTCTAGATTAAGGGGGATAGGCCTTTTCAGAAAGCGTATAGTTTTAGGATGACTGTTAGTCTGAACAAATTACAGGAACAATCTTTCTGATTTTCATTCATAACTGTACGTGGGGCATCCTAGATGTGTGTTTTGCTATGTCCATTTTTGTCAGTCCTTGACTGCAACATACATTTCAGATTCATCTATTCTGAAATCGGTTTAGGTCGTCCATAGTTCACAATCTAATCTCTTTACTTAACTTTAAAGATGCAGGTCATTTCCAACGAACTATCCGATATCAAAGATAATTCCAGTTCATCTACAAACCTGATGAAGGTTTCAGTCTGTGCTGCCACATACAAACGGCCTAACCTATTGCAAGAACTGCTGGAATCTTTGAATAATCTCACCTTTACTCGGATTCCTACGCCTATATTAGAAGTCATTATCGTTGATAACGACTCTAATCGTTCCGCTGAGGCAACTGTTGAAGCTTTCAAGTCTTCTTTTCAATGGCCACTAAAGTATGTTGTAGAAACCAACCAAGGTGTTACCTACGCCCGTAATCGTTGTATTAGCGAAGCATCTAAAGAGTCAGATTTCATTGCCATGTTAGATGATGATGAAACTGCAACTCCGCAGTGGCTAGAAGAACTCTTAATTAGTCAACAAGAATTTGATGCCGAAGTTGTGTCAGGGCCTGTTCTCGCCGTTTACAGCGAGGAGCAAGACGTTCCTACTTGGATTAGGGCCGGTGAGTTTTATTCATTTCCCCGATATGAGACGGGTCGAGCAATGGATGTTGCTTTCACCGGTAATGTAATGTTTAGCACCCAACTTTTGAAAAATCTTAAAGAAGGTGAATCCTTCTTTAACCATCGATTTGCCCATAAAGGTGCTGAAGATGTGTATCTGTTTTCAAGTTTGCACAAAGCTGGCCATAAAATTGTCTGGGCTGATGATGCGGTCCTATATGAACCTATCGCTGATCAGCGTTTATCACTGCGTTGGATTTTAAATCGGGGTTTTTGGGCATGGAGTGTCCATAGCCTGATTGAAACGGAACTCTATCCTTCAATAAAAGTTCAATCTGTTCGAGCAATTAAAGGATTGGGCTTAATTGCTATGGGAGTAATGTCTGTTGGGCCTGCGATGCTTTTGGGTAAGCATAAAGCTGCTGAGGCTTTAGTAAAAATCTCTAGGGGGATAGGCACACTGTCTGGCCTCTTAGGACGCCAAGGTAATTGGC
>NZ_JADEXP010000054.1 GCF_015207065.1 Leptolyngbya cf. ectocarpi LEGE 11479 | reverse complement strand
GATGATGCCCCGTCGCCAGCGTCAGATTGTCGCACTGACTCGGCCCCAAAATAGGAGCACCATCCGGTGTCGCCGGACGATATCCCCACCAACATTCCTGTAGCGGAAAATCTGCCAACGGCGGATATAGCCGAGCGGCCTGATTTAGCAGCTGGGCCACCCCGGCGGCGGTATTGTGAGGCGCGAACCCTACATCTTCATCCGTTGCCCCCAAAACAATCCGTCCATCTTTACGCGGCACGATATAAATGTGCTCACCATAGAGCACACGATTGAGCCCATAGGGCGAATCAGTCGGAGTGAGTAAAGCCGCTAACTGTCCCTTACGGGGTTTGACCGGCACCGGCAACAACTCACTAGACCAGGCGCCAGCCGCTAATACATAGTGGCCCGCCCGCTGCTGTCCACGGGAGGTAAGCACCCCCTTAACCCGGTTCCCCTGATGCAAAAAGGCGTCAGCACTCACCCCCTCCTGGATCTTCACCCCCAGCTCTTGGGAGGCAATGCGCAAGGCTCTGAGCAGGGCACGATTGTCAGCCTGTCCCTCCTGGGGATACCAGTAGCCTCCAGCTACCTCAGTGCTCAGATGGGGCTGATAGCTATGGATTGCAGCTGGGCTCAGGGCATCTGTCGCGGTCGATAACAGGGGCGCCAGAATACCGCAGGGCCAGTAGCCAACGTCTTGACCCGTCAGCTGTTCGAGCTTATGGCTCCAGTCGGGATATAGCGCCAGACTGCGCTCGCTCAGCTCCAGCAAAGGACCGCTAAGTTTCTCGGCCTGCGGTGCCAGCATTCCCGCCGCCGCATGACCGGCTGCCGCATTAAAATCACGGCTGAGTACGGTAACTGTCGCGCCTTGCTGACGAAGCTCGGTTGCGATCGCAAGCCCAATAATCCCGCCGCCCACCACCAGTACATCTGCCTGACCCATAGATTTCTATCAACTACCCCTGCAGTAAAAGTATAAAGTCGTCTCAAAAGTAGCAACAGAATTAAACCATCAGGCCATCATCAGGCCATCATCAGGATTGGTTGCCGTTACCAAAGTGCCTCAATCGGCTCTTGGGATGGAGCCGGATTAGCCGGTTGATTACCGGTATTATTCCCTGCGGACGTATCTGTCGGCGGAGGATTTTCGACAGGTTGAGGCACAATGGGTTCCTCCGTATCGCTTTCCCCCTCTGGCTGACCAAAGTTGGGAGTGCTAGTCACCTCGCCGATCTGTCGCTTAGGAATATCACCGGCCTTCTGCAACGGCGTCCGGTCATTGATATCAATATTTGGTTCACGCTCAGACTCATTAGAATTTAGAGCAATAAACGAGTCGTCACTATCATTACTGGCACTGTTGCTGAGCCCTGAATCACTCTGGGCTGAGGCCGAATCCTCTCCATCGACCCAGGAGGTTACCTGGTTGGACGCACTGGTCCCGTAGATCACCATCAGTGAAATCGCAGCCAGAATACTGCCCAAGATAAACTTATTCATTAACCTGTTCCCTCCTTACCACCACAGCATCACAATTAATTAGGCTCGACGTTTGGATTGGTAGACAGATAGCCTATGCAGAGACATTAACGCTAACAACGTTAGCCTTCAACTTTAATGCCTTACCACATTACCGTCTGCCCTTGCCCCCAAAACTGATCATATTTAGTCACTGTAATATCCCCCAGCACTCGCGTCTGACAGGCAAGTCTTAGGGGGCGCTCGGGGGTGTGGGGCGGCAGCGATCTACGGCTTCGATCTTTCCAGTTGGCAGCAGACACCTCCCCCTCAATCATCACAGCGCAGGTGCCACAGCTCCCGATTCCACGACAGTTAATCAAACTAGCATTACCGTTATATAAAGTAACGTCATGGTCTAATAACACCCGACGTAAATTGGCACCCGCTTCACAGACAAAGGTTTTTCCTTGAGCTGTCACGTTTGGCATGGGCATCATCTAATAAGTTAAGACTTTCAAATTAAAACGTAGATTTTCGCTGATGCAACCCATTAATGTCTAGGCAAGTAGTTTGATAAATAACAGTTTAGATGCGTAAAACACTGAGACGTCGGCGATGAAAACGGCCCAACTACTGCAGATGATTAGTGGAGATACGGATCCCATAACCTTAAGCGTTCATAGCTTTTCTTTGTCATGGATACATAGGATGACATGATATCTCCACCTATGTATCCAAAAAACATAGGATCACCAGACGTATAAAATGCTGCCAAATACTCATGGCTAAAAGGATTGCTGCTCAGCACTCATTTACCATTTTGGGTTGTGAATAGCTTCATCTAAGGTCTAAACTCAGTACACAGGGTCTTTAAATTCCGTTTTATCCAAAACGATAACAGTTAATTAAAGTTCAATTTTTTTAACTCGGCACTCACCACAGGCAGCATCTTTAATACATCTACACGTTGACGCTTCACTTCCTACATTGTGTTTTCTGTTGCTATGTCTCCCCAAAACCAGCTTTGGATTTATGACACGACCCTGCGAGATGGTTCCCAACGGGAAGGATTGTCTCTTTCTGTCGAGGACAAACTCCGCATTGCTCGTCGCTTAGATGATCTAGGGGTTCCGTTTATTGAAGGTGGCTGGCCAGGGGCTAATCCTAAGGATGGACAGTTTTTTGCTCAGCTTCGGCAGCAGCCCTTACGTCAGGCTGAGGTGGTTGCATTTTGCTCTACCCGCCGCCCCCACTGCCCAGCCGCTGAAGACGTTACCCTGGCTGCAGCCTTGGCGGCTAGAACAAACTGGGTGACCCTATTTGGCAAATCTTGGGATCTCCATGTCACCGAAGGTCTTAAAACAGATCTCAGTGAAAATCTATCCATGATCTATGACTCCATCGCCTATCTGCGGCAGCAAGGGCGACGGGTTATTTATGATGCAGAGCACTGGTTTGATGGCTACCTCAACAATCCCACCTATGCCGTTCAAACCTTAGAAGCCGCTATTCGGGCTGGGGCTGAATGGCTCGTCCTATGCGATACCAACGGCGGTATGCTGCCCCACCAAGTAACCGATATTGTGCGCACCGTCAGTCAATGGTTAGGTACCCTAAATCTAGAAAATCCGCCCCGGCTGGGTATTCATACCCACAATGATAGTGAGCTAGCCGTGGCCAATGCGCTGACGGCGGCTCTAGAAGGCGCCACCATGGTTCAAGGCACCATCAATGGCTACGGTGAGCGCTGCGGCAATGCCAATCTTTGCTCGTTAATACCGAATCTGCAGCTAAAGCTGGGCTACCACTGTTTACCCCCCGAAAAACTGACGATGCTAGCGGCCACCAGCCGATATGTCAGCGAAGTGGTTAATTTAGCCCCTGACGATCATGCGCCCTATGTGGGGCTGTCAGCCTTTGCCCATAAGGGCGGCATCCACGTTAGCGCTGTGGAGCGTAATCCCAAAACCTATGAGCATATAGAGCCGTCTGCTGTCGGTAATATCCGCCGCATTGTGATCTCCGATCAGGCAGGGCTGAGCAACATTATGGCTAAGGCCCGCAGCTTTGGGCTGAAGCTGGATCGCACTAATCCCACCTCACGACAGCTGCTGCAGCGGCTCAAGTGTTTAGAGGATGAGGGCTATCAGTTTGAGGCCGCCGAAGCTAGCTTTGAACTCCTTATGCGCGAAGCATTGGACCAGCGCCCGACCATGTTTGAAGTGCGTGGATTTCAGGTTCACTGTACCCGGATGCCCCATGGTCATCCCGTGATTAGTCGTTTGCCAGATACGCTTACAAACAGCGATTCTTTAGCTACGGTCAAGGTGGCGGTAGATGGCAAAGATTTGCTTCACGCGGCTGAGGGGAACGGTCCTGTAGAGGCGTTAGACCATGCCTTACGCAAAGCTCTAGAACAGTTTTATCCCGAGCTAGAGCGCTTTTATCTGACGGATTACAAGGTTCGTATTCTAGATAGTGCGGCAGGAACAGCGGCCAAAACTCGCGTCTTGGTGGAGTTTAGTGATGGGGAACAGCGTTGGACCACCGTTGGCTTGTCTCCCAACATATTGGAGGCGTCCTATCAGGCGGTAGTCGAAGGTCTAGAATATGGCCTGCTCAAGCTGCGATCGCAAGTAAAGGCTAAGCTGGTAGCGTGTCAATCTTGACTCTACTCGCTCTCTAACCCATTCTCACCCATGCAAAACTGGACCTGGCAAACCTGGCAGGGTAAACCTTACTTAACCTGCGATCTTATTTCCCAGCCCCACGGTTTTTTTACCTCAGTGTTTGCACCGCAAACACCGGAGGAACTGACATCGGCACTGGGTACAGCCGTCGATGTGTTAAGAACCAAACAAGTCCATGGCAATGTGGTGCTGGGTCCGGCAGCCATTAAAACGGCGACCAAAACCTTGGTCGCCAGTGGAACAGCTACACCCACCGAAGAAGATATTCAACGCCCCCCTGCCGATGGCTGCTTTAGCGAGCAGGCCGGTCAGGCCACGTGGGTCTGCACCGCCGACTGCACCCCGGCCCTGATTGCCGATAACAGGACAGGTCAGGTGGCTGCAGCCCATGCCGGCTGGCGGGGCACTGCCCAGAAAATTGTGCCGGTTGCGATTTCAAAACTCCAAGCTCAAGGCTCTCAACTCAAGGACTTACGAGTCCTACTGGGTCCGGCCATTGCCGGTGAAGTCTATCAGGTGGGCGAAGACGTTGCCGCTCAAATTGGCATGAGCATTGTAAACACGGACATATCCGAATCAGCTGCCAAAGCAGCCGTAGTCGAACAGCTACTGACGATGGATAACCCACCCCTGCTCCCTGACGATAAACCCGGTCACGTGCGTCTAGATGTTCGTCGCATCAACGAAATCCAGTTGGAGCAGATGGGACTATGCCCTGAACAGGTGGCTACAGCCCCCCATTGCACCTACCAAGAACCCGAACGTTTTTTCTCCTATCGCCGTACCCAGCTAAAACAGGTGCAGTGGTCCGGCATTGTGAGTGTGCAGCTCTAAGACTTGGCCTGGCTAGGCGGCATCCGCGCCTGAGTTCTCAATCAAGGCTAACGCTACCCGGTTGTTGGGGATGACATCAATTTCAGCCCGAACGTTGGGACCAAAGAATTTTTCGATTTTGTCGTGTTTTTCTTCCCAGGTCTCCAAGGGCATATAGGGGGAATCAAACTCCAGCACCAGGGCATAGGCCCCGTCCCGTATTTCTTCTTGCAGACTGCTGAGTACCGGTCTCTGCTTATCATTGGGACTTAGCCCTAGTCGTTCGAGGGCAATATCCAGATGCGCATCCTGACCGTAGCGATAGCGAGTCACATCTTTGCGCACCTGATTTTGGGTTTGGGTCGCCGTTTTATCTCGTAAAGCAACTACGGTATCACCGGGCTCCTGGCTATAGGGCACTGGCTCTAGCTCTGCTGCCCGCAACGCCGCCCCCCCAAGCAAAATCGGAATGCCATAGAAGAAACCAGCCAAGTTGAGGGTGGCCATGTCTCTAAAGTAAGCAACAAACCCCACCAGCGTGAGGATAGAGCCGACCGAGAGTAAGACACCACCAAGGGGAATTTTGCGTAGCATGGGCAGAAGTTATAAAAAAAAGAACGGGGCGAACCTACCTAATCCCATAGTAAGGGGATTTGGACTTTAAACTCCGCGCCAACATGTAGCACTGATTACCCAAAGTTGCTTATTCTGGAGTCTGTAGACGTTGGGAGAAAGCACATTCCATGACCTTAGACGCATTGAAAAGCCAGATTGAACAGATTCGAATTAAACGGGAGTCCTTAGTCCAGCTTTTAGACCAACCTGGCCTGGGAACACTGCGTATCGACGTCAACCAAGCCCTAGAGGAAATGGATGATTTGCTAGAGGAATTTGAGCGTGTTTTTAAGGAAAAATCTCAGGCATAGCCGCAGCTAAAGCACACCAGCTAAGCCCCCAGCTGTTTAAGTGTCTGTCTAAACCTAAAAATATTTTCGTTTTTTTTGTCCAATAACTTTGTCCAATAACTTTGTGCGATGGCGACCTATTCCGTAGAAATTAAGCATCAAGGTACTGTTCAAACGATCACTGTGGATGAACAGCAAACGATTTTAGAGGCGGGTCAAGCCGCTGATATCGATCTACCGACCTCCTGTAGTGCTGGCGTCTGCACCACCTGCGCTGCACTGATTACTGAGGGCACTGTGTCCCAAGAAGATGGTATGGGTGTTAGCCAGGAGCTACAGGACCAGGGCTATGCGCTATTGTGTGTGGCTTATCCCACGTCTGACATCAAGCTGGAGACAGAAAAAGAAGATGAGGTCTACCAGGCCCAGTTTGGCCAGTTTCAAGGTTAGTAATTCAACAATATAGAAACTTGGACAGTAACCGATCGGCTCAGCCCCTAACTACAGAGTTTGTCCGCATGACGGTTGAACTCCAAACCGGCGTCGCACTTCGTGATCGCATTGAGACTCAGCTGCGGTCCCATGGTGACCCCTTAAGGTGGGCGATTACAGCCGTTACTGGCTCAGTGGCCCATGTGGAAGCTGTGGTTACCTTCGTAGCCCCCAGGGTGCAAAATCAGCCGTGAGTTGCTCGCCCAACTCACGGCCTCACACCACCATGATGGTTATCCCCACGGGGGTGGGGGCTGCCATGGGGGGCTATGCAGGCGATGCCCTGCCAGTGGCCCGTGCGATCGCAACTGTCACTGACCGTCTGATCACCCATCCCAATGTGCTCAACGGTGCCCAGCTCTACTGGCCCTTACCCAATGCCTACTATGTTGAGGGCTATGGGTTAGACCAGTTTGCCGCAGGTCGCTGGCATCTGCAGCCCGTCCACCAAAACGTCATTGGTCTCGTGCTTGACCAGGCCATTGAGGATGACCTGCGTGAGCGGCATCTGCAGGCTGCTGAGGCTGCTCGCGCCACCCTCGGTGTGAATATTCATAGCTATGTCACCACCGATGCTCCCCTGGGTGTCCGGCTCAACCAGGCCCAGGCGGCCACATGGGGTACCTTAGAGCGTCCCGACACTCTATTGCGAGCGGTGGAGCGGCTACTCCAGGCAGGCTGTAGTGCCATTGCTGTCGTCGCCCGCTTTCCAGATGATCTAGGCAGTGAGGCCCTGAATGACTATCGCCAAGGCCAAGGGGTGGACCCCCTAGCAGGCGCTGAAGCCGTCATTAGCCATCTCGTGGTGCGGGAGTTTCAGGTGCCCTGTGCCCATGCGCCAGCGCTGACGCCGCTGCCTCTCGAGCCGACCATTTCTCCCCGGTCTGCTGCTGAGGAAATTGGATATACCTTTTTACCCTGTGTGCTAGCGGGTCTGAGTAAAGCGCCGCAGTTTAGCACGACAGCCCAGCCCCATAGCATCAGCGCCGGGGATGTGGATACGCTGATTGTGCCTGCTAGCACCCTGGGGGGCAGCGCCGTCCTTAGCCTCAGCGCCACAGACACTCAAATTATTGCCGTCCAAGACAACACCACGGCCCTAGCCGTAGATGCAGCGGCCCTCAATCTAACGGTGGTGACAGTGCGGTCCTATTTAGAAGCCATTGGTGCGATCGCAGCGCAGCGTACCGGTATTTCCCTAGCTCCCTTTACCCCCCATATCCCTAAGCTATCGTCTTTGTCAGTCCGCTCCGCCCCAAAACCATAACAGCTCGCTTCTGCCCCAGGATTGGCCGTGATTTCAATAAGATTTCTATAAAGTTTATTTCAACATTCCTAAGATAAATAAGGAAATGCCCTAATCGGTTGATGGACTTATTTATGCTAGAAGACTCGCATTAGCCTACTTTGAGGTTCCTGTTCCTATGTCTACTTTGAGCACTCCGGCTTTGAGCACTCCGCCCCAGTCGGCCTTATCCAAGGCGTGCCATATTCAACAAGATGAAGTCCTAGAGCTTAATGTCTCCGAACAGGCGTGGCAGGTGCGCTCAGGGACGGTCGCCCTTTGCCGCACCATCGATGGCATCCGCCGTTGTTTTTTTACCGCCCATGCCGGTGAAGTTATTTTTGGTGTCGCCGCTCAAGACAGTGGCCTGGTTGCGATCGCAATCGAACCCGCCGTTATCACCGCTATACCATAACCGCCTGCAGCGCTCCGGCTAGCTCATCCTCAGTTTTCCATGCTTGACCATCGAGGGCCATTTGTTCAATCAGGCTCGCTAAACGGAGCGCTTTGAGCGCTTGCTCGCCACCCACAGAGGGCTTACCCCCGCCCCGAGCACAGTTGATAAAGTGCTCGAGTTCCGCATGCAGCGGCTCAATATTACTGGTGTACACCTTTTCAATCAGACCATCCTGCCGGTAGAGCACCTGGCCGTAGTCGGTCATCGTGTTCGCCGTTGTCTGGCGATGGATCAAAATTTCGTTGTTGAGAAAATCAGCCTCTGTCAGTGAGTTTTGACAGTGGGCCGTGATACTGCGAATTTTGCGGTGGGTTACCTTACTAGCGGTCAGCGTGGCCACAATGCCATTGGCAAAGCCCAGCGTGGCCGTCACATAGTCTAAGTAAGGAGAATCCCCAGCCCGGCTGCCGCTGGCTGTCAGCTTTACCACCGGAGCTTCCGCTAGCTCTAGCAATAGATCGATGTCGTGAATCATCAAATCGAGCACCACCGACACATCGTTAGCCCGTTGGGAGTAGGGGCTCATGCGTCGGGCCTCAAGGGCAAGCAGTTTCTCAGTCTTGAGTACCTTGTGCAGTTCCTGAAAGGCCGGGTTAAAGCGCTCAATGTGCCCCACCTGCAGAATACAGTTCGCCGCTGCCGCCGCATTAACCAGCGACTCAGCCTCAGGAATATTGGCAGCAATGGGCTTTTCAATCAGCATGTGCACACCCGCCTGTAAACAGGCCATGCCCACGGTATGGTGAAATCGGGTGGGAACCGCAATGCAAACCGCATCTACATGCTTTAGCAGCTCATCATAGTCTTCAAAAAAACGCACACCATACTTACCCGCCGTCGCTAAGCCGCGCTCGACGTTAATATCTGAGATGCCGACTAGCTGTACGTCTTTGATACGACTCAGGACACGAGCATGGTGCTGGCCCATGTTGCCCACACCAATCACACCAATCCGGATCGCATCCTCGTGAATGTCACTTACAATCTGTGAATCTCGTTGTTGCACGCCAGGGTTCCTCACACCAGAGAGCATCCGCTCTCAAACTGACTTTACTGTCCTCAAAGTCAACCAGATATTACCACAGCACCTCTTTATTCTTTGGTTGCCCGTGGCCATATGGCCCACTTATAGCGCGAATGCTGTCTCTCTTTCAGAATTGTGGCCATGTTGACGGCTATCGAGCCGGATCGCTGTGTCAATTTCCTGGCTGTCTGCGAGGCATGCGACGCCGGAGGGGGCCATGGCGACGCAGAATCTGAATTTGCTCTAGTTTTGGTCCTTTGACAGTTTTCACCGTAAATACCAGATCATCCCCGTAGTTCAGCTGTTCTCCCGCCCCAGGTATTTTTTGTAGGGAGTGGATGATGAACCCGGCTAAGGTCTGATAGTCCTCTGTGGTGGGTAGTACCAGAGAAAATTGCTTATTGACCGTATCAATTTCCATCTGGGCTGGAACCAGGGCCGAGTAGTCGTCCAAATAAACAATATCGCTGGAGACCATCACATCCTCATCCCCAATCAGCTCAGCGGTCACATCAGCCCACGTCACTAATCCAGCTGTACCGCCATAGTTGTCTACCACAATCATCATGGAATGATTTAACCGCTGCATCCGACTGAGCAAATCGCTGAGGGGTAAATCTGTCGGCACCACTCGGGCAGGCTTCATCCAGGCGCTAACTTGAGTCGCCGATGTTAGTTGACCGTTGGCCAGAGGTTCGGCCATCGCCTTAAAATCTAGAATGCCGCTGATATTGTCAAGGGAATCCCCCAGCAATGGAAACTGGGAATAGCCGGTTTCCACCACAATGTCTAGCAAATCTTGCCAGGTGGCCGTGTCATCTAGGGCCATAATTTGGGTGCGCGGCACCATAATGTCTTCAACGGTGAAATCCCTAGTTTCAAAGACATTGTTCAAGATTTCCCGTTCTTCTTGTTCTAGATCGAGGACGGCAGTGGGAGTACTGATAATCATTTGCAGCTCGTCTGAGGTCAGTTGCGCATCAGACGACCGCCGCGATCTCAAACCGACGAGTTTCAGAAACCCTTGGGTAGAACAATTTAAAAGCCATACAACTGGCGAAAATAAACGCGCTACGGTGAGACTCACCGGCCCCAGCAGTCGGGATGTTTGTTCTGAGTAGCTGAGGGCCAGGGATTTGGGCACCAGCTCACCTAGAACAATTTGCAAATAGGCCAGGGTCCAAAAAGCGACCATCAGTGAGATCGAATGGGCCAGTGCTATTGCAGGCACGGGCAGCTGCCTTAACCACTGGTGTAGCAGCAGTGCCAGCGTATCCTCACCAATCCACCCCAGGGCTAGACTGGCTAGGGTAATGCCAATTTGCGTCGTTGGCAGCAGTCGGTCGATGCTGCGCTGCAGCCTCTGAACCGTTTTCGCCTGCACATCGCCCACCGAAGCGAGCTGGTTAATCCGCGAACGACGTACCGATACGATGGAAAACTCTGCCGCTACAAAAAAAGCATTTAGAATAATCAGCGCTGCTACGACAACCAGGCGAATCATTACACCTGCAGTGCTGATGGAGAAACTGCCATTGCCAACGACATCTAGACCTTGCACAACCATCAACAGTCCCCTAAGGGGCCGGGTTTGTGTATTTGCTGCATTATTTGCTTACTCAGCAGTATCCAAACCACCTTCAATACGAGCCTTGACGTTTTTGAGGATATCTTCTTCCTTCAGCAAGACAAAGTCGCTGGTTTGGGTGCTGCCTCGGCTAGCTGTTGAGGCACTAGCAGGACGTGTTTCTGGCTGACGAATACCGGTGAGAGCTTGCCGTCCTAACGAATATCCCCACGATGAACTCACAATGCCCGAGCCAAACATGGCGGCAAGCAAAATTAATGTAAAGGCAATGGCTGGATTAATTCTCATGGGGTGAAGGCACGGTCTAACGGGCGCTGATTGGCTAACTTGGCTAAGATGTAGCCAGAAAATAATAGCAGGGGTCAGCGTATCGGTTAAAAACTAAGCTCAAATATATCAAAAACTATAGCTGATCTGCTTTAAGCAATTGACTATGATATAACAAGCCTAAGTAGAGTTATCTCTATAGCCAGGGTTGGCCGAGCGGATTAGGCAGCGAACTCATAATTCGCCCCAGGCAGGTTCGATTCCTGCACCCTGGATTTGAAAGCCCCCGGTGCCCTTGTGACACCGGGGGCTTTTGGCTAACGTCGTGGCAGGGGCTCAAAGTTTAACTCAGTGCCCACAACTCGACCACGGGATTGAGAACCGGGCAGGATCTGCAGTGAGGTGTTGTAAGGATTAGGCAGATCGGGAACTCGAATCGTTGCGGTGTTCTGGGTTTGGAGAACCATGAGCTCGTTATAGGCTTCTAGAATGGCCTCGCTGTTGCGATCTAATTCCAACTCAGGAAACGCCGAGCGTCCCGGTACCCCGATGCCAAAGTAATGAGCTGTTTGCCGAAAGCTACTGCGATCGCTAAAGTAGTCGCCGCTTTCAGCCACGCCAACTTCATCCATGGTCTCAAGCACGGTCGGCTCGCTTAATCGAACGGTCTGAGCGTTGGCACGGGAGACCATAGTTGTTAAGGTTGCGATCGCAACGGCAGTACCAAGTACTAACCCCTTTAGTTTCATGACGGTTTTACCTCACAATTTGGGGCATATAGTACCCCGGTTCATAAAAATCGATAAACTGTCTAAGCGATATCCAGCAGCTAATAATGAAGCCACCAAACAATCAAGCAATTTTGCTTAACGAATTTGGCCTTCATCTTATCTGTTTTGATAACTTTTGCAACGCTTTTTAGGTATATTCTTCATCGCGCTGCGCTGCTTCTAAATTGCCCACCGATTATTCCATATCCACCATCATGGCTCCAACGCCCACTGCTCCAGCCGATCTTGTCACGATCAAACAACAGCTGTTGGATTTAATTTGTACCGACGCCTACAAAGAGGGCGACTTTGTGCTGTCATCGGGCCAGCAAAGTAGTTACTACATCAATGGCAAACTGGTCACACTGCATCCTCAAGGCGGACAAATGGTTGGTCGAGTCATGCTCGACTATCTGGCCAGCAATATTGCGGGTGTCGGGGGGCTGACTCTAGGTGCGGACCCGATTGTGACCGCCGTGAGTGTTGTTGCCGCCTACGAGGGCAGATCCATCACCCCTCTCATTGTTCGCAAAGAAGCCAAGGGTCACGGTACCCAGGCCTATATTGAAGGGCCTGTCTTACCCGAACAAAGCAATGTCGTGATTTTGGAAGATGTTGTGACTACCGGACAATCCGCCATGAAAGCCATCGTGCGTTTAAGAGACGCTGGCTACACAGTCAACCAGGTAATTTCGCTGGTTGACCGACAACAGGGCGGTGCTGAGTACTACGCCCAAGCCCAGATTGACTTCAAGGCAGTTTACAAAATTAGTGATATTCAGTCTCGTTGGCAGGAATTACAGACCCGATCAATTTAGGAGACTGACATCTACGAATTCCGGAAGAAAACAACACATCTTTATAGTTGTCGAAATTACCCGTAAGGGTACTGGCAGCTGGGGTTACGACGATTAGATTTGAATCAGATAACTCGTTTATTAGATTTTCGGTGCATCCAGCATCAGAACAATCTAACGTTTCGTGTAGGAAGATTTTTATGTCTGATCGTCGTCAAGAGTCCTATGCTGTTCGTCTAGAAGCAGCTGAGCTAGCCAGAAGTCGCCAGCATCCCTCCCATCAAGCCAATGGGGATGAACAGCGCTACGCTGGGGACCAGTACTTTATGTCTTTTACCAAGGGTTTACCCCACAATGAAAAGACTGGATTGTTGCAAGATCCTCAGGACTTTGTAGAGTTTCGCCGTTCCATTGATGACGGTTTTATCGATCCGTTTACCGATCGCGTACGTCACGGTGCCAAGTACAAAGTTAACAGCGCTACGGGCGCAGTTGAGCCCGAAACTAATGCTGAAATTATTGGCAAATTGCGGCAATGGGAAGCACCAACAGCCGGTACAACCTATGAACTGCAAGGCCCCGATGCTCAAGCGGTAACCATGCCTCCCGCACCGCCCCTGCTTGATGCCAGCGGCAAGGTAAATCCTGAGCTAGCGCTGGAGATGGCCGAAGTTTATGAGCTGGCCATTTTGCGAGACCAGCCCTTCAATGCCTTCGAGAAGGGTAGTTCTAACGGAGAGATTGATGGTGCGATCGCACGTCTCAACGCCCTCAGCTATGTCAAGAATCAAACCGGTCGCCCCCGTAAGGTCAACAGCGACGGTGAATTCGATCCTCAGACCGTCTTTCGGGGCTCCTCTCCTGGCGTTGAAGTCGGCCCCTACCTCTCCCAGTTTTTACTAATTGGCAACACCGATCAAAATGGCGGTGGCAGCGTCGCTGAAGGCAAAATCACCTACGGTGCCCTGCAAATTGATCAAAAAGTACCCATCGCTGAGCCCCGCAAAAACTACATGGTCACCATGCCCGACTATGTGGAAGTGCAGCGTGGCATTAAGCCCCCCACCGAAACCTACGGTGCGAAGAAAGGAGAGCCTGTGCTCGCCCCTGTTCGTCCCCCCCGTCGGTTTATTTCCACCCCCCGTGACCTCGCCACCTATGTGCACTACGACGCGCTATACGAAGCCTATCTAAACGCTTGTATCGTGCTGTTAGGAATGGGCACCCCCTTTGATTCAGGCTTTGATCAGCTGGCCGGCGGTGATACCTTTGTGGCCCATCAAAAAACTCGCCGTAACGCAGGCGGTTTTGCCCTCTATGGCGGTCCTCATATTCTCAACTTGGTAACAGAAGTCGCTACTCGCGGTCTAAAAGCAGTGCGTTTCCAAAAGTTCAACAACCACATTCGCCTGCGCCCTGAAGCCTTAGCCGCTAAGATTGAGCTGCTGCACTGTGGAGCGACAGTACCTGCAGCTTTAGCCTCAGATGTTGGGGCTCTAAAAGACGCCTTACAAGACACTCTGAACGCAATTGAAAGAGGTCCTGGCTGCAACACCCACTTCCTGCCCATGGCATTTCCAGAAGGATCTCCCATGCACCCTGCCTACGGGGCAGGCCATGCCACAGTAGCCGGAGCCTGTATCACTATTCTGAAGGCCTTCTTTGACACTAGCTCTGTTCTTGCTAAAACCGCTAGCGGAGCAGTGGCCTTTAAGCGTCTAGAAAGTAGCGATACTCCTGTTGTCTTTCGTGCGCCCACGCTGCCCCATCCCACAACCGGTGAAGGAGCCTCCGCAGGGAATTTGGTGTGCGATACCGCCAACGAGTTTCTCACCCTAGAAGGAGAGCTTAACAAGCTAGCGGCGAATATCTCCATTGGTCGTGATATGGCCGGTGTCCACTACTTTAGCGACTATTACGATAGTCTGCGCATGGGTGAGCAAATTGCCATTGGCATTCTCGAAGAGCAGGCTCTGACCTACTCCACCGACCCATTTGTGCTCTCTGTACCTACATTTGATGGTGACGTTGTGAGGATTGGTAACCGATGAGCCGTTTACCCCGTCGTCCATCGCGGGTCAAGCCGCCCCTGCGGGGGCGGGCGGCCACCCAGCACTATCGCGGCGAGTTTGCTCCGGTCGCCTCTGTGCGCCGCCCGCTAAATATCTACGGTTCTAGGCTGCTTTCGCCTCCCCATCAGGAGAGAAAGCCGCCGATACCAGCGCCGGACTCTCCCATTCCCAGACCGCCTTCCCAGAGCGAGCTATACGCGGACTTAGCTGAGTTTTATAAGCGTCTAGGAAGACTTTTGCGACGTATAGACCAGCCCTGGCAATGGCTGCTGTTAGCCTCAGCTATCGTTCTCAGTAGCTTGCTCTTATTGAGTTAACTGAAATAGCCATTCTAGATCAGGGGCTGACTTGAAAATAAAATACCCGTAGGTCGAGTTTCGACTCCGCTCAACTCTCGAAACTAGAAGGTTGAGCGAAGTCGAAACCGGCTTGGTCGGGCACATTATTTAGCCGCAGTTTCCTGTAGCATACCGAGCAACCTCAACGGTCGGTGTACATGGGCGTTAGGCACCGGGGCTGGACAGTGAAAGTGGGCAGACTTCCATGGCTTTTATTAAGCCATCCTTAAAGGTGAAACGGTGGCCGACGTGTTCATCGGCAAGCACAGCTCCAGTCAGATCGCGCACGACCTGATGTACCTTGACCAGGATCTGCCCACCCTCTTCCGGGTTAAAGGCAACCGGCTCGACGTGTCCATTGATCTCGCTCCACTGCTCTGTCCAGTACGCGCGGACTTCTTCCGGCCCACGGACATAGCCGCCTTTGAACGCTTGCGGCCAGGCCACGTCAGGAGTCATGAGAGCGAGGGCGGCATCAATGTCACGTGCGTTGAAGGCTGCGTAAGCTGTGCGTAGCAGCTCGATTTCTAGTGTAGGCTGATTCGGCATAAGAGGTCGGTGAATTGGATGGGACAACACCCCCCACAGTAGGCGTAGCCTCAATCTGCTGTCTCATCCAATTCTGCTAAAATTATCCCAATCCTGCTTGGGATGTGAAATCTTGGCTGGGTCAACGCCCATCATGAATCATGCAACCTCCACAATTGATCTTACAAACCAACAGGAAGTAGCGCGAGTGCTTCCACAAATACCCCTAGTCGCTAGCTATCATGCTGGATGGAAAGGGCTAACCTTCGCCCACTACTGCCATCCTCCCCATAAAACGGTGGAGCATTGCCTTCTACAACACTCACTGGTGGTCACAGACCCCAAAAGTTGTTTTCAGGCAGAACGTTGTTTGGACGGCAAAATTAAACACTACGCCCACGGCAACGGTCGCGTAGATGTTATCCCAGCATCTCTACATCATTGGACAACCTGGGATCAGGAAGTCGAATTTTCGGTGATTGCAATTTGTCCAACCTTGCTGAATCAAACCGCTCAGCAGTGTCAAATAGAACTGATTCCACAGGTTTCGATCAATGATCCGGTAATCCAGCAATTAGCCCTCGCGCTCAAGACGGAAATCCAAACGGGTTGTCTGTCTGGCAGATTGTATGGCGAGTCATTAGGAACAGCACTTGCCGCTCGTTTGGTGCAGAACTATGCGCTCAGTAAGCTCCTGCCTTCACTTGAGCGCAAAGCCAACGGTTTGCCTCAATCACAGTTGGCGCGAGTCATTGATTACATGAAGGCAAATTTGTCACAAGATTTGTCGATTTTGGATTTGGCCACACTGACTAACATGAGCGAATCTCACTTTAGCCGCTCCTTCAAGCAATCAGTGGGAATTGCACCCTATCAGTATTTGATGCAACAACGTGTGGAACGAGCCAAGCAATTACTGAAGCAGCAATCGATTGCAATTAGCACCATTGCTCTAGATTGTGGCTTTGCCAATCAAACTCATTTAACAAAAGTCTTTCGTCAGATGACAGGGATGACACCCAAAGCTTATCAAAGTGCATGAGCATTGTGAGACCACCATCGCTAGCTAAATTGTGTTATTCTAAATCAGCAAAAGATGCCTTGTTTTCTGGATAGCTACGACTACTCAGAAACGCCTGTGTCAGTCTCACCACTGCTATGGCTACCCATACTAAATGAGCTTAGATGCCTCTGACAGCCATTGAACAATCATACTAAAGAGAGGTCTATTGCTGACAACCGGAGACATACAACACTGCTGCAGCTGGCGTAAAAGCTGAAACGCGTTTGACTCAGCTTTAACATTGTCGCTGCTATAGCGATCTAACAAATCTTCTAGCAGACAGCCAAACGCTCTAGATTCCAGTCTTTGTAATACTTCTCCAGTTACCTCATCACTTAAGTCATAAAACGACGCAGCGCCAAAGTCTCCTAGGATACTCTCTCCTTGATCGTTGACTAAAATATTATGGGCGTAGAGATCACCATGTATAATTCCCCGGTTATGGAGATGCTCCACAACAGATGCTATTCCCTGCGCGATACGTAAAATGACCGGCAATGTAAATGTGACGTCATGACCGTAGGTATCTCGGGTGCAGGTATCTAGACTGGGAGCCCCCCCCAGGTTGGTATAGTCAGGTGGAATCAACGAAAATACCAGACCGGTCTTTCCTGCAACAGGTTGACTTAGCTGCCCTAGCACGGAGACCAAATTTGGATGGGCACCGGCTGTGATACAGGCTTGCATTTCATCTAACGGTAAGCCATCACTTGTCATATCTCCTTTAAACAGTTTGACCGCTACCGTTTGGCTAACACCAGAACTGGGCTGCCATAGGGCTTTGTGAATTACTCCAGAGGCTCCCTGTCCCAGGATTTCACCTAGCTGTAATTCAGCTGGATCAATGGCTGCGAGGGCCGTATTGTTTTCTGGGACTGGGCAGCAAGGGTTACCCGCATAGGCTAGCCAGGTCAACCGAGGCAGCGTCAATAGCCAGGGTGGTAGGGTTTGTAACTGGTTAGCGGCCAGCCGAATAAGTTCTAAGTTTTTACAATTCGCCAGTTCATCCGGTAAAGACTGCAGCTGATTTCCTGCCAGCATGCATTTTTGCAACTGGCTCAGTTTGCCGATGCTGCTAGGCAGGGTGGTCAGCTGATTATTGGTGAGGATCAGCCACCGGATATTAGGGGAAAGCGCATCGGCGCTAATGGTTTTAATTTGGTTGCCCTTAAAACTCACCATGGAAAGATTTGGGCAAGCGGCTAGCACCTGTGGAAATTCTTCAAATTGGTTATTGTTAAAAAACGCAATTCTGAGCTTTTTTAGCTGGGCAAACTCTGGCGGCAGACTGCTTAATTGATTATTGGATAGATCTAAAATCTCTACTGAATCTGCCTGCTCTAAAATGTCTAAGGGGAATTCTGTCAAATTTTGGGACACCTTGAGGCGAGGGTCTCCCATGGACGTATCTAGTTTTAGAGTTTGCATATAAGTATTTTGGCTTAGTTTGGCTCAGGTGCTTGAACTCAGGGGCATCCAACTCTCATTTTGATACAGAACTATCTGTTGAGCCGTATTTTCCACTCCAATAAGCGTAACCAAAATACATGAGCACACCCAGCTGGATAGGCACTAAGACCAAATAATTTTTGAGAAAAGGGTTAATTTCCATATGCGCAAAGAGCTGACAGTAGGTTAGGCCAGCCAATGCTAGTCCAGCTTTTAGGGGTAATTTGCGATGGCGCATGGCGATAGAGATGTATAAATGGGTCTGGCTAACCTAAAGTAGATGACTCAGAAGAGATTGTTGCCTATATGCAGCTAGGGTACCGGTAACCCACAGCTGATACAGCCGGATGCTATGGTAGCCAAACAGCAGCATAAGCCCGCTGAGCCAGAGGCTACGCTGCTGCCACCACAGGCTCCAGATGCGTTTGGTAAGCAGTTCAAAGCTAAGCTGAAGGGTGACTGCAACCCATAGCAAAACGACGAGGGGAGCCAATAGATGATATCGGCTGACGGCTGACCAGTGATTGGTTGCGATCGCAAGTACAGCCCTAGTCATTCCCCACGTAGGACACGGGATGCCCACCAGTGCTTTTAGCGGACAGCCCCAGAGCTTGAGCTCATATCCCAACCCATGAAGCAAAACAATTAAGAACGGTGTACACAACGCTCCTAATATTCCTAGGCGTAAATAAATCGATGATTTAGACAATGCCATTCACGACTTAGAACCAGGGCTTCTTATTAGTAATATAGGTGCTGACAAACTCTTCATCCGACTTGGTCAGATATAAAATTCCTTCCACTAATCCAATCACACCCACCACAGCAGCACCAATACCGCAGGTCACTGTACCACCCACTAGACACACCAACAGCATGATAATGCCTTCGTTGGTATAGCCCAGATAAAACTTATGAATACCCAAGGCCCCTAGCAAGATGCCCAAAATCCCAGCCACAACTTTCTTATCAGCTCCATCGGCTCCACCTGAATTAGTCATATCATTTCGTTCCTCTTTAAGTGTGCTGCTACCGTGTCAGTCGCCATTATCTATAACGATGGCTTGTTTTCCAATTTGCCCAATTTTAGGGATAGAAAAACTCTGATATAGAGCTTTAATCAAGATGCCTTGTTATCGTCAGCTGTAATTCTGCCACGGCTGGCTATAGGGGATAAACCCAGCCGTGAAATAGGTCACTAGCTAAATTGGACAGATGCAATCATATTGGAGATCAGCAATGCCCTAGTTCTTCTAGAACATCACAAAGCATCAGGATATTCGCCTATCGGGACTTAAAATTACTCTGCTGTTGAAACAGCTACGGACTTTCTTCCTAAGATATGTGAATAAATGTCAACAATTTTTTGAGTTTTTACATCCCATGTAAACTCTTTTGCCCGTTGAATAGCTTCGCATGACATATCATGGCGCATTATGTGGTCCTCAACCAGTTGTGCAATGTAAATAGCTAATTTTTCAACTACAAATTCTCTAGAAACAGGGCTAATTTTAAATCCCGTCTTTTCTGTTACGTACTCGCCAATACCACCATTGTCCACCACAATACAAGGCAGCGCATTGGCCATGGCTTCTAAAACCACCGCTCCGCCAAACTCACGTACGGAAGGAAAACAGAAGATGTCAGAGTTCTGATAGTATTCCAATGTTTGGTATTGTTCAACGTATCCGGTAAAATGAACATACTCATCCAGTTCAAGATGTTTTACCTGGTTCTCTAAGTTGGTCTGTTCCGAACCTTTACCAACAATTGTTAGATGAATTTTCTCCTTCACAGATGCATCCAGCCTACCGATTGCTTCTAACAGCATATCAGCCCCCTTATAAGGAACAAGCCGCCCCACATATAGAAGCTTGACTTTATTGTCTACTGACGCTTTAGCAGGTATCTTGCCTGGATCAACCGCTTCATCCGATCTGATAAACGAGCTGGTAATACCGTTCTCGTAAAACAGTTCTATCTGATCGTCTTGAGTTTTTGGGAACAGCTGTTTTATCAGGTTTAGCGTATAGCTTGAACCTGCCAAAATATAGTTAGCTTTCTTATAGGTCTCTCGATAACCAGGAATCATAGAACGACCTACCCAACGCAGAAAATTCAAGTAAGAATATTCTTTGCGACCTAGCTCCTTGAATCCATCAGGAAAAGGAACTCCCCCGTTGACTGGACCCAGCACAAAGGGCGTTTTTTTACATGCCCTGACTGCTTTGACCGGATATCGCGGCATCATTGGCGTGATGGAGTGGACTAAATCATAGTCACCCCGGATAATAGCAGCTTTAAACCGACTGTAGACTGCGCGATTAAATGCCCAATAAACTGGATAGATAAGCGTATTATGAAGTGGCCAAATAATTTGTCCCCTAAACGTACTCAAACGCTCACCCAGAATTTCCAGTTTGGCAATTAGGGCACTATCGTCAAGGTAAATTATATCTGCATCTGGGTGTACTTTCTCTAACTCTTCTCTGTTGCGACCATGGGTAACTAAGGTCGTATCAACAAATCGACTTATCCCTGCATACAAGCGATAGCCCTCAAGGGGAACCGAATTCCACGCAGGATTACATTGTTCAATAATTAATAGTACTTTCAATCTATTGTTAGCCATTGATAATTGATAATTCTAGAATGTACTCACGCCCACATCACCGGCAAGTAAGCATATGCTGTTGTTGCAATGGATGGATACAAATGCTCAGCTGGATACATTTGTTTATGTGGATCTTTAGCTAGATGTTGTTAAAAGTAGGAATAAGTTTTCAAACTATTCTATGTTTGGTTCAAGAGGTAGAATGCTACCGATTCATTTCGTTATTAGGCAGCCCAAGACATGGGCTCTGTCGAATCAAACGTTGTAGTCATTTTATATGCACAACCTGTTTCTAAACTATTCTGAATAGCCAACACTAATTCATTGTTATGTAAAGAGAAATCAGCATGGAGTCGTCCAGGACGCTCATGTCTAATTCCAGCAGCGAGTTCGGCTACTCCTCTGGCAAAATCCATATGATTAGCTCCCTTTGACTCAAATTTGGGTGGCTTTTTGACCATGGGAATTGTTCGCTTCAGGGGACTCATAAAGACCTTCCGTCGAATTTTTACCATCTTCTGAAATTTTACAGGACTCCCGTAAAACCAACAGTCATGTGTACTGAGGGTGCCCTTATCCCCAATCACTTTAAATTCATGGTCGTGGGGGGCAACGATACCACAGGTTAGGCGCGCAACCACACCCGATGCAAACTTAATACAAGCAACCGAAAAGTCGGGAGTATCGTTAGGCTCCAGGACAACATCAGTCTCTTTATCGGGAACAAGACAAGTTGAGAATGCAGTTACTGTAGTAGCGGGTCCAAAAAAAGTGGTCAGCCAGGTAACATAATATCCCGCATGCTCCAGAGTGCAGCCTACCTCGAACTCGTCTTTATAGGGCCAGGGCATGCCTGATTCACTCATCCAAAGTTTATAGGGCATCTTGTGGATGAGACCATCATCCATTTCTGCATAGACCAGCCGGACTTTACCGGCCACATCTTCTCTGATGGCTTTCCAAAGTGTTTGGGCAGATTCACTTAAAACATTACAAGGAGCAGAAGAAATGTGCAGCCCTCTACCTTCTGCTAACTCCACTAGCTCTTTAGCCTCAGGAATTGTTGTAGCCAAGGGCTTTTCAGAGTAGACATGTTTGTTGCACTCCAAACAGGCTTTGGATACTTCATAATGACTGCGGGGATTAGTGAGATTGAGAACAATATCAATGGAGCTATCTTTGAGAATCTCATCAAGCGTTTTATAAATTTTTTTGATGGAGTAAACATCAGCCAGCTTTTGGGCGCGCGACTGAATTTTATCCATGACACCGACAAGTTTTAAGTCTGGATACAGTGGCAGAGTTTTAAGGTAGTAATCGGCAACAAATCCACAACCTACAATGGCAATATTCATAGGGAAATCAAAAAAGCTTAGGAGATCCGACTTTTATTCTGTCTGGCTTAAGGGATAACGTCTCCCAGGTAGTAAGTGTTAGGAGAGATATAATAAATGGCTGACTACTCATCTTCCACGGCTATAAACCTAGATAATAGTTTGATGTAGGCTGCTTGGTAGTAGATGGCAGGCTCTGTAATTTCCCAACTTGGGATCTCCGTACCGGCACTGTCCACGTAGGCTTTCATAGGAGGACCTGTTGCTATGGCTTCATCGCCAGAGTAGTTTTGATTAGGTCCACCCGTTAAAAAGCCGGGAGCTGGTCCCTTTTCAGAGGTGAGGGCGTTTAGATATTCGCCCTGGCCAAACCACTGATGGTACATCTCATTGGCAGATTTCTCCGCACCATAGTCATACATATTGGTGAGATACACCATACCAAACGGATTCACACCGTGGAGATAGTGAAGCGCACCGGCTGCTCGATCGGTATAGTCAAACCACTCAGCAACATTGAGACCTAGCAGAATAGGATCGTAGTTCATACTGCCGTAGTTTGCCTTGATCATGTTGCTGCCCCAGTGATACTGGTCATCAGGCATGTAGGAACGGAAGGGATCTAGGTCGTCATCGTTGCCGTAGGCCTCTGGATTGTCAACCGTTGTTTGCTCAAGATCCAGAAGTATTCGCTCCTTTAAGGTACTATCAGCACTGGGGAGTTGGGAGTAGAATATGAGGGCATCACCCTGCCAAGGCTCATAGCGCGACCACGCACCATCTTTATAGGGCTGGGCCGAGGAAAGATTCTCGGCAACATAGTCTGAGTACCGATTTTCTCCTGTCACTGCAAACAGATAAGCGGCAGCACTGACGGCTGTTCCTGATTGGGTATCAGCTGTCATGTCTGCATCCCCTGACTTGATTTCACCGGTATCACAATCTTCACTAACCGGGTTGTTCTGATACCAGTTCCAAGCAGATTCAGCTCGTAATTTTAGATCGGTGGCATAGTCGCTAAGTTCAGGAATAGATTGCATTTCCCAGGCTGCGTGGGCAAACATGCTTGCGATCGCAATCGTAGACGACGAGCATTTAGGTCCATAATACCGGGGTCGAGTGTCTTTACTAGGAATAGGGCTCGTAAAATCATAATCCAGCGTACCGAGCTTAATAAAGGCTCCACCATCGGCATCCTGCATCCGCATCAACCAATCTAATTCAAACTTGATTTCATCCAACAGATCAGGAATTCCATTACCCGACTCAGGAATATTAAAATCATCCGTCCATATTTTGGGATTTTGTCCGTAAGCAGTCAGAAGCTGATGTATAGGCTGCAATGCATAGGTGACATATTTGTTTGTATCTCCAGCATCGAACCAGCCACCACGCATGTCTCTTGCCGATGCTGGATTTAGCTTGTCGTTGACAAATCGAGCTTCTGTATCTTGCCCAGGGCCAACATAGGCTGCATCATCAGTCCAGCGAGCATCAGCAAACGGCTTTTGTTTAGCAAAGCCACTACGCTGATAGAAAAACATTTTAGTAGCGGCAATCAAAACATCTTTGTAGACATCTGCACGGATATCAAACTCAGCCGAACGAGTCTCCCCGTCCTCACGCACAAGCACATACGTGCCAGGCTCTTCAATACTGGAGAAATCAACCCACCAGGCACGTTCACCTGACTGTGAATGAACAGCTCCATTCCCCCACTTCACCGGAGTGAGCACATCAATCACCTGATCAGTTTCAATATTTTTCAACTCATAGGGCTGAGACCCATCTGGATGACCAATAACAACCGCCACCTTAGGATCTTCAGGGCGATAGCCAAACTGATCTACTAAAACCTGAGACTCTTTAGCATCGGGCATCTGAGAACTGCCTGAACAGCTTGCCGCACTGATAGTAATAAGAACAGCGCCCACAGACAGCTTTCTAAGTTTTGTCAACCTGGGCGTATAGAGGTTAGAAAGTATAGATCTCATCATAGGAGCGTATATAAATGGGAACACTACCAGTAGGCTAAAAATAATACACTCTCAAGCTACGCTTGCACACTTGAGAGTGGGCTAATAATAATTGTCATTGCCAATT
>NZ_JADEXP010000606.1 GCF_015207065.1 Leptolyngbya cf. ectocarpi LEGE 11479 | reverse complement strand
TTGGGCACGACTGAGACTGCTAGTGTAGGCTTTAGGCATGGCTCACGCAGGGCTAGAGATTTATGTAAACTTCAGCCTACACTGTGTGAGCTTTTTTACCCCTTGGAACCCTTTTCATACATCCTCTGAGAATTTTCTACAATGGGAAAATAGCTGACCCATAAACTCTTTGAGTAGAAAAGCTAGTGCCTTATATTTACCCACAATATTATCTATCGGCACTGTCTCAACCAGATTTTTGCGAGCTAACGTTTCTGGTCAGCGGTCACCAAACCTTTTGTATATCGCAAGTGACTTCAGCCAATCCGCTGCACCAGAGTTGTTGGATGGCATTGAGTTATGGCGCTAGTTCTTGCTGTCGATCTGGTACATCACCAGTTGGTACACCTGCTTCATCTGCTTTAGCAAGCATTATTGAATCGCCAGAAAGCAATTGAACAGCATTGTTGGGGTTAGATCGCTGCCATTCTAATGCTGAGGCAATAATACGATCATCTGTCACCTGTGGATCAAGCCAAGAAAGAGTTCGCTGAAAGTTTGGTTCACGAGCTGATACTCGAACATAGACCTTTCCTTGTACTCGGACTCCATCTGCTAATGATCCTTGATTTCGCCATCCCTTTATCCGATTGGAAAAAGTACGTGCCTTCTTTTGCACTGCGGAGACACGATGGTTTATCTTGTGTTCATCCAATTCGCTAAGGACTCCTGGAACAAGCAGCACGATAAATTCATCCGTACCCAATACTTCAGTCCAAGAAGGCAGTTCCTGATTACGGAGGATTACGTTCGTATCGGGGATAACCACCAAAGGTCCATCAGACATAAATGGAGCTAGCAGATCGAAGATTGGTTGAACATGTTTGCGAAATACTGATGGGGCATCTGTCAGGCTTTTAGGAATCGAAAAGTCTGCTTCAGATCTATCCAGCCATTTTGTAATGTTCTCAGCTGCTTTTTCCAAATCTTGGCGGGATTTTCCAGTGTCTTCAGTAAAAAGTAGTCGGGCTTTCTCCAGCCATCGATTCCACTGCTCCAAAACTTTACGCTGGCGACGACGTCCTTCATCGTTAAGAGTTGCCCAAGATGAATCCGGCACAATTGTCAGAATAGCAAAACCTGTCTCACGTGATAGCCGCTCAACTTTGTGAGGATCGTAGTTAACATCCGAAACTTCTATCAACTTATCAGTTGATTCAACAATCTTTTTGAGATCACGATGGAGTAGTTGTGTGTATGTCATCATATGCAATGACTTTATAAATTTTAGTATCTATATTATCGAAAAGACTGCACGATGAACCGAGCCCTGCTGACTGCTGCCGTCCAACGGTGCCCATCACCCGCTGTAGATAACCTCTACGTCGTACCGAGCCATTTTTCGCCAGTCGGTGTGCATGGGCATTGTTAGGCTGAGATCGCTTACTTAAAATTTTATGAGGAGGGTGCGTTCCCAATAATCTATCGATGGGTTAGTAGGCGTTGCACTAGGGAAAGGACTCTACAAAATCGCCGGTCACACTGTTGTGAAAAGGGGAAGATGGCATGCGAATCGTACATCTACAAAGTCAATATTACCAATAGTCCGGACAGAAAAGCGAGAGAAATAGCCAGAAAAGCTATTCAGGCACTAAGGTTTTGTTAACAGACAAACCCACCTGAATAGCCATGACATGCATCATACCGGGTCTACTACGAAAAGTGGG
>NZ_JADEXP010000053.1 GCF_015207065.1 Leptolyngbya cf. ectocarpi LEGE 11479 | reverse complement strand
TTCTAGAACAGCAGGGCGTTCAGTTTTATCCCCAGCTGCGCTGTTTGGAACCCTTGCTGGATAAGTTCGATCAGCGGCTGTACTGTCAGCGTTTGGGGCTGCCCTCCCCCCAGTTCGCTACGCTAAATTCAGACGCTGATCTGCCCCAGTTGGAAAAGACGGTTACTACGGTGGGGTTGCCATTGGCCCTTAAAACTCGACGCCATGGGTATGACGGTCAGGGCACATTTATCCTCAAAGATTTAGATGCAGTCCGTGCCACCTGGGCCAGTCTGGAATATCAGCCGATTTTGCTAGAAGCGTTTGTCCCCTTTGAGCGAGAGCTAGCGATTATGGCAGCCCGCTCAAAGGCTGGGGAAATTGCCCTCTATCCTGTGGTTGAATCCCAACAGATTGATCAGGTTTGTCGACGGGTGATTGCTCCAGCTGATGTGGGCGATCGGGTGCGGCAGCAGGTTGCCCACATTGCTACAACTCTGCTGTCATCACTAGATGTGGTGGGGATCTGTGGGATTGAGTTATTTCTCACCGCTGATGACCAGGTATTAGTCAATGAAATTGCTCCCCGCACCCACAATTCAGGTCACTACACCCTGGATGCCTGTAAAACGTCCCAGTTTGAACAACAGCTGCGGGCTGTCAGCGGTTTACCCCTGGGATCGTCTGAGCTTAACTGTGCTCAGGCATTGATGGTCAATCTTCTGGGGTTTGAAACCTCTAGTTCAGACTACGGTGAACAGCGGGCGGCATTATCGGCCTTACCCAATGCCCATCTCTACTGGTACGGCAAAGGTGAATCCCGACCGGGGCGAAAACTGGGGCATGTGACCTTGACGTGCGATCTCAC
This sequence comes from Leptolyngbya cf. ectocarpi LEGE 11479, assembly GCF_015207065.1. Taxonomy (GTDB): domain Bacteria; phylum Cyanobacteriota; class Cyanobacteriia; order Phormidesmidales; family Phormidesmidaceae; genus Leptothoe; species Leptothoe ectocarpi. The sequence continues at coordinate 23,351 of NZ_JADEXP010000053.1, read as the reverse complement.
CTACCCCCCCAACGAACTCAATCAGCTAATTCGTCAGGTAGAGGCATTATGGTACGGAAAAAGGTCTGATTTGAAATAGTAATTAAGGTGTACAAAACCGCTCAATCATCCCTATCGATCCCCCCTTGTCGATTTACCAGGACAGTTGGTTATGATGACGTTAGTTTCACTACGGCGTTGGTGACTGCCAACAATGTTTCTTGATCTATGCTTTTCTCTTAAGGGCATCGAACAGGATTGCGGTGGCAGTATACCGGGCTTGTACCCGGAAACTATAAATCGCAGCCACGGGCCCACCTGGATTTTCCAGGTCAAAAACTGAGGTAAGACGGCGTTGCGGTGAAACGTTTAAGATTTGAAAAGCTCTTGATCATTAGATCAAGAGCTTTTTGCTGTGGGGGCCACTATCCGGTAGTATTAGAAATATTGTTATGGGTACATATATACTATCCCATGGTCCAGTACACAATTCCCCAAAGTCCTGAAGATGTATTGATTACCATTTCTGGTCGCGACTCGGCTAAAGCCCGTGAAAAGGCGATGGATCAGCTTTTGGAAATGATGGGTAATGGTGAGCTAGCAGCTGACTTGGATGATGGCTTTACCCCAAAGGATTTTATTGAAGTGAAAGAACACAAGACAGAGCCCACAGCTGAAGAAAATGAAGTGGTTGATGCAGTCCAAGTGCTCAGTAACTTGGCCAATTTAAAGATGAAGGTGCAAGGATCCCGTAGTGAAGCCCTAAAGGTTAGAGACCTAGTGGACTTACTATTTACGGATGATGTGATTGATGAAGAGCAGCTGGAAGAGTTAAAGAGCGGTTTCAAGGTTCTGAAAACGTTTGCCCAGAGTAATCTGCGCTATCGTGATGCCCGTGCCAATGCCGAAGATGCGCGCAAAATTTTGGATTCAGCCCTAGGCAAGTAGGTGGCATCCTAACCTGCCCTACCCTATCGGTAAATACGCTGGTCGCGGTCATTATCAATAAAGTTCAGTCGGCCATGGCCAGCAATGTGGGATTGCGGCTGATCTCCCTCAGGGACAGCGGTAACTCGAAATACATAAACGCCACCTAAGCGTGGGTTTCGTCGGGGTCTAAGGCCAATGGTGACCACGCTACCTGGGGTCACAGGTGGATCTAGCTCTACAGTAACGGCCCTGGTTTCCTCATCCATAGAAACATTGCCCACGCCTAGCTCACGTTGCATATCACCTGGGGTGCCTTCAAAAACCATGGTTTTTTCGATATGGTAAGGCTGTAGATAGCGTGTCAGATTTTGTGGTGCGATCACAACCCGCTGCAGCGATGCATCGGCATCGGCAGGCAGATCGAGGGTAAAGAAGTAGGTGGCATTGCGCCGCATGACATTGTTGCGGGTGGTGTAGGCGTTGAGAAATTGAGGCGGTCGCACAAAGGCCGTGGTCCCATCTGCTAGCTCAATAGCCTGGGCTGTTGGGGTCAGAGTAGGAGCTATAGCTGTGACTGTCCCGATGGAGAGGGCTACCCCCATGGCTATGTAACGGGTGGTATTCATGGTCCTTGTCCTTGTTTACCGATACCTCCATTATGGAAAAAATTGTTTGAATTGTGGGCATAGCAGGATCTAAGAACAGACAACAACAGATAAAAGAGATTGTCTATCCTATTTTAGTGACAAGGTCAGGTCGCATTGGCTCATAAGATGGTGATGCCTCTATCTATCTAAAATCACCATGCAATCTGCCAAAATCTCCATGCCCTATTTTGATATTCTGCTAGAGCAGCTGAGGTTGGGTAACCCTGCTGTACAGAAAGCTTTTGGTAGGCATGTTCACTGGGGCTATTGGGCTGACCCTAATCAGGCGGATGGAACGGTGGAAGATTTTGCGATCGCAACCGAAAACCTCTGCCAACGGGTTTATAAAGCAGCCGGAGTCAACGAATACGACCGATTACTCGATGCTGGCTGTGGCTTTGGCGGCACCATTGCTAGCCTGAATGAACAGTTCCAAAATCTAGATATTATCGGATTAAACATCGACCCGCGCCAGCTATCGGTAGCCCGACAGACGATACAACCCCTGGATAATAATCGTATTGCCTTTGTTGAAGGTGATGCCTGTCAGCTGCCATTCGACGATAATTCGATGGATGTTGTCCTGGCCGTAGAATGTATTTTTCATTTTCCCAGCCGGGAGATATTTTTCCAAGAAGCCCAGCGAGTTTTAAAGACTGGGGGGCGTTTGGGCATTTGTGATTTTGTTTCTGCGCCGCTTTTTAAAGCATTACAACAGCTGCTGGCTATGTTTACAGACCCGATAATTTCCAGCACATTTGGTCGCGCCGATAGCTGTGTCACCCTGGCGGACTATCAAGCACTAGGCCAGAAAACAGGGCTGCAGCTCACTGCCCATGAGGACATTACTCGTAACACGTTACCCACCTATCCTGTTGTATGCGATGTGTTTAGGCAAACAGCCTCTCTCAACGCAATTCAGGATGTCGCCGCTGTGGGCAAAATTAGTCAGATAGGGCTTTTACGCTATATGATCCTGAGTTTTGTTGTAGTGTGATGATTGTAGACAGATCGATATCTGACAATCAATTTCCATCAAAAAGGAAAATCACACTCAAAGGTTTTCTCCAGATAATGTTTGGCTTCTTCTACTGACATCCCTGTGCGACTCTGAACCAGAGTAATTGCATCTATATGCTGCCTTTGAGATAACAGTTTCTGAAGTGTTTCACTAACTGGGCCACGGTCTGTAACCTTCAGTGGCGCAACATCAGGGTAATTGTCGATATACTCCTTAGAGTCTTTGAGACTCCAGTTTGTTACCATTCGCACCAGCTTAATCGCCCCAATCTTACGACCTTCTGCCAACAATATACGAATACGATCGTTAACAGTATGACGGTCGATATCAAAGGATTCTAGGGCTGACTGATGATTGTCGGCTATGGTCGAGTTGTAGCTGAATGTAAACGATGCCGGATTAGGGAATCTTTCCACATAGTCTTTAGCTTGTTTTAGCCCCCATCCTTTGGTTTCTCGCACCAACTTGATGGCGCTGACTTTTTGGTGTTTTTTCAGAAGATCCCTAATTTGGTCGTCCAGATTTTTTTCTTCCGGGGAGTCTTCAACCTCAGGGCTGTTGGCCTGAGGCGTCAGCGGCGCAAGATCGGGATACGTTTCTACATAATCTTTAGCTGCTTTTAGTCCCCATCCAGTGGCAGAACGGACTAATTTTAGGGCTGCAATGTTTTGGTTGCTTTGCATCAACGACCGTACTTGGTCTTGGATGTTGGATTTTTCAGTTACACCGGCCTCTAGGTCTGCGGTCGGCAGCTCGTAGTCAACCTTTGGGGGCGTAGGCTGGGGCAAGGGCGCAGACGGTAGTTCTGCTGGCAGCTGGTGGGCAGGATCGTCATAATCATCGGCACGTTTCTTGGGGGCATTGGCCGCTGTTGCGCCCTGTTTGGGCTGTAGGGCGAGCCAAATGATGATTAGGATGAAGAGTGCGATCGCAACATAAATTATGACCATATCCTATCGCCCTCAAAACTATCTAAAATCAGCTGCAGTATTCTACAGAACATTACCCATTATCGACTCCATGACCATCAGCCTGAAAGGCATTCGATACACTAGGTAATATGCGATTCATCAAAAGCTGCGATATTTTGCCAGCGCCCAAAACACTCTCAGGAGAAAACATCCTCTCTGGACTAGTTTTCAATCTGAATGTAATTTATCCAGACTGAAAAGACTGAACTCTTTTTCTAAGAACAGGAACAGTCCCTAAATCAGTCCATTAAAGACTTTACGACTGTAGCAATGAAAAGTGGGACCAGTTTGTTAGTGACCTAAAGGCGGCAAGCAACCGGGTGGAGCGGGCTGTAGATACAGCTTGGAAAACGCTTACGGCAGAAATGCCCAGTGTATAAGTTGCCTGTATCGGGATAGATCTGATGCTATCCCGACGAAATGCCTACGCCCCTAATCAACATAGGAGAACACTAATGGCTACCTATCCTTGGAAAATTGAACGACTTGCGATCGCATTCCTGGCCACTTTCATCATCGCCGATCTGTGGCAACATCCAAGACTGTCCTCTGGAGTCATTGTGACCACCTTGTCAAAGGTTCAAGAGACCCTTGTAAATTCCCCTAACTAAACCTATCGCCTCGCGTTACTAAACCATTGTCCCGTCCAGAAGCCTGCTGATTAGGTCGGTACCGCATAAAAGAATAAGCCGATCCGTACAAATAAGGTGGCGAAACTGCAGCATTGGATACAACGCAAAGGCAGACTTTTCTCAATGCTGAAGGGTAACCATTGCCAGGAAAACCTCCATGTCCCCTCGCCGTTCCCTCCGTTTTTCTCGTCGTCAGATCATCCGTGGATTGTTGGCAACGACGGCTTTTGGTGCAGCTACGAAACTAAGCGCCTGCACCCCTGCCTCCACGGATTCTACAGACGCAGCCGAGGGCGGTAGCGCTGCATCGGACGAGATTGTGGTGGGCTTTATCTACGTGGGACCAAAGGATGACTTTGGCTATAACCAGGCCCACGCCGAAGGGGCAGCGGCCATGGCAGAGGTAGCAGGTATCAAAATCATCGAAGAAGCCAGCGTCCCTGAAACGACGGCGGTGTTGGAAACCATGCGCAGCATGATCGAAATTGATGGGGCTACCGTGCTGTTTCCCACCTCTTTTGGCTATTTTGACCCATATATTTTAGAACTGGCGACTGAATTTCCTGAGGTGCAGTTTTTCCATGCGGGCGGTCTGTACCAGGATGGGGTACACCCGGATAATGTGGGCAGCTACTTTGGCTATATCGATGAGGCCCAGTATGTGGCCGGGGTGGTTGCGGGGCACACGTCTAAGACAGGCAAACTGGGCTTTGTAGCGGCCAAGCCCATTCCCCAGGTGCTGCGCAATATCAATAGCTTTACCCTAGGGGCAAAATCGGTTGATCCGGCGATTACCACCCAGGTAATTTTTACCGGTGACTGGGCACTACCGGTGAAAGAAGCTGAGGCTACTAACAGTATGGCGGACCAGGGCATTGATGTGGTTACCTGCCATGTGGATAGCCCCAAGGTGGTGATGGAGACTGCTGAAAAACGCGGCATCTTTAGTTCTGGCTACCACGCTGACCAGAGCCCGCTGGCTCCGGAGGGCTATCTCACAGGGGCTGAGTGGGACTGGGTGAGTATCTATACCTTTTTGGGTGAACAGTTTGTTGCGGGTAAATCCTTGATGGCGGGGGACATTGACCACATTCTACGGGGTGGTCTAGCGGATAACTTTTGTAAGCTTTCGGCCTATGGTTCAGCGGTCAGTGATGAAGCTAAAGCCGATGCGGACGCAGCCAAGGACAAAATCCTCAAGGGTGAGCTGGTGATCTATGAGGGTGAACTCAAGGACAACACGGGCAAGTCGATTTTGTCGGCGGGTGAAAAGTATGAACAACAAAATATTGAACTGGAGAAAATGGACTGGCTGATTGAGGGTGTCAAGGGCAGCATCGCCGGCTAATGGTCAGTCTTTCTCGACGGGGATCTGAGCAGTGGCTTAGATCCTTAGAAGCCGTTGTGCTACCGGTGGCGGCCCTCGCTGTCGCTCTAATTATATTTGGTTGTTTTTGTGCTTTGGCCGGGGCGAATCCGTTTGCGGTTTATGGCTCGATTTATAAGGCGGCCTTTGGCCGGTGGAGTGCCTGGCAGAATACGCTAATTCGAGCCGCTCCCCTGATGCTGACGGCTCTGTGTACGGCCCTGCCTGCCCGTTTGGGTCTGGTGATTATTGGTAATGAGGGCGCTTTGGTCATGGGGGGCCTGGCGGCAGTAGTAATGGGACTGAGCGTCGGGGCATCTTTGCCGCCTCTGGTGGCGCAGGGGGCGATGGCGATGGCGGGCATGGTGGCGGGCGGACTGTGGATTATGCTGGCGGGGGCACTGCGACACTATCGCGGCGTGAATGAGACGATTAGCAGTTTGTTGCTGAACTATATTGCGATCGCACTCATGAACCACCTAGTCCAGGGTCCCCTAAGGGATGCCAGCTTTGTCACTAAACCCTCGTCCGCCGAACTAGATCCCAGCATTTGGCTCGGGACCATTCCTGGCACCCGCATTCACTTCGGCCTGTTTTACGGTCTAATCGTCTGCATCCTGGCCTACTACCTGATTCAGCGCACCACCTTTGGCTTTGCCGCCCGGACGGCAGGGGGCAACGTCCGTGCCGCCCGCATCGCCGGGCTACCCGTAGGCAAACTGACCATGGCCGTTTGTTTTTTGGGGGGCTCAGCCGCCGGATTAGCTGGCATGGTAGAAGTGGCCGCTGTCCAAAAGCGCATTAACGAATCGCTGGTGTCCAACTACGGCTATGCCGGAATTTTGGTCGCCTTTGTCTCTCGCCATAATCCATTGGCAACAATCTTAGTAGCAATTTTGCTCGGCGGCATTCTCGCCAGCGGCGGCATTCTCCAACGTGCCCATGATCTGCCCGACGCTACAGTTCTAGTCTTTCAAGGCATTGTGTTTCTATGCGTCTTATTTAGCGACTCACTCTACGGCAAACTGCCCTGGTTTAAAGCAACAGCAAAGGGAAATTAGACATGGCAACAGAATCACTGGGTCTATGGGGGATCCCGCTAGGGATTATTGCAGGCACGCTGCGAGGCAGTGCGCCGTTTTTGTTTGTCAGCCTGGGGGAATGCCTGACCGAAAAAAGCGGCAAAATCAATCTGGGTTTGGAAGGAACGCTGCTGATGGGGGCCATGAGTGCCTACGGGGTGTCCTATCTGTCCCAAGATTTAGTCGGCTCCTTTTGGGCACCGTGGCTGGGGGTGCTGGCCGCAGGTCTATCAGGTATGGCCCTGGGTGCTGTCCACGGCTGGCTATCGCAACAGCCTCGGGTCAACGATGTAGCCACCGGCATCGCCATGATCATTTTTGGTAGCGGTCTGGCGTTTTTCCTCGGAAAACCCTTTATTCAACCCCAGGCACCGCAGCTGTTTACCTTTGACTGGGGCAGCTGGAGTACGCTGCCACCAATCCAGGCGGCACTGAAGATTAGTCCATTATTTTTATTGGGGGTGGTCATTGCCCCCTTACTCCACTGGTTCTTTCGCTACACCCGCTGGGGCCTTTACATTCGCGCCGTTGGCGACAGTCCCCAGGCCGCCCGAGCCATGGGCATTTCCACCTTCAAAGTACGCATGTTTAGCATTGTTGCTGGCAGCTTTCTCGCTGGCATTGGCGGTGCCTGTCTATCGCTTTACTATCCGGGGGTGTGGACCGAGCGCATCTCCAGCGGTCAGGGACTGATGGCCGTCGCCCTGGTGATCTTTGCCAAGTGGAATCCGATTCAATGTCTGTGGGCGTCGATGCTATTTGGTGGTGCCCAGGCTATTGGCCCCGCATTTCAGTCAGTGGGGATTGATTCTTACTACTATTTGTTTAATGCGGCTCCCTATATTCTTACCCTGTTGATTATGGTAGTGACCTGTTCGCCGCAGCGAACGCTGGTGGGGTTGCCAGGGGCATTGGGTAAGGAGGATTAGGCCCAACTGAGTGATTCAGCCCATATCTTGAGTGATAATTTGTAAGGAATACTAATCAAGGAATAGATCCATTATTAGCGATCGCATGCAATATCGTCGATTGGGACGTACAGAATTACAAATGCCGGTGTTTTCCTGCGGTGGCATGCGGTACCAGCACTCCTGGAAAGACACTCCGCAATGGATGATTCCAGCCAAAAATCAGGAAAATCTAGATGCCACCATCCATCGAGCTGTAGAGCTGGGCATTAACCATATCGAGACCGCACGGGGCTACGGCACATCAGAAATACAATTGGGTAAAGTGCTGCCCTCATTTGATCGAGATCGCATCATCGTTCAAACCAAAATCACCCCTCGGCAAGATCCCAAAGAATTCCTGGCCACGTTTGAAAAATCCATCAAAAACCTGCAGCTAGACTATGTAGACCTGCTAGGTATCCACGGCATCAACACCCATGAACTACTGGACTGCACCCTGCGTCCCGGCGGCTGTATGGATATCGTGCGCGACCTGCAGCGTCAGGGTCGGGTGCGCCATGTGGGCTTTTCCACCCACGGTCCCACCAATGTCATCGTTGACACCATAAATACGGGCCAGTTCGACTATGTGAATCTGCACTGGTATTACATCCTGCAGCTGAACTGGCCCGCCATCGAAGCCGCCCAAAAGCAAGATGTGGGCGTATTTATCATCAGCCCGTCGGATAAGGGCGGGCATCTGTATGCACCGCCGCCAAAGCTGGTGGATCTGTGTGCGCCCCTCAGCCCCATGGTGTTTAATGATTTGTTCTGCCTCAGCCATCGCCAGGTGCACACCCTCAGTTTAGGAGCGGCCCGTCCCAGCGACTTTGACGAGCATATGAAAGTGTTGCCGCTGTTGGACCAGGCCGATGAGACGCTGGCACCGATTTTGGAGAAGCTGGAGAAAAGTGCGATCGCAACCCTGGGTGAAACCTGGTACAAAACCTGGGATGTGGGCCTACCCAAGCCCGCCGACACCCCCGGCGGCCTGAATATTTACATCATGCTGTGGCTGGGCAACCTGATGGATGCCTACGACATGACCGAATATGCAGCGGCCCGCTACAACCTGCTTGGCGGTGCCAGTCACTGGTTTCCCGGTGCCCGTGCCGACAATCTAGCCTCATTAGATCTGCGCCGCTGTTTGGAGCACAGCCCCCATCAGGATGTGATTCCCCAGCGGCTAGCAGAAGTCCACAACCGCCTAGCCGGAGCCAAAGTAAAGCGCCTGTCAGAATCTTAAACTAGGCGCGGACGAGAATACAAAAGCAGGTATTAACGCATCATAAAAGATCGACAGATTAAGATAAAGACTATGGGTTCCAGGCTGACCTTTATACGGAAGTAAAATAATGGTTCAAAATATTCCTAAAGCATTAACCTTTGAGGAATTTACGGCTCAATACGGAGACGATACTCGCTACGAGCTAATTGATGGGGAACTAGTAGAGATGGAACCAACTAGGCCCCATGAGCAGGTCACTGGATTCGTAAACCTACAGCTGAACCTGGCTATTGCTCAGCTCAAACAGCCCTATTTTATTCCTATGCGGTGTCTGATCAAGCCATTAGGTCCTGTTTCAGCATTTAAGCCCGATGTAGTTGTGTTAGATCGACCTGCCCTTGAGGCTGAATCCCTGTGGCAACGTGAACCCATCATCACGCTAGGAACGTCAGCCAAACTTGTTGTCGAAGTGGTTAGTACTAACTGGCAAAACGACTATGCCCGTAAGTATGATGATTACCAAGCCATGGGCATTCCAGAATACTGGATTGTTGATTATCTTGGCCTAGGCGGAACCTATTTCATTGGCTCTCCAAAGCAGCCGACCGTTACCATTTGCAATTTAAAGAACAATCACTACGAGATGAATCAGTTCCGTCAAGGCGAGACTTTAGTATCCTGCGTTTTTCCGGAAATCTCCTTACAAGCAGAACAGATCTTTGCAGCAGGTAGTTGAAGTAGGGTGGCGTTATAAACAATAAAAAGGGTCAAAAAAAGCGGCGCTTCTAGTCCAGGTAGAAACGCCGCTGCCGTTGGATGAGAGTCAGCCCTAACAAGATCGATAAAAATTCGATGCTCAGTAGAGGATGACTGGAGTGAGTAAGGGCGGTAAAAGGAAAAGACCGAACGCTTTGCCCAGTATCGACAGCTAACCGATAACAACGGATGACAGAAACGCTAAACCAATACCAGCCAGGGTAAATCCAGCAAACCTCAGGTTTAGATTTAGCGAAGGTAGTGCTGTAGACCGCTTGACTACATTACTACCAATGAAAGCAAACAGTAGGGTAATTGCCATCTGGATGCCAGCAAACCCAATCAGATAGGCGGCCATGGGTGTTGGTTCTGCACCAAAAATGCCTTCGCCATAGGCAAAGCCATGAAAAACACCAGCCAATGCTGCCAACGAAGCAACCGTAGCCAAATTGAGCTTGTTACCCATGGCTAAAATCACACCAAAGGCTAGCACTGAAGCCGAGATCACAAACTCAGGTGCGGGTAAATCCAACGACATCAGATGAATGGCCGTTCCCGCCAGGGAGGCCAGCACAAACATAATTGGAATCAGCACACCCTTGGGGCGAGTAGCCGCAATCAAACCGGCGGCAATTACAAACGCCAGATGATCCAAACCGATGACCGGGTGACCTACCCCTGACATCAGCCCTTCAAAAAAATTAGCGGGTAAGCGACCACCCAACGGATGATGTGCCAGAGCCGGGGCAGCTGCTAGCGACAGCATACCCGTTAGCACCATCAACCCAAGAAATGCCCGACCCAGGTGGTTAAACGTGGCGGCAAACAGCTTTGGGAGAACACCAGAAATTTTGGAAAAATTAGGGGCTAACATGAAACCTTCCAAAGGAAAAATTAAAGACAAAAGTGGCGAAACTAGACGTTGAGGCGTAGGGGGTAGACTCAACGTCTAGTAGTGAAAGGGTGTCAGTAAGAGCTTTGTCTTTACAGAAAAGCTATTGACAAAGTAGCTTACCATGTCCGATTTACCACGGCCTGTAGGGTAAGAAAAGGTAACTTACGCCGTCTGATTTACCACTTCTTATAGGGCAAGAATTTGCCACACATGATCACCTTGACCCGATCACCTTTGGGATTTTCTTCCCTCTCCACGTCAATGGAAAAGTCAATGGCACTCATGATGCCATCGCCAAACTTTTCATGGACAACGGCCTTAACGGGTACGCCATAGACCTGCATAATCTCATAGAAGCGGTAGATCAGCGGATCTGTGGGTACTAGAGGATCTAAACCACCTTTCATCGGACATTCGGTCAGATATTCTACAAATTCTGACCCCATCCCCAATGCTTCTACGATTTTGGTGGCTTCTTCTTCAGAGGCGCTGGCCTGACGATAGAGTACCGACGCAATCCAAACTTCGTCATAGCCGAGCTTGGCTTCTAAATCGGCAAATGATAACCCTTTGGCCTTTTTAGCGGCAAGAAACTTGGTGGAAATCTCAGAAATAGCCATACCTAAAATCACCTCGATTGCAATAATTAAAAGGGAAAACGCTTACAGGAAATTCGCTCCGGCTAACGCCGGATGCGTGATTCCTCTACGGCACGGGTCTCACGGAATAAATGACGCTCCATCTCGGCCTTTAAGTTGTGATAGGCCGGATGCTGGTCGATGGTTTCTCGATCCCGTGGTCGTGGGAACGGGACTTCTAGAATCTCATCAACGCGGGCCGCAGGCCCTCGGGTCATCATGACGATGCGGTCCGACAGCAGCAGGGCTTCTTCGATGCTGTGGGTAATCATGATCACGGTCTTGCGCTGCTGTTCCCAGATGCGCTCAACTTCGCTTTGCAAAAAACCACGTGTGAGGGCATCTAGAGCCCCAAAGGGTTCATCCATCAGCAAAATCTGAGGATCGATGGCCAACGCACGGGCGATACCCACCCGCTGCCGCATGCCGCCTGATAGTTCGTGGGGATGCTTTTTCTCAGCCCCTTCCAACCCCACCAGCTGAATCTGTTCTTTGATATTACGGGTCAGCTGTTTTGGCGATAGTTTTGGATAAACAGTCTCGACCGCGAATCGGATATTCTCTTCAACAGTCATCCAGGGCATGAGGGCATAGTTTTGAAACACCATGCCACGGTCAGGCCCTGGCCCTTGAATGGGTAAACCGTTGAGTAAGATTTCTCCTTCGCTAACGTCCGATAGACCGGCCACCATATTTAGCAGTGTGGATTTACCACAGCCCGATGGACCAATAATCGAGACGAAGGTGTTGGGTTCGATATCTAAACTGATATTCTCAATGGCAACAAAATCACGGGATGTTTTACCCGACAGCCGACTAAAGATATCTCTCTTGCCCGCAAATATTTTAGTGACATTACGAATGGAAAGCTGGGCAGAGAAAAATTCAGGTTGAGGAGACACGGCACCATTAGACAAATAATCGACGGAAGCAACGCTCACGCTTTACGCCCAAATGCAACAAATTTTTCTAGGGCACCAAAAATGTTATCCAAGATTAGTCCCACTAGACCGATGATAAAAATAGCGACCAAAATATTTGGAATATAAAGGTTGTTCCACTCATTCCAGATAAAGTAGCCTAATCCAGTCCCTAGGAGCATCTCTGCGGCTACAATCACCAACCAGGAAATGCCCATGCTGATGCGCAATCCAGACACAATGTTAGGCAATGCGGCTGGAATAATCACCTTAAAAACGGTACGCAATCTGGATGCTCCCAGGGTTCGAGAGACATCCAAATATTCTGGATTGACATTGGCAACACCAAAGGCTGTATTGATCAGCGTTGGCCACATACTAGAGATTAAGATGATAAAAATCCCAGTTTGTTCTGAGTCACGAAAGATATATAGACCTAGGGGTAGCCAGGCCAAGGGAGAGACCGGCTTTAGCAGCTGAACATAGGGATTAAAGGCTTTGTAGGCAACGGGTGAAATGCCAATCAGGATACCGAGGGGAACCGCTATTATCGATGCCAGAAAATAACCAATCGCCACCCGTCGCAGGCTAATCAGCAGATTCCAACCAATGCCCAAATCATTGGGACCATTATCAAAAAACGGATGGGTACTCCACCACCAAAGTTCTTGTAGCGTTTTAGACGCTGTTGGCATCCCTTTGGCAAACAGCTTTAAGTTAGCGCCAATCTCCCAAAAAGCTAGGAATAAAACTAGCGAAATAATAAACAGCCCCAATGCTTTGGTATTCTCATTTATCCAAGGAGCACTGGCTTTTTTATTACTAGCTTGAGTCTTTCTTTGCGCTGGCTTGGGCTTAGTTAAGGTCATGTAGGTTGCACCTCCAATGTCAGACTGATTGGTTTAGACACCATTTTTATCAATCTGCTCTTTAATATAAGCTGCTGGGTCGGCGGGGTCAAAGGTGTCAAATTCAAGCGTCTCAGTGCGATAGATGTCATCCGGTGTATCAAGCCCTACTTCCTGGGCTAGCTCTCTAGCTAGGTCGGTCAAGAAAATATCCTTGCCAACTTCGTCATAGGTGTCGCTGGTAATCACCTGGGCGGCTTTGCCATCTCCTTGTAGATCCCAACGGACCAATTGAGACGAAATCCAATTGGCAAAGCTCTGCCAGGGATAGGGGTCAAAGTCGATGCGATCCGGCACACTTAGGGTATTACCCTGACCGTCTTCGAAATTACCCGTCAGTACGGCTTCTACAACTTCCACCGGCTGATTTAGGAACGCTCTCTCAGAAATTGCCTCAGCAATTTCAGGACGGTTGGCCGGGTCCCTGGCATAGCCAGCGGCGTCAATAATGGACTTGTTGAGGGCCCTAAAGGTGTTGGGGTTGGCATCAATCCATTGGTCACTGGCGGCAAAGGCACAGCAGGGATGGCCTGGCCAGAGATCCTTAGTGAGCTTAAAGATAAATCCGGCCCCTTCATATACAGCCCGCTGGTTAAAGGGATCGGGCATGAGATAGGCGTCAATGTCACCGGCCACCATCTGGGCAATGCTGTCCGGTGGGGGGACGGGGCGAATCTTCACATCCACATCTGGATCAATACCCCCCGTGGCCAGGTAGTAGCGCAGCAGCAGATTGTGCATGGAATAGGGGAATGGCACCCCGATGGTGAAGCCTTTGAAGTCTGCTGGGCCGTTGATTTGACCCTTATATTTTTCCGCTATGGTGATGGCCTGACCGTTGATATTCTCGATACTGGCAAGCTTCACCCCAAAGGCGGCGGAACCTAGACCCAAAGTCATGGCGATGGGCATGGGAGCCAGCATGTGGTAAGCATCTAGCTCGCCGGCAATGGCCGAGTCGCGCACCGCTCCCCAGCTGGGCATTTTCACCACTTCTGCATTGAATCCATACTTAGAGTAGAACCCTAGAGGCTCCGCCATGATAATGGGGGTGGCGCAGGTAATGGGAATAAAGCCAATCTTGAGGTTGGTTTTCTCCAGATTCGACGTGTCCACGGGTGCTGCGTCATCCACGGCGGCGGGTTCTTCGGGCTTACCACCGCAGTTGCTCAGGGTAACCAGGGCAGCGCCAATGGCCAGGTTCTTGAGAAACTCTCGTCGGGTAAAGCTGCTGTTGCGAATGGCGTCGTTAAAGAACAGTCCGGCCTGGGGGCCAAAGGCGGCGGCAAATGCATTTTCAATGCCCCCTGCCTGCTCGGCTAGGGCTAGAACCAACCGCTCCCGCTTTGGATCGCCTCGACCTGCTGTTTTGAGCAACAGGGTTTTACGTAGCTCATAGGCGTTGACGCTATCGGCGGCCCGTAGCTGTTCGTCCTTGTAGAGACCCATTTTGACGATGTCCCCCACCATGTCCACCGGGTCCTGGGGCATAGTTTGCAGAAACTCCCAGTGGGACATGGTTAGGTGGGCTCCACCGCAGATGATGCAGGCCATCTGAAAATCGGTGAGGTTACCGCGATCGCAATTTAGATTGTCCCATTTTTGAGCGGTTTGGGGGGATGTGGACACCATAGGAGTACGCACCTTAGCTAGCGTTGACTGCAAAAATCAAAAATACTTTTATTTATTGATAGCCACGTCCAATTTCTTTCTGGTATGGCCGCCCGGGCATGAACAACGTGTATTCGCGGGGTTCGATAGTCTAATTTATACCAATCCTATCCAGGGATTACATTGGACTATTTTTTGAAAAACTAGGACTTTTTGACTCTTTTTGTTGTTGACAGGGTAGTTTTGTTGCGATTGTTACAAATTGGGTTGTTTACGCCAGGCCTGGGGTGTCACTCCGTGTAGTTTACGAAACTGTCGAGTAAAGTAGCCTGCATCGGCATAGCCGATGGATTCAGCAATGTGTTTAATCGATTCAGCAGTGCTGGTCAAGAGCTGACGGGCCTGGGCCATGCGGCGTTCAATAATCCATGCTTTGACGGTGCGCCCGGTATGACTTTGGGACAAATTGGTTAAGTAGGCGGGAGAATAGCCGACGGACTGGGCTACATCGGTCAGGTTTATAGACTGTTGGTAGTGGGCTTCGATAAAGTCAAAAACCGCTGTCAGACGCGGACAGTCCGGAAAAATTGTTTCGGCGGCGATGGCCTGCTGCTGGGGGTCAGGAGAATTGATAGGGGGCGAGTGCAGACTGCGCTTGAAGTCTTCTTGGCGTTTGAGTCGCGATGCGATCGCATCTAAAAAATTCTCCACCGTGCAGGGTTTTGTCAAATAATCATCTGCGCCTAGGGTCATTCCCTGGCGCAGGTCCGACATCGTCACCTTAGCCGTCAAAAAGATAAACGGAATTGACGCCGTGACGTCATTTTTCCTCAGCGATGTGAGCACATCATAGCCATTCATATCAGGCATCATAATGTCACACACCACCAAGTCAGGCTGATGTTGTGTTGCCAATCTCACCCCTGTAGAGCCATTTTCAGCTCCGATGCCTTTAAACTTTTCAAATTTTAAACAGCGGAGAAAAATTTCTCTTGTTTGGGCCTCATCTTCAATGACAAGAATCGTTTTTACCATCGCCTCTACCATCTACGATGAAGATAAAATCATCTCAGCGAAGATAGCGTCTATACACGTCTCTATATTAAATGCTTAAAGGTTTTTAGCATTGATCGTGGTGTAGTGCACTACAGTCTTGAGCCCCTTTATGACATTACGCGATTCTAGTTCCCTTTCCGATCACCAGGCCCTGGCCACCCTGCGCCGCCAGCATCAGCTAATTCTCAACGCGGTGGGAGAAGGGGTATATGGCTTAGATTTACAAGGCATTGTAACATTCGTAAATCCGGCAGCGGCTGCCATGATCGATTGGGAGATGCAGGATTTAGTCGGTCAGTCGATGCATCGCGTGCTGCACCATTCTCACGCTGACGGCAGCCCCTATTCAAAAGAATGTTGCCCTATCTATGATGTATTGCACAGAGGCCATATACAGCGGGTAACCGACGAGGTATTTTGGCGTAAAGACGGCACCTGTTTTCCAGTGGAATATATCAGCACCCCCATGCATGACGAGTCTGGGGAGCTGATTGGAGCGGTGATCACCTTTCGAGATATTAGCCAGCGTAAGTGGGCCGAAGCGGTCTTACAACAAACCAATGAAGACCTCGAATTCAAGGTCCAGAGACGGACGGCAGAACTCTATGCAGCCAATGAACGACTGCGGGAATTAAGTCAGTTAAAGTCTAGATTTGTGTCTATGGTTTGCCATGAGTTTCGCAACCCCATGAACAATATTGCTCTATCGGTCTCGTCTCTAAATCGCTATGAGCAACAATTATCGCCATTACAAAAAAATCAGTATTTGTTAGCCATTAAAGAAAACGTTGAGCGCATGACTCAGATGATTGACGATATTTTAGTGCTAGGCAAGTTAGACGCCAGGCGGCTCTGCCTAAATCCTGAACCGCTAAATCTAGTTGATTTTTGTCGTAATCTTTTGTCTGAGTTAGCCTCAGAGCAGATACAGCTAGAATTTATTGGACGCCACAAGCCTCTAATTGCCAAGCTGGATCAGACGCTGTTGCGTTCAATTTTGACCAATATTTTGGCCAACGCCATGCGCTATACGCTAGATGGTCAGCCCGTGAGTCTAGCGTTATCTCGCCACAAGGATCGGGCCGTGTTTGTGGTCAAAGACAGCGGGTTGGGGATTCCACCGGAGGATTATCCCTATCTATTTGAGCCGTTTCACCGGGGTAAGAATGTGAGTAATATTCCAGGAACTGGCTTGGGTTTAAGTATTGTTAAGCAGTTTGTGGATTTTCAACAGGGAGATATTCAGGTAAAAAGCCGGTTAGGAGCAGGGACCACCTTTAAGGTAGCGTTGCCGCTCTCGGTATCCATAGAGTGATTGTTCTAGCGAACCATAAAAGCCAGGTTAACTCATATAGATGTTGAAAAACAGCGAGTAAGGCTTGAAGAAAAGCTGCACGCGCTGTAGAAAGGGACCATTGGTTATAAATAAAAAATCGAGGGATACTGTCTGACAACAGCCCTCGATTTTTTGTATTAGAGAATCGCGTGACTAACTATCCTAAACCCCAAACTTATCAATTTGATTTTTCAAGTAATCTTCCGCATTGTCTGGATCAAAGTCGCCAAACTGCATCTTCTCAATGCGAGTAATCTCTTCCGGTGCATCCACACCCAGTTCCTTAGCTAGCTCACGGGCCAGGTCCGTCAAGAAGAAGTCTTTACCACCGTCGGCAATCTTGTCGCCAGAGGTGTAGTCCCAACGCACTAGCTGGGTGGTAATCCAGCTGGCAAAACTCTTCCAAGGATAGGGATCAAAGTAAATGCGATCGGGAATGTCAAAGGAGTTGCCCTGGCCGTCGTCAAATTTACCGGTCATCACCGCTTCTAACACCGGCAAAGGCTGGTTGAGATATTCGCGAGGAGCAATAGCAGCTGCAATCTCCATGCGATTAGCGGGCTGATTGGCATAGGTGGCCCCGTCGATGATGGCCTTATTCAGCGCCCGGAAGGTATTGGGATTCTCATCAATCCAGTTCTGGGCGGCGACAAAGGCACAGCAGGGGTGACCGGACCACAAGTCCTTGGTGAGCAGATGGATAAAGCCGATGTCATCTTGTACCACCCGCTGGGTAAAGTTGTCGGGCAGGATAAAGGCGTCGATCTGACCGGTGGACATTTTTGCGATCGCATCCGGCGGCGGCAAAATCAACAGCTTCACATCGTTATCGGGGTCCAGACCGCCTGTGGCTAAGTAATAGCGCAGCAGCAGGTTGTGGTTGGAATAATCATAGGGAATACCGATGGTCATGCCCTTAAAGTCGGCAGGACCGTTGACCGCACCCAGGTGTTTCTTAGCAACGGCGATACCCTGACCATTATTGTTCTCAATGCTGGCCAGCTTCACTGAGAAGGGCGTAGAGCCTAGGCCCAGGGACATGGCGATGGGCATGGGGGCCAGCATGTGGTAGGCATCGAGTTCACCTGCGATCGCAGCGTCCCGGACCACCGACCAGCTAGAATACTTCATCAGTTCCACATTCAGACCCTGCTTCTCATAGAAGCCCAACGGCTTCGACATGATGATGGGCGTTGCACAGGTAATGGGTAGAAACGCTACCTTCAGGTCAGTCTTCTCCAGTGCTCCAGTTCCCTTAGCTTCTGGATCATCGGTAGTCTGGGCAGCTTGCTCAGGGGTATCAGCACAGTTGGCCAACGTCACCAACGCTGCACCCACCGCGACATTTTGCAAAAACTTACGGCGCGTTACCTGGCTGATGCGCTTAGCATCTGTAAAAAACTCTCCAGCCTTAGGTCCAAAGGCGGCACTAAACGCCTGATCTAAGCCACCCGCCAGCTGAATCAAATCTCGAACCAGCTTCTCACGGTGGGGTTTACCCTGACCGACCTTACTAATAAATAGGGCCGTACGCAGCTCAGCCTGGCTAATGGCATCTGCAGTCTCAATGGCCGATGGCTGATACATCCGCATCTTGACCAGATCGTCGATCAAGTCAGCCGGATTCTGGGGCATCTCAGCCTCAGCCATCAAGCGCCAGTGATCTTGGGTGGAATGAAAACTTCCACAGATAATGCAGCGTGTGGCGACGGCGCTAGCCTCTCCCTGCTGACAAGAGAGGTTATTCCACTGGCGGGGCTGACCAGAGATCGAGACCATATTGGGTTTTTGCGTAGATGCTAAGTGACCTTATTAGAGCTGCTATTATATCTGTTTTTTGTATCAAGACATACTGTTTTGACAGAGTTTAAGTTCCGTTACAGTCTGCTGAGTTGGCACCTACATATAGGTGCCAACTCACTGCACACGGGCAATCTGACGGATTAAGCTGCCAACCCTTTACACAGTCTATGCATAGTGAGGAGCTTGTCCCATAGGGGGCAAGACCCATCCTAGGCAACCGATAGGGCCGTTTGCTTCATATCAGCCAGCATCTTTTTCAGATGTTTTAACGCCGGGGTCACAATCGCCACAAAATAAGCTTCCCGCAGCTTGCGCTCAGCCGGACTGCCGTGTACATAGCCCCTAGCACCCACGTGGAGCATGGCCGCTTGCGAGGACCGCAGCGACAGTTCTGAGGCCGTCACTCGGGCTTGAATAATTTCACGAGTCAGCTGGGGGTCAGCCACACCTGTACACTCATTGAGCTGGTCAGCCAACCGATAGGTACGCTGACGCGCCATTAGCAAATCGGCATTGAGGTCTTCGACCTGGTCGTCCAGGTACTGGTTCACATGACCCAATCGCTTGTTAGAGCGTCTCATCAGCTCAATGCAGCTGTCAGTAAGTCCTAAGCCCATGCCCACCTGGGTCAAAATAAAGCCAGGACGAATACAGGCCACATAGTCTTCGCAGGGGGAGGCTAACACCCACTCATCCGGCACAAACGCATTGCGAAACACACAGCTGTAGGTGCCTGTACCCTCTAGGGCAATAAAGTGGGCATTGAGCCGCAGGGACATGCCCTCTAGCTCATCAGAAACAATGGCCATCATGTACTCTTCAGAGTCCGCCAGTTTAGCAGCCACTCCAAAATAGTGACCGGGTCCCAGATTAGACACCCAGGGCAGCATGCCGTTGATCACATAGCCGCCGTCCACACGCTTTGCCGTCAGGGCGATTTTCTCAATGTCAGCAAAGTGCTTCATCGGGTTGGATAGCCCCGTCCCAGCCAAAATCTGCCCCGACGCTATTTTGGGGAGCATGAAATCCTTCAGACCCCTATTGGCAGTATTTTGCAAATACCAGGTACAGGCCACCTGACACCAGGCAATAAAACCAGTGGAAAGACAGTCTTTAGAAATTTCTTCAAGACTCTGGACAGCCGCCTTCAATCCTTTTCCAGTCCCTTGATGGCTGGCTGATACCGCATGGGCAAAGGCATCGGCTTCGCCTAAGCGATGCATAATCTGATCCGGATACTCTCCCTTTAGATCAATATCCTGCACCTTGGGCGTCAGCACTTGATTAATGACAGTGCGCAGGTTGGCAATGGCTGGGTCTGTCCCTAAGGTTTCCAGGCATGTCTCACGACTTGGTGATTTTGAAACAGTTTGCATGGCGATGCTGTATATGAATGAATTTGATGTATATGAATGGCTGATAGTGCTGGGCGTGATGATCGCTAGGTGTGCAGCAGTTTCCAATAGCATTGTGCCCTTAACCCTAGGAACGGGCTTTAGCCAAAGGGGTTTCGACCATTTGCTCAATGTACCGAAACCCCTTGCCAATAACTTTTCCCTAGTCAGCAGGGAGGCTAAAGAGCGGACAGCTTTCTGAGGTTTACTCTCTCTCTACTTTTACATTCATCAACCAAGGGTGCAAAGTCGAGTGCAGCCAGCTCTTAGCTTTATGTCAGTTTAAGCCAATCGCTCAAATTAAACCGTTGAAACCGATACCGGCATCGGATTGCTCAAGGTGGCAGACACTGGCGACCAGGTGTTGGCATGGGCCACCATTTCCTCTAGCACAGACCGCTCAGCATCACCGTCGATGTCGACCTTAACCCGCACGTCGGTAAAGCCAATCTGAGGCTTTTCTAATTCCCCTGTACCCCAGGTACTAACAATATTGATATCCCCTTCTAGGGCGATTTCTAGCTTGGTCAGGGTGACACCTTTGGCGGCAGCGTTGGCTTGAATGCCCACCACCAGACAGGAGCCTAATGCACCAAGGACGATCTCAGAGGGGTTGGGGGCGGTATTGTCACCGAGCAGCACGGGGGGCTCGTCAATGACAAAGGCATCTAAATCACGGGCGTAATTGAGGCTACGAAATTTGCCAGTACAGACCGTTTTAACCTTGAGGGTTTTATCGGCGGGGTTAGCTTTGTTCTTAGCGGCCAATTCTGTCAGGCCATCCTGGGGAATGGGGGTAAGCGGTGCACTCACCTCGGCGGTCGTGGTAGTTGCTTCGGCCATGGTTATATCCAAATAGAATGATCACTCTATTTAAGATACAAGAAACTTCTAAGAGGTGGAAGGAAGATGTTAGGACTTGGCCACACTGAGACCGGCTGAGACCGATAGCACCAGTGCCAAAACTAGCTGCCCATTTACCTAAATGAGTGCTGTCTTCAATGTCTGTCGGGCTAAGTCAAATCCTCGCTTTAGCTGGGCCTCACTGCGATGTAGCTTGCCCATCAGCATGGCACCTTCGATGGCGACAATTAGCTGTGCGGCTAGATGGTCTGGATTGATGCCGTGGTGCAGTTGGGGGCTGGCCTGCTGTAGCATCTGTGCGATCGCACTCTCCCACTGACCAAACACCTGCATAAGATGCTCGTGAAACGAAGGATCTTGTTCCACTAGATCAACAATTAAATTGCCTAACAAACAGCCGCCACATTTAGGCTCTTTTAGCTGTTTCTCTTCTAGACGATCCAGAATCCAAAAAATCTGCTCAATGGGGTTATTGCTCTGAGAAGCTGAGGGCTCTAATACATGGGTCTGGAGCTGAGACCATTCAAAGTCGATCAGCGCATGGCCTAGCTCGTGCTTTGATCGAAAGTAATTATAAAAACTACCTGCCGATGCGCCGCTGACTTCAAATAGTTTGCTTAATCCTGTGGCTGTTAGTCCCTGGCGATGAACTGTGTTGACGACTGATTTTAAAATGTCCTCACGGGTGCGTTTGAGGTTGGCCATGGAAGCTACGGGATGACAGATTCACCCAGTATATCTTTCTGGGTGATGTGAGGCTGGCTGTGGCTTCGCTCCGTCAGCGGGAACGATATATAGTAGAGGGCTGAGCGGAGTCGAAGCCCGATCTACAGCGATCGTACTGACGCTATTGAAACTTATGAAACAGCTGACAATTGCTCGGTCCATAAGCCATCATAAAATCAAACTCATTCTCTAGCTTTCCAGGAGTTTAGGCCATGGTCATTCAACATCGGAAAACTAGGCGATGCCTTTTTTGAGCCGTTACCTGAAGAGGCACTCCAGCATATGAAAGCCATTGAAACCACAGCAGTCATAAATGAGAGTGGACAACTGACTCTTGACTGTAATCTGGATTTTACCAAACCCCAACGAGTACGCCTCATCATCCTAATTGATGAAACCAACGAGTCCGACCCCGACGAAACTCCGACTCAGGAAGTAATCGAGGGCATCCAGCAAGGGTTGCAGGAGGCTCTAAGTGGACAAACCCTGCCGCTCTCTGCCATGTGAGAGGGCGTTGAAATGGCGATCGCACAGTACGAGCAGGGTCAGCAAGTGGATGATGACTCTACGCTTTAAGATATGTCTGAAAAAGGAAATTATTCGTTATCGAGAACTTCCTAGAAGTTTGGGCAATGCTCATTCAACAGATTATGAAAGAACTCTAATCCTTACCCGAAGAGAAACTAGCAGAAATTGATGGTTCTAGCTATCTACAATTAGAGAACCTGTCCCTAACCTCTTTAAGCTTAGGTTGAACATCATTTTCTCTCATATATTCTAAACTGATCGCATTGATACTATGATGTGGACCTCTTAATCGATTGTCAAATATTGCAGCAAATTTGCTTGCAATTTCACGTCCTAGCAAATACAAGGTTGAACCAATAACATCTTCCTCAGGAGCAAAGAAAAGAATAAATACCTCATTTTCATCAATAATTACAAGCTCGTAATCGTGATAACTTGAAGTCAAGTAGATATTAAAATCTTTTCCAAGAAAGCAATCAAAAAACTCTTCAATATCCTGAATTTTTTCACACTCATTGACTGCGATTATTCGATCGTATTTTTCCAAGGGCTTGTAATCGTTCCTACCTAAAACCCGATCTTTGATGGCTTCCCAATAACGGGGATATTTATTGATGATAGACGCAGGTGAAAAACGTGTTGCACGAATAATTCCTTTAGCTCTATATGTACCAGCAATGAGAGCCTCAAAGGCTTCTTTTTCACCTTCAATATAAATATAATTTCCTTCTGAGGTAGACCAGATTTGTTGAAATAGCCTAGAAATTTCTTCGATTTTTGGAAAATTTAAACTCGATAGTCCACTTACTCTTTCTAGAATATCTTCTAGTAGATCACGATCTGCTTTTGTAACATCTATTTGGCTATTTTCTTCTTGTTTTTGAAGTGCCTTGTTGATGTCAATATCAAGTGTTGGCCACGTCAGTCCATGAGAATCTCGTAGATCTCCTCGCTCTCGTTGAAGATCGCTAGGCAATAACTCATTTAGATCTCTCAATAAAGAGTAAAAGTCCTCACTATTGAAGCGTTTTACCTGGAACTGACGAATTGATGAGTGAATATTTGAAATCATCACATCATCAAACAAGATCGGAATGATGCGACTATCGT